>JANSYR010000004.1:300000-440654 GCA_024742285.1 bacterium | reverse complement strand
CAGCCATGCGTGCCGAAAGCTTGCGGCCCTGGGTCAAGCACTACAATCATGAGCGACCCCATCGCTCGCTCGGCAAGAAGACGCCTATGCAGCGGCTCAGGGAATACCGTCAACAAGCTGCTTAGGTCCCACAACTAGTCGCGAAGGAAGTCGCGGGCGACTTCGAGGAAGCCTTCGAGCTGGTCGTGGTGGACCCAGTGGCCGGCGTCGTCGAAGCCGACGACGGTGCTCTTCGCGATCCGGTCGGCGCGACCGTCCGCCGAAGGATCGCCGTGCCAGGACTCGTTGCCGTGCACGAGGAGAGTCGGGCAGTCGATCCGCTCCCAGATCTCCGCGCGCTGCTCCCGGTCGAGACGCTGGGGGAAGAGCGGCCGCGCCGCGTTGTCGAACTTCCAGCTGAAGGTGCCGTCCTCGTTGCGCGCGACGCCGTGGATCGTCAGATGGCGCGCCTGCTCCTGGGACAGGTGGGGATTCTCTTCCTGCATCCGCTCGGCGGCAGCATCAATCGTCGCATAGCGCCGGGGCGTCCGGCTCGACGACTTCTTCACGCCCTCGATCCAGTCGCGGGTCAGATCCCAGATGGGGCGTTCCATCCGCTTCTCCACCACGTCGGGAATCTTCATGCCCTCGATCGCCACGAGCTTGTGGACGTTCTCCGGGAAGATCCCCGCGTACTGGAGGGACACGGCGGCCCCCATCGAGTGGGCCATGATCCGGAGCGGCGAGAGGTCGAGCACGTCGATCAGCTGCGCGACGTCGAGGACGTACTCGGGCAGGGTGTATTGCCCACCGATCGACCAGTCCGAGTCGCCGTGGCCCCGCAGGTCCGGCGCGATCACGTGGTACTCGTCGCGCAGGGCCCGCGCGACCCAGTCCCAGTTGCGCGCGTGATCCCGGCCGCCGTGGACCAGGAGGAGCGGCGGCTTGTCCTCCGAGCCCCAGTCGACGAAGTGGAGACGGAGGCGCTGGGAGATGTAGAAGCTCGAGGCGGGGCCGACGATCGCGTCGGAGGAGGCGGGCATTCGGGATCCTGCTGGGCGGTGAAGTGGGACGCGATGGTTGATCGGGCGATCGAGTATAGGCGCGGGGGGCGCCTTCGCGGCGGGGCGCAGTCGGCTTCGTGCGGGGTATCCTCCCCGCCATATGAAGATCGCCCTCGCCCAGATCAACCCGACCGTCGGTGACCTCGCGGGCAACCGCCGTCTCGCTCAGGAGGCCGCCGAGCGGGCCGCCTCCGCTGGTGCGGACCTGGTGGTGCTCCCCGAGCTCGCGCTCACGGGCTATCCGCCGATGGACCTGCTCGAGCGGGACCGCTTCGTCGACGATCAGCTGGCGGAGCTCGACGAGCTCGCGAAGGCGAGCCGGGACATCGCGATCGTCGTCGGGGCCGTGCGCCGGACGGACGACGCGCGACCGAAGGAGATCGAGAACGCGGCGATCGTGCTCGCCGAGGGGCGACGTCTGGCGCACCAGAGCAAGACGCTCCTCCCGACCTACGACGTCTTCGACGAGACGCGCTACTTCGCGAAGGCGAAGGGCCGTGCGCCGATCGAGGTCCCGGGTCTCTCGATGCCGATCGGCATCGCCGTGTGCGAGGACACCTGGTTCCAGACGCGACCCTATCCCGTCGACCCCGCGGCAGAGCTCGCAGCGCTCGGCGCAGGCGTGATCCTCAATCCCTCCGCGTCGCCGTGGCACGTCGGCAAGGCAGCGGAGCGGCGCACGATGCTCGCGGACGTCGCGGCGCGGACCGACCGCCCGGTCGTCTTCGTGAACCAGGTCGGCGGCAACGACGAGCTGATCTTCGACGGCGGCTCCTGCGTGATCACACCGAACGGCCAGGTCCACTCGGCGCTGCCGCTCTTCGAGACCGGCCTCGGGATCTGCGAGCTGCCGGCGGGGCCCGGCACGCCGATCGGCGAAGTCGAAGACCTGGAAGCCGTCGCCCAGCTCGAGCGCGGCCTCGTCCTGGGCATCCGCGACTATTTCCTGAAGCAGAACCTGCCGCCCGGCGCCGTCATCGGCCTCTCCGGCGGGATCGACTCCGCGGTGACCGCATACCTCGCGGTCGAAGCACTCGGCGCGGATCGCGTGCTGGGCGTGGCCATGCCCGGGCCGTTCTCTTCGGACCACTCGATATCCGACGCCTTCCGCCTGGGCGAGCTGCTCGGGATCGAGGTCCGGCGTGCGGACATCGCGCCCATGTACGAGGCCTATCGCGGCGTCTTCGGCCAGCTCTTCGGCGAGCGCGACGACTACGGCCTGACCCAGCAGAACATCCAGAGCCGCATCCGCGGCGCCGTCCTGATGGCGTGCTCGAACGAAGAGAACCGGCTGGTCCTGGCGACCGGCAACAAGAGCGAGCTCTCCGTCGGCTACTGCACGCTCTACGGCGACACCGTGGGCGGTCTCGCCGTGCTGGGCGACGTCTACAAACAGGACGTCTACGCCCTCGCGCGATACGCCAATCGGAACGGTGAGAAGATCCCGATCGGGACGATCGAGAAGCCGCCCTCCGCGGAGCTCGCGGCGGACCAGCTCGACCAGGACGATCTCCCGCCCTACGAGATCCTCGACGACGTGCTCAGCCAGGCGATCGAAGGTCGCCGAAGCTTTGCCTCGATCGAGACGCCCGCCGGGACGACCGACGAGGTCGCCCAGGGCATCTTCCGTCGCCTCGACCGGAACGAGTACAAACGTCGCCAGACGCCGCTGGTGCTCCGCACCTCCGAGAAGGCCTTCGGCGGCGGACGACGCCTACCGATCGTCCATCGCTACACGGGTTAGGCGCGAAGCGAACGCGAGGGGACGAGCATGCTTTCCGCCGCCTTCGACGCCTATCGGACGACGATCGTCTGCCTCGGACTGGCCGGGGGCCTGCTGGTCCTTCAGCTCCTCGTCGTCGACGTCGCCGGACTCCGGAGGCGACACCCGCCGGGCCTCCCGATCGAGCCCGACCCCACGGACTTCCTGTTCCGCGCCACCCGCGCCCACGCGAACACGAACGAGTCGATCGCGGCCTTCACGCTCCTCGCGATCTTCTCGGTCGCGGTCGGGGCGGACGCGGCCTGGACGAACGGCCTGGCGACCACGTGGGTCCTCGGACGCGTGGCGCACATGGCCTGCTACTACGCCGGCTGGGGCCCCGCCCGGTCCGCGAGCTTCGGACTCTCGCTGATCGCGCTGCTGGGCCTCTTCGTGAACGGGATGCGCGGGCTCCTCTGAGACCGATCGCGGAATCCGCTCACGCGATCACGTCGAGGGCGCCGGTATCCCGGATCTGCGCGCAGGAGCGCGAGGCCATCGCCATGAACATCGTGTCGCCGCGCTCGGTCTGCCCGACCCCGAGCGAGCCCAGCATGGTGATCATCGGTCCCTGGAACGTGCCGTAGACGTAGTCGGACCGGACCCGATCCGCGGAGAGCTCGACGCCCTGCCGCGCCATCTCTTCGCGATAGGCCGCCAGCATCCGATCCTCGTGCGCGCGGCGCCGTTCGGGCGGCGCGCTGTTGCCGAGCAGATACGCGAGATCCTGCCCACCGCAGCCGACCGAGAGCGTCTGCCAGTCGACCGCCGCGACGCGAATGCCCGCAGGCGTCGTCTCGAACATCAGGTTGTCGAGTCGATAGTCGCCGTGGACCAGGGTCGGCGTGGACGGCCGACGGTCGAGCCAGTTCTTGACGCCGTCGGCATAGGCCTGGAGCGTGGCCGCGTCCTCGTCGGAGAGCCGGTCGCGATAGCGTTCGATGAAGACGGGCGTCCCCATCCGTACGTAGGTCACGAGCTCGTCGCCGAGACCGCCACCCAGCCAATCGATCGTGCGGAGCGACGCGTCGCCCCAACGCGGGGCGTGCAGGCCGGCGAGGTTCCGGACGGCGGCCTCGATTTCGTCGTCGGTCGCGCCCTCGATCTGATCGCCCTGGACCTTGGGAGCGAGATCTTCGAGGAGCAGCGTGAACGTCGCCTGGTCCCCGGCGACCGCCCCGTAGTGACAGGCCGGAACGCAGACCGCGAGGTCCGGAGCGAGCTCCGTATAGAAGCGGGTCTCCGACCGGTAGGCGCCCCGCGCTCCGGATGCGCGACTCTCCTCGTTCGGCGAGGGGAACTTGCCGACGATCGTCGCCGGAAGGCCCGCGCCGTTCCGCTCGTATTCGAGCCAGATCCGCTCGTTGTGGGCCATCTGGCCCGTGCCCACGGACTCGCTCCGACAGGCGGACACGACGACGTCGTGCCCGGCGCTCTGGAGCGCGTCGCTCAGCCAGGCAGGAGTCAGATCAGCGGGGTCGACGAGGACGGCGGGATTCGGTCGGGCCATCCTGGGAGGGTGGACTCCGAACGAGCGCCGGGCAAGCGGCGCCGCCGAGGAGACGGCCTACGCTTCGACGGTCGTGTGGCGAACGTGCTCGGCGCGCGCTCCGCGCGGACCTTCCTGGACGACGTACTCGACGTAATCGCCCTCGTTCAGTCCGTCGTAGTCGCCGGCATTCAGACCGGAGCGGTGGAAGAAGACTTCCTTGCCGTCGTCGCCTCGGATGAAGCCAAAGCCGCGATCGCGGACCATCTTCTTGATCTTGCCCTTGCTCTTGGGGCCCGACGGGGCGGCGACGGGCCCGGTCCCGGCCTGCGGCGTTCGGCGTCGACCGCGACCGCCGCGACGTCCTCCGGGCGCACGGAAGCGATCACTCGCCACGAACTCGCTCCGAAAGAGGTCGAGGGGGACGGTCAGGTCCTGCAGTCCGTCCTGCTCGGGGGCGAGGAGGACCTCGTCGTCCTCGGCGTCCACCACGCTGTAGCGGAGGCCCGTGTTCTTGTGCGTCACGTAGAGTCCGGATTCGATCTCGTCGAGAGTCAGCATGACGCGTCTCCTTTCCGCTCGGGGCGGTGTCCTCTTGGGGGCGCCGGCGCTCGCTCGCTCGCGGCGTCGGACGGACTGGCGACCGTTTCCGCCGCCCTGGGCACGGGACTCGGCTCGCTCCGAGTCGACCGCGCCGATGATTCGTTCGTATTCTCGATCCGAAGCCCGATGAGCCCGGGCCTGTGATCCCTCGTCCAACCGCCGCCCACGATTCAGTCCGACCGTCCCGACCGCGGGCGAGCCTTCGACGCTGGTTGCGATCCCCTTCCGTCTGCGCGACACCGACGTCGTTCTCGATTCCTGCACGCCGAACCAGGTCGGTGGGCAGCTCCGGGAACGATCACGACTTTGCTTCTCGTCGAATCGTCGATCGGGGGCAGCGCGGGTGGGAGCCTGCTCCGGAGGGGGGTTGGTGGATGATCGAGGCGTCGCCTCTCTCGCTCGCTTCCTCTCGAATCGCTTCCCGTGTCGGCGGCCTGGGATCGGGCCGAGGACCGCGGGAACGACCGGGGGACAAACCGTCTCCGTGCCGGCGGGCGCCGAGAGTAGGAGAGGGGGCCGCGCTGGTCAACGATCCCGGGAACCCTCGTCGAGCCCCGCGAGTGCCGTAAATGTCTGGAATGGAAAATCTTTCTCGCCCCGATGCAGCGAATCGAAGCGTCTTCACCTCGATTGCGAACCTGTTCGCATTGCTGGCGACCCTCTCGGCCCTCGGTTGCCTGGGCGGCCCGAGCGGTTCCGCCCCGCCGGCCGATACGCTCCGAATCGGCACGAGCGGCGACTACCACCCGTTCTCGCTGGCCCTGGCGCCCTCCCAGACGGACCCGAGGGGCTTTTCCATCGATCTCGGTGAAGCGTACGCGGCCTCGACCGGTCGCCGGGTCGAATGGGTGCCCTTCGTCTGGAGGACGCTCGCGAGGGATCTCGACGAGGGACGTTTCGACTTCGCGCTCTCGGGCGTGACCGTCCGGGCAGACCGTTCGATCGCGGGCCGCTTCAGCCTGCCCGTCACGGTCAGCGGGGCGGTCGTCCTCGTCCCGGCGGATGGGCCCCTCGCCGACGTCGGGACACTCGCCGGCCCGGGCCTCACCTTCGCGGTCAACGCGGGGGGCCATCTCGAGCGAACGGCCCGAGCGCTCTTCCCGGACGCGCGGATCGTGCCGGTGCCGGACAACGGGTCGGTGCTCGACCGACTCGAAGGGCCCGGCGTCGACGCGGTCGTCACGGATTCCCTCGAGGCCCCCCACTGGCAGACGCGCCGACCAGGGCTCCGGGCGATCGGACCGCTCACGCGGGATCGGAAGGCGGCCTGGTTCCCGGTCGGGTCCGAGGACGAGCGCGCCCGCTTCGATGCCTGGCTCCAGGCGGCCGAACGGGACGGGACCCTCGCCGCGTTGCGAGCGAAGCACGCTCTGCCCGCGGACCGAACCGCGGAAACCGTCGCCGCGCTCCTCGCCCTCCTCGACGACCGACTCTCGCTCATGACCGAGGTCGCGCGGGTCAAGCAGGTGATGACCCGCCCGATCGAGGATCGGCCACGGGAGGCGACGGTCCTCGACCGCGCGGCCGGCTCGGTCGCGAACGAAGCGGCAGCGCGAGGTCTGCCGGCGCCCGACGAAGCCGGCATCCGCGCCTTCTACCAGGCGCAGATCGAGGCCGCGAAGTCGATCCAACGCGCCTGGACGCGAGCGAACCCGACGAGCGCCGAGGCGCCCGCACCGGCGACGGCGCTCGAGGCCGCCGCCGCCCGACTCGCGGACGACGTGCGACCCGCCCTGCTCGATCTCGGGGACCGGATCGCCGCGCTGCTCGTGGAGGCCGCCGCGAGCGACGTCGATGCGCCGACGCGGAAAGCCGTGGGCGACGCGCTCGCTCGCCACGCGCTGCCAGCGAGCGACCTCGAGGCGATCCACGCGAGCCTCGAACGCGTGCTCGCCGCCGATCGCTGAGCGGGCCGGCGGCCGCGTTCAGAACGCGGCGGAGACGCCGGCGATCCAGGGATGCGCCCAGCGCACGCCGAAGAAGACGGCCCCCGCGATCGCGACCACGACGACGTCGCCCACGAACGGCTGCGGCGCCGGGCGTTCCCAAGCACCGTCCCGCCGGTTCAGCGCCGGGATCATGAGCGCCGCCCAGGCGCCGAGCCCGCCGAAGAGGACCACCGACCGCACGTCGCCATTCGCCACGAGATGGGCGATGGCCCATACGAGCACGGAGAGCAGCTGCGGATGTCGAAGGAAGCGGCGCACGTTCGAGGGCGCGCTGCTCGCCACGAAGAGGAAGAACGCGATCACCATCGCCCCGTTCGCCGCGGCGCGACTCCACGCCGGCGGACCGTAGAGGAAGACGGGCTCGCTCCCGCGCCAACCGAGGACGATCAGGGCGACGGCGGCGATCACCACCAGGGAGAAGACGCCGCGATGGCCGTCCGCACCGAAGCGTTCAATCGATCGCCTTCTCGGAGCGAGGTCGAGGGCGGTCGCGAAATGAGCGAACGCGAAGAGGGCGACACCGAGTACGAGCAGAACCATGGATTCCTCCGCGGGCCGAGCGAGGGTACCCCTCGACGTCGCGAGACGGGATGCAGGGATTCGCTGGCAGGGCGCAGGCAGGGCGCAGACGGCCGGATTCAGCTCCGGAGCAGGGCGCGCGCGAGCAGGCCGACCAGAGGCGGAAGGACGAGACAGAGCGCCCAACGCGAGACCGCGAAGCCCGCGCCCAGGATCGGAACCTCCCAGGCGATCAGCCGATGGATCGCGAGCAGGCTCCAGGCGGACAGGAAGGTGATCACCGCGGCCGCACCCGCCCCCGCGCGAAGCATCGCCGCCGCCAGCGGCATCGACACGAAGGGCCCCGCCGGCGTGATCGCGCCGGCGGCCGTCGCGATCAGCAGCCCCTTCCACCCAGACTCGGGCCCGAGCGACGACTGGACCCACTCGCGCGGCATCAACGCCTCCGCGAGGCCGGCCACCAGGAACGAGACGAAGAGCACGAGTCCGAAGCGCAGGAAGAGCTTCATCCCGCCGCCGAGCGCTTCGCCCAGAAAGGGCGTGCCGCCGCGCCAGAGCGCGAGGCCGGAGAGCGCGATCAGCAGGCCGAAGATGATCCAGAAATTGCCGTCGAGGATCTTCATCGCGCCGAAGGTAGCTCCCAGCCCGTCTCGTCCATCAATAGAAGGCGCACCGCGCGCGGTGCCGCGGATGCGCCTTGATCTCCCTGGCCTGCCCCGCGTTCCAGAGCAGCCCGTCGAGGACGTGCGCCGTCGTGGGTCGACCGCGTCCGGCGAGCGCCGCCACGAGCCGCTCGACCGCGACGACGGCGACCGCACGGATCTCCACCTCCTCCGGCGAACCGACCTCGAGCCGATCCCCGCGATCGATCCTCGCGAGCAGCCCCTCGTCGTAGTCGAGGACGCCACGACAGCGAAGGACGTGCGGCACCAGGTTGTCCGCGAAGAGCGTGAGTCGATCGAGATCGCGGAACGTGCCCCAGGGCTTTCCGGGAAAGGCACGGCTCAAGTCGGCAGCGGTGATCTGGGCTCGCTTGTAGAAGGGCACGTCGATCCCGCCGTAGCGCGCCCGATCCTGGTAGAGCGGCATCTCCGTCAACGCGTCGACGAGGCGCGCCGCGGAGCCCCGGGCGGCTTCGATCGCGCGGTCGTAGCGCCCTTCGTACGACGCCTCGAGCCACGCGCCGAAGTCGCGCCAGGCCCGGGCGAAGAGGGCCATCAGCTCGGCGACCTCGGGCTCGCTCGCGTCCTGCCCGAGCATCGTCGCCATCGATTCGGGGGTCGCCCGGCCGAGCGCCCGCGCATCGGGCGCGCCGTCCCGTTCGAAGCGCTCCTTGCAGGCGGTCGCGACGGTCCGGTAGCCGCTCATCCCATCGCGCTTCGCGAGGACGGGGAACCACCCCGAGCCGAAGTTGATGGCGTCGAGCAGGAAGGTGAACGCGAGCATCGTCTCGTCATCGCCCTCGAAGTGATGCGCCGGATCGAGATCGTCCTCGGGCCAGGGTTCACGCGCCAGCTCGTCCGCGAATCGCGCGAGCCCGGGCTCGTCGATCGCGACGAAGCGCGCGAGCCGCGTGACCTCGGCGCAGCGCGTCCGGATCGCGTCGAAGACATCACTCACGCGTCCGCCCCCTCCGACTCGCCGGCCCTTGCGGCCGGCGCGAAGACCTCGAGCGCACCGGACAGCACCTCCGCCCGAAGCGGCAGCGTCCCCATGGATTCTCCATCCAGATCGGCGTTCATCGCCCGCCCTTTCGGTTCGATCGACACCGTCCGCGCCGCGTGGAAGGACACCGCGGGGTGACGCCCATGCGTGCCCGCGAAGAGCGAAGGCAGATTCGCCAGCAGAGCAGGAACCGAGAGCCCGCGAACGAGGACCAGCTCGAGCTGCCCGTCGTCGGGCCGCGCGTTCGGAGCGACCTTCATCCCCGCGCCGAAACAGCAGCCGTTCGCCGCGACGACGAGCGAGATCGGGCCTTCGTAGATCCGCTCGCCGTCGACCTCGACGGCGGCCTCGAGGGCGCGATGCGAGAGGATCGCCGCGACCGCGCCGAGGGCGAAGCCCGCCCGCGCCCCGACCCGCTTCGCGAAGCGACCGACGATCCGGATCGTGTCCCCGGAGAGCCCCGCGCTCGCTTCGTTCACGAAGACGCGCTCGCGGGGGGCGCCGCCCCCGGTCCGGACGACGGCTCGCCCTGCGTCGATCCGCCGTACGGCGCCGCTCGCGATCACGTCGAGGGCGGCGTCGAGACGGCGCGGCAGATCGAGGCTCCGAGCGAAGTCCCAGCCGGAGCCGAGGGGCAGGAGTCCGAGGCGGGGCCGCGGCCCCGACGGTGCCCCCTCGCCGAGAAGTCCCGTGGCTACTTCGTTGATCGTGCCGTCACCGCCCGCCACCAGCAGGCGCGTGATGCCGTCACGACACGCCTCCGCGGCGATCCGTGCCGCATCTCCGGATGCGCGGGTGACGACGCATTCGACCGGGCCGAGCCTCGACTCGATCGCCGCGACGATCGCTCGCCGTTCGCGACCGGTCCGGCCGGCGGCGCTCGCCGGATTGAGGCAGACGACGGTGTCCCTCTCCACGCCGCGACGGTACCGAAATCCGAAGTGGAACTTTCGCCGCGGCTCGGGACCCGGACCCAGTATGCTCCCCGCCATGAACCCGACGGTCCGACGCCTCCTCATCGTCAGCGGGATCCTCGTGGTCGTCTACGTCGCGGGAACGATCCTCCGGACCCGCCTCGGCATCGAGTTCGAGGCGGAGGCCATCCGCGACTACGTGCTCGATCTCGGACCGGCGGCGCCCGTCCTCTTCGTCTTCATCGTCGCCGGCCGCGCGCTCCTCGGCCTCCCCTCGCAGCTCGTCCTGATCGCCGCGGGGCTCTGCTTCGGTACGTGGGTCGGCGCGTTGGTCGGGGGCGCCGGTCTGATGCTCTCGGGCTCCGCCGTGTTCGCCGCCGCCCGCTATGCGGGACGCCACGTGATCGAGAAGCGACTCGGCGACGGCGTGCAGAAGATCCTGAACTTCACGAGCCGCCGGACCGGCATCGTCGCCTTCAGCCTGGCCTTCGGCTACCCGATCTCGCCGCTGACCCCGCTCCACGCCGCGGCGGGCTGGACCCCGATGCCGGGCGCGAACTTCGTCGTGGCGGCGTTCGTGGGCGGCGTGATCCGCGCCGCCGTCTTCGCCTATTTCGGCAACGCGCTCGTCGAGGCCAGCTGGACGGCCCTGCTCGCGCCCGTGGCCGTGCTCGGCGGCGTCCTCGCGATCCCGCTGACCTTCGCGGAAGGCCGGGCGTGGCTGCGCGACGTCTTTCTGGGGCGCCCGAACGAAGAACGCCCCGCCGAAGAGATCGACGGGGCGTCCGACTGATCCGGACCCTGCCGAGCGATGGGCGCTAGACCCCCTGCTGTCGCAGCAGGTTGAGCGCCGATCCCGCCTTGAACCACTCGATCTGTTCTTCGTTGAGCGTGTGCGCGACCTGGAAGCGGTCTTCCGAGCCGTCTTCGTGGGTCACGATCACGTCGACGTTCTGGTCGGGTGCGAGCCCGTCGAGGCCGACGATCGAGATCCGATCCGTCTCCTGGATCTTGTCGTAGTCCGCCGGGTCGACGAAGGTGAAGGGCAGCACGCCCTGCTTCTTCAGGTTCGCCTGGTGGATCCGGGCGAAGCTCCGCACGATCACCGCGGCGCAGCCGAGGTGGCGCGGCTCCATCGCCGCGTGCTCGCGGGACGAACCCTCGCCGTAGTTCTCGTCGCCGACCACGACCCAGCGAAGGCCCTTGGCCTTGTAGTCCCGGGCGATCGCCGGGAAGCCGACGCCCGTCTCGCCCGTCTCGACGTTCTTGCCCGTCCCCGCATCGCCGGTGAACGCGTTGATCGCGCCGATGAACATGTTGTCGGAGATGTTGTCGAGGTGGCCGCGGAAGCGGAGCCACGGTCCGGCCATCGAGATGTGGTCCGTCGTGCACTTGCCCTTGGCCTTCAGAAGGAGCGGCAGGTTCTCGTAGTCCTTGCCGTCCCAGGCCGAGAAGGGCTCCAGGAGCTGGAGCCGCTCGCTGTCCGGCGACACCTCGACCTCGACGCTGGCGCGCTCGGCGGTCGGCGGCGGATCCAGGTAGCCCTCGAAGCTGATGACGAAGCCGTCGTCCGGGATCTCGGGGGCCGGTCCGGGCGGATCGAGCTTGAAGCGGGTGCCGTCGCCCGCCTCGAGCTCGTCCGTCATCGGATTGAAGTCGAGGGTTCCGGCGAGGGCGAACGCGATGCAGATCTCCGGGCTTCCGATGAAGGAGAGCGTCTCGGCGTTGCCGTCGTTGCGCTTCGGGAAGTTGCGGTTGAAGGACGAGAGGATCGAGTTGGACTCGCCCGGCTCGATGTCGTCGCGCTTCCACTGACCGATGCAGGGGCCGCAGGCGTTCGCGAGGACGACCGCACCGATCGACTCGAGGGCCTCCTTCTGTCCGTCCCGGCTCACGGTCTCGTCGACCTGCTCCGAGCCGGGCGTACAGAAGAGGGTCGACTTGACCTTGGCGCCCTTGGCGGAAGCCTGGCTGGCCACGTCCGCTGCGCGCGAGAAGTCCTCGTAGGAGGAATTCGTGCAGCTGCCGATCAGACAGGAGCTCAGGTTGAGCGGGTAGCCCTGCTCCTTGGCGTCCGACGCCATCTTCGAGACCGGGCGGGCGAGGTCCGGCGTGTGCGGGCCGACGATGTGCGGCTCGAGGGTCGACAGATCGATCTCGACGATCTCGTCGAAGTAGCCGTCCGGGTTCGCGACGACGTCGGGATCCGGCGTGAGCAGGTCCTTGTTCGCGTTGGCGAGGTCCGCGAGCTCGCTTCGCTCCGTCGCCTTCAGATAGGTCGCCATCCGCTCGTCGAAGGGGAAGATCGAGGTCGTGGCGCCGAGCTCGGCGCCCATGTTCGTGATCGTGCCCTTGCCCGTGCAGGAGAGACTCGCGACGCCATCACCGAAGTACTCGACGACGCGGTTCGTGCCGCCCTTCACCGTCAGGATCTCGCAGACCTTGAGGATCACGTCCTTCGGCGAGGCCCAGCCGGAGAGCTGTCCGGTCAGGTGGACGCCGACGACCTTCGGATAGAGCACCTCCCAGGGGAACCCCGCCATCACGTCGACCGCGTCCGCGCCGCCGACGCCGCAGGCGAACATGCCCAGGCCGCCGGCGTTCGGGGTGTGCGAATCCGTTCCGATCATCATGCCGCCCGGGAAGGCGTACTTCTCGAGGACGACCTGGTGGATGATGCCGGCGCCGGGGCCCCAGAAGCCGATGCCGTAGCGTGCGGAGCAGCTGCGCAGGAAGTTGTAGACCTCGGCGTTCGTCGTGCGCGCCGTGTCCATGTCCTCGTCCTTGCCCTTGTAGGCCTGGATGAGATGGTCACAGTGGACCGTCGACGGAACTGCGGTCTCGTCCTTGCCCGCCTGCATGAACTGGAGGAGCGCCATCTGCGCCGTCGCGTCCTGCATGGCGACGCGATCGGGGCGGAGCTGGAGATACGAATCGCCCGGAATGAGCTCCTGGCCCTTCGCGTCGTCGAGGTGACCGAGGAGGATCTTCTCGGCGTAGGTCAGCGGGCGACCGAGACGATCGCGGATCACCTCGAGGTTGGCGTTGAGCTTGTCGTACGTGTTCTGGACGAGTTCGGGGGTCGTCGCGAGTGCCGAGTCGGCGGACATGGGTGGCTCCTCCTGCAGTTCTCGTTCGGGGCGCCCCGTCGATCGTCGGGGCGCGATCGCGCGCGCAGCGGTTTGCGGTGTGCGTGCTGGAATCGAAGCGTGTCGCCCCGGGCTCGAACCGGCCCGCTGCGGGATCGACAAAGGCCGCTTCGGATTCGAAGCGCGCCCACCTTAGCATCTGGATCGCGGCACCGGCGGGGGGCTGTATCGTGGAATCAACAATCGAGACGCGGAGTTGCGCGTGTTCGCGCTCCGCGGACCGCCTGCGGAAGAACGTCGACCGACCGGCTCAGAATTCGCCGAACAGGATCGTCGCCGAGCGCAGGGCGCGTTTGAAGTCGGCGAGATCGAGGCTCTCGTTCTCGCCATGGGCGTTGCAGATCGGGTCCTCGAGGCCGAGGAGCAGCGCGGGCGCACCGCCGAGGACCTCCGCGAAGGGCCCGACGAAGGGAATTCCCCCACCGCAGCCGATGTAGACCGGCCGGCGGCCGTAGCCCTTTGCCAGCGCGCGCTCGGCGGCTTCGAAGGCAGGACCCTCGGGCTCGACGGCCCAGCCCGCCGCCTCGGTCTCGACGCTGAGCTCGACCTCGACGCCCCACGGCGGATCGGCCCCGAGGAGTGCCGTCACCCGCTCGCGCATGGCCGCGGGGTCCTGGCCCGGCGCGAGCCGGACGCCGACCCTCGCCGCCGCGTCGGCGAGCAGGTTGTTCGCGGCTTCCGCGAGGGGCATGCCCTCGAGCCCGACCAGCGAGACCGCCGGCCGATACCAGATCCGCTCGTAGAGATTCGTGCCGCCGCCCCCGATCAGCTCGGCCGACGGGACGAGTCCCACATCGGCCCGGAAGGCGTCGTCGTCGATCGGCAACGCCTCGAGGCGCGCGCGCTGTCCCTCCGTCGGCGCCGGGACGTCGTCGTCGAAGCCCGGGATCGCGACACGGCCCTCTTCGTCGAAGAGGCGCGAGAGGATCCGGGAGAGCGCGGTCGCCGCGTCCGGAACCGGTCCGCCCCACATGCCGCTGTGGATCGGATGGTCGAGGGCGCGCACGCGCACGTCGACGATCACCATCCCGCGCAGACTCGTCGTGATCGAAGGCAAACCGGTCGCGAAGTTGGCCGTGTCGGACAGCACGAGCACGTCCGCCTGGAGCCGTGCCTGGTGTTCGCGAAGGAACGCGGCGAGATGTCCCGATCCGATCTCTTCTTCACCCTCGACGACGATCTTCAGGTTCACCGGCGGTGGCGTCCCGCTCTCGAGCCAGGCGCGGAGCGCCCCGGCGAAGACCACGACCCCCGCCTTGTCGTCGACGACCCCTCGGCCGTAGAGCCGACCGGCCTCGCCTTCGTCACCGCGACGCGTGGGCTCGAACGCGGGACTCCGCCACTTCGCCTCGCGACCCGGCGGCTGGACATCGTGGTGCGCATAGAGAAGGAGTGTCTCGGCTTCCGGCCCGGCACCCAACCACTCGCCGATCACGTAGGGGTGAGCCCCTTCGAGCGGCACGACCTCGACCCGCTCGAATCCCGAATCGGCGAGGAGCTCCGCCACGGCCTCCGCGGATCGCGCGACCTCGGAGGCGGGATAGCCCGCCGCCGAGACGCTCGGAATCTTCGCGAGCGTCACGAGCTCCTCGATCCTCTCCTCGAAACCGCCGTCGAGGCGCTCGAGGATCGCATCGAGGGAGGCGACGGAATCGGAGGACACGTCGGCAGCGCTCTTCGTCATGCGCGCAGGATAGACGCGCCCGACCCGATCAGCCCGAAGCGAGTTGAACCAGCACGAGTCCCACCACGAGGACGGCGGACGCGAGGATGCGGATCCGTCCGAAGGATTCGCGTAGCACGAACGCGCCGATCAGCGCTGCGAAGAGGACACTCGCCTCGCGGAGCGAGGCCACGAGGGCGAGCGGCGTGCGGGCCATCGCCCAGAGCGCGATCCCATAGCCGACCGTCGCGAGGACCCCGCCCGCGACGGCGCGCGCTCCACCGCGGCGAAGTGAATCGACGACGGTCTGCCGCCGGACGACCGCCGTGTACAGACCGAAGGGGAGACTGCTCATGAAGCAGGTCCAGGCGATGTAGAGGAGCGGGTTCTCGACCGAGCGAACGCCTCGCCCGTCCGAGTAGGTGTAGAGCCCGATCAACACGGCGACGAAGAGGGCCGTCCCGACGCCCCGCGCCCGTTGGCCGCCACGGCCACCCGAACGACCGAGGACCCCGATCGCCGCCGCGCTCAACACGAGGCCGAGAACCTGATTCCAGGCGAGGCGTTCGTCGACGAAGAGGGCCCCCATCGCGGCGACGCCGAGCGGCGCGAGCCCCCGAGCAATCGGGTAGACCTGGCTGAGATCGCCGAGCCGGTACATGCGCGCCAGATTCAGCTGATAGAGAAAGTGGATCACGCCCGAGATCAGGAGCCACCGCCAGGTCTCGTCGGAAGGCCAGGGGAACCAGGCCATGAAGGGGAGCGCAATCACGCCGCCGGTCACGGTGATGACCGCGATGTTGACCAGGGGATCGCCGCTCGCCTTCGCGACCGCGTTCCAGCTCGCGTGCATGAGCGCAGCGGCGAGGACCAGAACGAGGGTGAGCTCGTCGGCGCCGCCCGTCACGCGCGGGCCCGGCGCTCGCGCAGCTCGAGGAGCGCCGGGAGCAGGACGAGATTCGCCAGCACCGTCCAGCCGACGCCGACCACCAGGAGCTGACCGAGGTTCGCCATGCCGCGATGCGGAACCAGGGCGAGGGTGCCGAAGCTCGCGATCGTCGTGGTCGCGCTGAAGACGACCGCGCGAGCGGTGCTCGTCGAGAGGAGCGACGCGTCCGCGTCTTCACGAATCCGCGCGCGATGGACCATGTGGATCCCCGAGTCGACGCCGATCCCGAGCAGGAGCGGCAATACGATCACGTCCGCGAAGTTGAAGGGGATGTCGAGCAGCACCATCGACGCGCCGGTCGAGACCCCCGCGAAGAGGAGCGGAAGCATCACGAGCGAGACGTCGCCCGGATGGCGCCAGAGCACGGAGAGGAAGACCAGGATCACGACGACGGCCGAAGCGAGGGCCTGGATCAGCGCCCCGGTCACCGCCCGGGCCGAGGCCTGGATCCGGATCGCCGGACCCGCGAGATCCTCGGTCACCGACTGTCCCGCTGCGACGAACCGATCGAGCGCGCCCGGGACCGTCAGGTCTTCCGCCGGCACGATCTCCACGCGATGGAGTCCGCTCGCGCTGACCCGCTCTTCCCGGACGGTCTGCGGAACGTCTTCGAGTCGGATGCGCTCGGCGTTCATCGCACGCTCGAGTCGCGCGAGCATCCCCTGGAGCCCGCCCAACAACCGATCCTCGAGCGCGTCGATCCGTGCCGTTCGCGCCTCGGGACCCTGCGCCGCCAGGCGTTCGAGCAGGGCCGTGAGCGCCGACTCGAGACTCGCCGCAGCGCGCGCCGTCTCCGGCGCCAGCCCGCTCGCTCGCGCCTCCGCGAGCGCGTCTCGCAGCGCTTCGAGACTCGCGATCGAATCTTCCGTCGTGGGTGGCGTCTCGACCCGACGGATCGCGCCCCAGTCGACGAAGTAGGCCATCTCGTCGATCGCCTCGAGCTTCGCGGCCTGCTCTTCCGGCACGAAATCCGAGAGCGTCCGAGCGCGGTCGACCTCGGGAAGCGCTTCGAAGCGAAGGGCGATCGCGTCGGCCTCTTCGGCGGTGTTGGCCAGGACCTCGAGGGGCCAGGGCGAACGGTCGCTGTCTGCGAGCAGATCCTGATAGACCTGAACGCTCTCCGCCGCGGGATCGCGAACGTTGAGCGGATTCTGATCGAAGTAGAGCTCCGGAAGGAGCGAGCCGCCGGCGACGAACAGAAGCGCGCAACCCACCACGACGGCCGGGGCATGTCGGACCGGCCAGGTCGGCAGGTGCAGCGTCGGCAGACGCCGTTCGCCGGGCGCGATCTTCGGCGCGCCGGCGAGGATCGCGGGGATGATCGTGAAGCTCGAGGCCACGCCGATCAACATCCCCACGCCCGCGATCACCCCGAGCTCGGCGACGCCGATGAAGTCGGTCGGCACGAACGCGAAGAAGCCGACCGAGGTCGTCGCCGCGCAGACCATCAAGCTGCTGCCCACGCCCCGCGCGCTTGCCTGGAGCGCCGCTTCGGCGTCGTCGCCCTGCTCTCGGAGCTCCTGGAAGCGCATGCAGAGATGGATCCCGAAGTCGACGCCGAGGCCGATGAAGAGCACCGCGAAAGCCACCGAGATCATGTTCAGGTGGCCGATCGCGAGGGTCGCGAAGCCGGCGGTCACCACGAGCCCGAAGAGCAGCGACATGACCGTCGCGAGAACGAGCCGACCGGAACGGAGCGCGACGAAGAGCAGGATCGCCACGACGACGAAGGAGCCCACGCCCGCGCCCGCGACCTGGGTCCGGAGCAGCGCCATCTCGTCGAAGTTGAGGACGATGTCGCCGGTCATGCGGACCCGGTAGTCGCGGGGCTCGGGATCGTCGACGGTCGCGAAACCGAGCTCGTGAACCAGGTCGCGGAGCCGGAGGATCGCCTGCCGCGCCGCCGCCATGGATCCGTAGTCGAGGGCCGGCTGGACCTGCAGGACCCGCCGCCGCGGATCGCCGTCGCTCTGACCCCAATCGATGATCGCCGACCAATCGAGACGACCCCGAGCGTCCCCGCCCGGCGCGAACGACGTGCGCACGGTCTCCTCAAGGCGAGCGAGGATCGGGGCGAGGTCGAATTCCTCGATGCGCTCGCGATGGAGCGCTTCGACGGCGCCGCGCGTCTGGTCCATCAAGCCACGCAGGCTCTCGTCCGCGACGAGCCCCGCGAGAAGCGGCTGCAGCTGCGCGAGCCGATCCGCGAGCGTGACGAGCTCTTCGACCTCGAGATAGAGGAGGCCGTTGCGCTCGAAGAAGGGATGGGCGGGAAGGGCGACCCGCGGAAAGAGCTCGGGCTGGGAGGCCAGACGGGCCGCGAGTCGCTGGGTCGCATCGCGGGTGCCCTCGGCGGTCGGGCCTTCGACGACCAGCACGATGTTCTCGTGGAGCATCGGGAAGGTCTCGAGGAAACGCGCGTCCCGCACTCGGAAGGGCAGGTCCTCCGGAAAGAGCGCTTCGGTCTCCGAGCGGATCCCGAGCTCCGTCGCGGTGTAGACGAGGGAAGTCGCGAAGAGGAGCGCGGCGAGCGCTGCCACTCGGCCCCGACTGCGGGCGCTCGCCCGCACCCACGCGCCGAGACCGGCACCGAGGCGGGATTCCAGCGTTTCTTCGTCGATTTCGCTCACCGAGCTGCGTACCCCAACCGCCCCTGGTCTCGCGCTCGTCCCGGCCCGACGACGGGCGCGTTCCGGAACCTGTTGCCTCGCCCCGGGTACGCACGACCACGGAGAATCCACGCGTTCGGGCGCGCGTGGTCTAGAACGTCCCACCGGCGTGGCTGCCACGCTCCATGAGCGAGCCGAGATCGGCGCGCGACCCCATCCCGCCCCGATCGGCGCCACAGACTGTTGCACAGAATCTCCTGCGCGGTGTGTCGAACGCCCGCGGGTAGAACCCGGCGATTCGGGGGGATCGGAGGCGCCTTGCATTGCGCGGAGGCTGCTAGAGTTCGGGCCGACCATCGGTGCCCACCCCTCCGCCGATGACGAATCTCGACCCCGACGCATTCGAAGAACAGAGCTCGGCGCGCGCCACGAGGTCGTGCGTACGAGCGAGGATCGACCCCTCGAATCAGCGGCGAGCGAGGGCCCACGCGAAGCCCCTGGCTCGCGACGGCGCTCGAGAGGAAGCAGGACCTTGATGCGGAAGATGTCTACTCGACCCAGCCCGAACTCGATCGTGGTCGCGACGCTGCTCGTGCTCGCGACGCAGACGACGCTCGCCCAGAACGTGGCGGCCATCGACCCCGGCGCCGACGCGACCGCGGCGGCCACCGTCGAGGCGGAGGCGGGGGCGCCGACCGCGATCATCGAGAAGTTCCACGCGGGCCTCCTGCAGATCATGAAGGACGCGAAGACGCTCGGCTTCGAGGGTCGGATCGATCGCCTCGCGCCGCTCATGGGAGAGACCTTCGACCTCGACTTCATGGCGAGCAAGACCGTCGGCCGCCATTGGAAGAAGCTCTCCGTCGAAGAGAAGGCGCGCTGGGCCGAGACCTTCGCGCGCTTCACGACCGCGAACTACGCCGGCCGCTTCACCGGCTATACCGGCGAAGAGTTCGTGACGCTCGGCGTCGAAGACGCCGCCCGGGGCACGCGCAACGTGCTCACCAAGATCGTCGTGCCCGACGGCGAGGACGTCCAGCTCAACTACCGCGTGATCGAGCGCGACGGCGACTGGAAGGTGATCGACGTCTACCTGAATGGCACCGTCAGCGAGCTCGCCCTGCGCCGCTCCGAGTACTCCTCCGCGCTCAAGCGCGAGGGCTTCGACTTCCTCATGGCCTCGATCGAGGACAAGATCGAGGACCTGAAGGAGAAGGGGAAGACCGAAGGCTAGCGAGGCGCGCTTCCCAGGCTGCGGGCTCTGCTTCAGTCTTCCGGGGCTTCCGGTTCGCTCGCTTCACCCGGTTCGTCGGCCAGCGTCGGCGCGATGGGCGGGAGCGCATCGGCGAAGACGCGTCCGTAGACGTCCCAGAGCGTCACGAAGACCGCCGCCACGATCGGTCCGATCACGAAGCCCGGGGCGCCGAAGAGCGAGATCCCGCCGAGGGTGCTGATCAGGATCATCAGGTCCGACATCCGCGCGTCGGAGCCGACGAGGCGGGGACGCAGCACGTTGTCGATGCTCCCGACCGCCAGCGCACACCAGGCCGCGAGCGCGATCGCCGTCGTCGCTTCGCCCGTCGCGAAGAGCCAGAGGACCGCAGGCAGCCAGACGAGGGGCGCACCGATCCCGGGGATCACCGAGAGCACGACCACGATCGTGCCCCAGTAGGCCGCGCCGGAGATGCCCGCGACGGCGAAGCCGATCCCGGTGAGCAGCCCCTGGATCCCGCCGATCAACAGGGACCCGCGCAGGGTCGCTCGCGTGACCGAGACGAATCGCTCGATCACGAGGGCCTCGTCCTCCGCCTCGAGGGGACTCAGGTAGAGCACGCGATCGAGAATCTCGCGGCCCGAGATCAGGAAGAAGAAGACCGCGTAGAGATAGATGAACCCGCCGAGCACGAACGCGGCGGTCCCTCGCCCCGCCGCGGCCAGCCCGTCGACGAGCAGCGCACCGGTGTTGCGGACCGCGTTCGCGCCGATTTCGAGGACCCGCTCCCGTTCGGGCAGGACCGGCTCGATCGGCAGCCACTGCCAGATCGGAAGCCCTTCGATCCAGAGCGAGAGCGCGTCGGGATCCGCGGTCCGCGCCTCGATCCAGGGCCCGATCTGCTGGGAGAGCTCGACCGTCTGACCAATCACGAGACCGAGCAGGGTGAAGAGCGGCCCGATCACCAGGACGAGCAGACCGAGCAACACCAGGATGCTCGAGAGGACCGATCGACCTCCGAGCCGCCGCTCGAGTCGACGATGGATCGGGTGGGTCATGCCCGCGGTGATCGCCGCGAGCAGCAGCGCCATCAGGAACCCGCCGACCATCCAGAGGAAGAGGGCGGAGATCGCCGCGACGACCAGCAGGAGGAAGCGGCGCTGGTGGGCAGGCGCCACGTCCGGGTCGAAGGACTTCATCGTTCCTCGGCGAGGGCATCCCCCTCGTCGGGCGCGGCATCGTCTTCGTCGCGACCGAGGGTGAACTCGGGCTCCTCGCTCGTCCGATGTCCCGGACGGCGCGTCCAGATCGCCGCGACGCGATCCTGGTAGTAGCCGCTCCGCATGGCGGCGTAGAAGTCGATGCTGCTGTCCTCGAGACTCTTGAGCTCGATGTAGTGACGATCTCGCGTGCTGATCCCCGAGCTGCCGGTGTAGAGCAGGATCTCGGTCGGACCGAGCAGGAAGTTCGAGGGACCGAGGATGTAGTAGGTCGGCTGAAAGAAGCCATCGACCCCGGTACCGATCGCGTCGCGCACCGTCGAAGGCCCGAGGAGCGGAAGCACGACGTAGGGGCCCGAGGGCGTGCCGGCCAGGGCGAGGGTCTGCCCGAAATCCGACTCGTGGGCCTCGAGGCCGAACGTCTCGGCGACCTCGAAGAACCCGAGGACGCCGAGCGTCGAGTTCAGGACGAGGCGCCCCGTCGTCACCGACGCGTCCTTCCACTCGAGCTGGAGCACGTCGTTCACCAGCGTCTGCGTCGAACCGAGATTGGCGAAGGCCCGCGCGATCGCCTTCCGGCCCGGCTCGGGAACGAGCCAGCGATAGCCCTCGGTCACCGGATCGAGGATCCATCGGTCGAGCTGGCGGTTGAAGGCGAAGGTTCCGCGATTCGTCCCTTCGAGCGGGTCGGGATAGCCCGCCGGCTCGTCGAACTCCTCGTCGAAGAGATCGTCGAAGAGCGGATCGGGTTCCTCGTCGAGGACCGGATCCGGTTCCTCTTCGAGGTCGGCGCCATCCTCGGCCAGGGCGGGCATCGCGAGGACGAGCCCGAGCAGCGCGGCCAGGATCGACGACGCGCTCCGCCGGCGCGCGCTGGACCCGGTGCTCCTCGAGCGAACCCAACCGCGCTTCATCGCCCACCCCCTCGATCGGCACGCCGTGGAATGACCCCGCGGGCTCGCGGGGGATGCGCACCGTCTCAGACTCTACCCGACGCGGCGGATTCGCGAGTCGGACGACATTTCCGGATCTGGAGAGAACTCTTCGTCGATTCGTGGTGACATGCCCCCACAAAACGAGGATCTCGCTGACAGCCCGAGAATCGGTGGGGTACTCTCCAGATCCGCGCGATGCGCGGCTGACCGCACCCCCCACGATACGGCCGAGCCCCGACGAGGGCTGGCCGCGGTGCTGGGACCTTCTTTCCATCAACGAGAGCAGGATCCCCGTTCAGAAACGTGCCCCGCGGCCCACGAACGGACGCCGGGATTCAGGAATCGCTGAAACATCGGCTACCCATCCAACCACCCACCGACAGGCCGGCCCCGAGCCGGGGCATCACGCGCGCCACGGCAGACCCTTCCCCGAGAAGGCGACGCCGGAAGCGCGGAACGGCCGACCGGGAGGAACGATCGTGGACGTCTTCCAGAAATGTCGTGACTACACGCGAGCCCAGGAGGCCCGGGACTCCGGCGCCTACATGCTCTACCGGGAGATCGGGTCACCCCAGGATCCCGTCGTCACGATGGACGGCCAGAAGGTCGTCATGCTCGGCTCGAACAACTACCTCGGGCTGACCAGCCACCCGAAGGTCAAGGAAGCCGCGATCGCCGCGACGGCCAAGTACGGCACGGGCTGCGCCGGATCGCGACTGCTGAACGGCAACCTCGACATCCACGTGCGCCTCGAAGAGCGCCTCGCCAACTTCATGCAGCGCGAGCACGTCCTGGTCTTCTCGACCGGCTACGGCGTGAACGTCGGCGTCCTCTCGACCGTGCTCGGACGCCACGACGTGGCGATCCTCGACAAGATGGATCACGCCTCGATCATCGACGGCGTCCAGATGAGCCTCGCCAAGTCCGTGAAGTTCCGGCACAACGACCCGGAAGACCTCGAGAAGAAGCTCAAGAACGTCGGCCCCGACAAGGGCAAGCTGATCGTCGTCGACGGCGTCTTCTCGATGGAGGGTGACGTCACGCCGCTCCCCGAGATCGTGAAGCACAAGAACACCTACGGTGCGGGGCTCTTCGTCGACGAAGCCCACTCCCTCGGTGTCTTCGGCGAGCACGGTCGCGGCATCTGCGAGCACTTCGGTCTCGAGCATGAAGTCGACCTGGTCATGGGGACCTTCTCGAAGTCCCTCGCGACGGTCGGCGGCTTCATCGCCTGCGACGACGCCAAGATCCTCGACTACATCAAGCACACCGCGCGGGCCCAGCTCTTCACGGCGGCGATCCCCCCGGCGGCGGCCGCCGCCGTCGAGGCCGCGATCGAGATCGTCGAGACGGAGCCCGAGCGGCGACAGCAGCTCTGGGACAACACGAACTACATGAAGCGCGAGCTCGAGCTGCTCGGCTTCGAGACCTGCGGCTCCCAGTCGCCGGTCATCCCGCTGCTGACGGGCGATGATCTGGTCACCTACGCGATGGCCAACCGCCTCCAGGAAGAGGGCGTGTTCGTGAACGCCGTCGTGACCCCGGCGGTTCCGCCCGGCCACGGCGTGATCCGCACGTCCTACATGGCGACGCACACGCGCGAGCACCTCGACCAGGCGCTCGGCGTGATCGCAAAGGTCGGACGCGAGCTCTCGATCATCTGAGCGCGATCGACGGACGCGTCGCGCACGCTCACGCGTCGGATCGCCGTCCGATCAGCGCCCGACCGGGCGCCCCGGCGCGTCCGGCGTCGGCGTCTCGCCGAGTCGGACACGTCCGATCCACTCGTTGGCGAACTGCCGCGCGATCCGTCCACTGCGGCCTCCGCGCTCGAGCGAGTAACGAAGCGCCGCCGCGCGACCCGTCTCGTCGAGGCCGTCGAGCCCCGCCTCTGCGAGCCAGTGCTCGACGATCGCCAGATAGGTCGGCTGATCGCAGGCATAGAAGCCGAGCACGAGGCCGAAGCGATCCGACAGGGCGAGCTTCTCTTCGAGGGCCTCGCCGTGGTGGAGCTCGTTGTCGGCGTCGACCCAGGCCTGCCGATTCTCGTCCATGGTCTCGGGAAGGAGATGGCGTCGGTTGCTGGTCGCCACGACGCACACCCGGGCGGGTCGCGCCTCGACGCCGCCTTCGAGGGCCGCCTTGAGTTCGCGGAAGCCGTGCTCGTTCCCGCCGAAGGAGAGATCGTCACAGAAGACGAGGAAGGAGAAGGCGTCGGGTGCCTCGCGGGTTCCTTCGCGCAGCATCGCGAGCAGCTCCGGCAGCTCCGCCAGGTCGCCGCGATCCACCTCGATGATCCGGAGCCCCTCGTCCGCGTAGCGACTGAGCAGCCCGCGCACCGCCGAGGATTTCCCCGTCCCACGATCGCCGTAGAGCAGCACGTCGTTGTAGGGCAGACCGCCGATCAGCTGGCGCGTGTTCCGGTCCAGGGCCTCGACCGCGCGGTCGGCACCGATCAGGCTGTCGAGGTCGAAGCCCGAGATCGTCCCGATCGGTTCGAGCCGACCCACGCCGCGGGCCGAGCGCCAGCGGAACGCGGGGTGGCGCTCGAAGGTCAGGATCCCCGGCAGATCGCCGACGAAGCCCGCGAGGAGACGCTCGATGCGCTCGAGGATCGGCTCGAGCCGTGCCTGCAGACGATCCAGGAAGTCCGACATGGGCGCAGAGTGTACTCGTCCGCCGTTAGACTGTCCGGATGGGCAACGAAGACGCAGATCCGAGACCCGATCCGAACGTGGGCCTCTGCTCCGCCTGCCGCTTCGTGAAGCGACAGGACACGAAGCGCGGCGCGATCTTCTACCGCTGCGGACGTGCGGACGACGATCCGTCGTTCCGGAGGTACCCGCCGACGCCGGTCGTACGATGCCGTGGCTTCGAGGACGCGCGGGAGGCCTAACGAAAGCGCGGCCTGCCCGAGGCGTCGACCAGGGTCGAGAGGTTGCCCCAGGTTCGGTCGAAGGGATGCTCGATCGTCTGGAGCATCCGGTCGAGGAAGCGGAAGGTGAGCCCCCAGACCACGTGGCGGCCGGGCTCGCCGACCAGCACGCCGGGAAAGCGCGCGTCGGGCATGTCCTTGATGACGTGCTCGACCTGCCGCTCCCGATCATGGAGACCGGCCAGCGGGAACCAGAAGGCCTGCTGGACCTCGGTCGGGTCGAGCGCGAACTCGCCGTGTTCGCGGACATGGAAGGCGTGCGCCGACACCACGAGGCTCGGCGTCGTCCGGCGGTTGCCGGTCAGCTCGTCCACATGCCCGAGGTACTCGGCGCCCTCGAGCGAGAGCCCGACCTCCTCGAAGGTCTCCCGGGCCGCGGTCGTTCGCGTCGAATCGTCCGCCTCTTCCATCCTTCCGCCGGGAAAGGCCATGTGGCCCGACCAGGGGTCGTGGGGGTGGAGGGCGCGCTCGATCAGCAGGACCTCGGCGGAGCGGGGGCCCTCCCGCAGGACGACGGCGACGGCTGCCTTGCGGTGCTCCTCGATGGCGAGCGGCTCGGGCCGATGGCCGGCGAGCTTCCTGCGTACGTGATCGATGTCCACGATCCGACCTTAGCGCCCCTGCGCGGGGCCCCTCGACGATCGCCGCGCGGATCGCGGACCGGCCTGCTAGGGTGCGCGCCATGGACCTCCCCCGCGCATTCGTGCCGGAGGCGCGCCGCCTCCTCAAGCTGGCCCGAGACGACCGGCGCGAAGCGGAGCGCGCGCTCGCGTCGCTTCCGGCCGAGCAACAGGCGACCGTCGTCTGCGAAGCACCGCTCTCGATCCGCCGCCAGGTGATCGAGCTGCTCCCCAGCCCGGAAGACGTGATTCCGCTCATCCCCGAAGCCGAGTTCACGTACACGTGCCGCTCGATCGGCCTCGACGACGCGAGCTGGCTGCTGCCGATGGCGACGGACGCCCAGATCGTCACGAGCTTCGACCTCGACGCCTGGGCCGGCCTGACGATCGACCCCACGCGGCTCGACGGATGGGTCGCGGCGCTCGCCTCCGCCGAAGACGAGACGCTCCTGCGTGCCGCCCGCGCCGTCGACCCGGAGATGCTCGTCATCTACCTGCGCAACCACGTCGACGTCCACCTCAAGCCGAGCGAGCAGGAGGACCCGGACTGGCAGCCGCCGGACGGTGGGCAGACCCTCGAAGGACAGTTCTACTTCGTCGCGAAGGACCCGAAGGACGACCTCGCGCCGATGCTCAGCCTGCTCCACTCGCTCTTCCAGGGCGACTACTGGCTCTACTTCCGCGTGATCCAGGCCGTGAAGGAAGAGCTGCAGACGGAGAACGAGGAGTGGGCCCTTCGCTGGAGAACGGGCCGCCTGGAAGATCTGGGCTTCCCGTCGTGGGACGCGTCGATGCGCATCTACGGGTTCATGCGACCGGAGGCGATGACGACCGTTCCGGCCGAGACGAAGGCCCTCGACCTGGCGAGCTGGGCGCTGCCAGTCTGGATCACCGAGCTCCCCGGGATCGCGAGCGACGAGCGCGCGCTCTTCCGCGCGACCCGCGAGCTCACCGCCGACGAGCGAAGCGCCGTCTTCTACGGGCTGATCGCGCTCTCGAACCGGATCGCCGTCGCCGACCGGATGGAGCTCGGCGATCCGGAATCCCTGCCGGGCGCCATCGACAAGGCGACGCGCTTCGCCAGCGACGGACTCGAACACGTCGCCGGGGAGAACGGCCTCTCTCTCGAGGAGACGCTTCGCCGCGTTCCCCTCGAGCGTCTCTTCCGGGTCGGCACCAATCTCGACCGCGAGGCTGCGCTCCCCACTTCGATCACCGAAGACGAGGAAGACGAGGACGACGCTTCGCCGAACGAGGATGCCACCGTCCACTAGGGCCGTTGCGCTCCCCCGGGCGCCGGAAACGAAAAGGCCCGCTGCAGCGCAGCGGGCCTTTTCTTTGGCCAGATCCGATCGCGACCGCGTCGCGCCGGATCGATCGGCAGTCAGGCAACCCTCGAGCCGAAACGCAGTCTCCGGGGGTTCGAAAACAACCGGGGGGCCGGCCGCCAGCGTCGCCTCGGGGAGGCAACGACGGCATCCGTACTGCAGCTCAAGAGCACCGTCTCTCTCGCATTCATCGAGGTCGAATTGCCCAGGAAGCTCGATCGCCCTGGGCTGCGCTGTCCCCCACGAAGCAACGCGGATGAACAACGGGTGACCTCGAAAGCTAGAGGTCGACGGCCTTCAGCGTCTTGCGCTTGTTGCCCTGGGCTCGGCCTTCCGCTTCCTTGATCAGGTCGCGGACCGCCGCGTCGAGCGCACCGTAGAACTCACCGCCCACGTTGCACTTCTTGACCGCGGCCTTCACCCGAGCCTTCGAGATGATGAGCTCGGCGGGCTTGCCCTTCTTCGCTGCCTTCTTCTTCTTCTTGGCTGCCATGTTGGCTTCCTCTCACTCGTCGAAGCGAAGTCGATCGAGAGCTTGCGCCTTCGTCTCGCTTCGCGTTCCGCCAGCGAACCCTGGAACGAACCCACTGCGGGTCGAACCGATTCGTCTGACTCCCCCAGATAAACGCGTTCGGCCGGGAAACCCCGTCAAACGGCGCGATCATAAACGTTTCGCGATTCCTGTCAATCGAAAACGCCGCCATTCGCCCTCTCCTTGCCGAAATCGAGCGTTTCCGGAAACGGCCCCGAAACGACCACGAGCCTCCCGATTTCGACCGGCTGGCGAGACGTTCGTTCCCCAACCACCGTTTGTTCTTCGTTCGCACGCGCCTTCATGAACATGGAGTCAAGTCTCGCGAGTCGCGCCAAACGTTGGGTATTGCAGTGGAATCTCGTATGCTACGCCGTAACCGAAAAGCCCGGATCCGGGGTCGAGAGCGCCTCTCCCGCCCGATCCCGACCGGACGCCGGACCGCCCCGACGACACCCAGGACATGCCCCGAGACCCGCTCGTCCATACGATTCCCGCGCCCGGCGACATCCGTCTCCACTGCCTCGAGTGGAGGACGGAATCCGACGATGCACCCGTCGTCTTCCTCCACGGCGGCGGCGCCCACGCCCATTGGTGGACCCATCTGGTCGGTCGCCTCGCCTACCGCGGCCCCCGCTTCGCACTCGACTTCAGGGGGCACGGCGATTCGGACTTTCCCGAGGAGCGGGAAGTCGGCGCCTTCAACCTCGACCTCGAAGCGCTGCTCAGCTGGCTCGGCCGCGACGACGTCCACCTGATCGGCCACTCGATGGGCGCGGCGGTCGCCTTCGATCACGCGAGTCGTTTCCCCGCGACGCGAAGTGTCGTCCTGATCGACCTGGCCCGGGGCAGCGAACGCGGCTCGGGACGTCGCGCACGCCTCGCCCTCGCATTGCGGCGGACCTATGCCACGCGCGAAGAGGCGATCCAGCGTTTCCGCTTCCTCCCCGAGTCGAGTCACGCGGACGAGTCACTTCGCCTCTCGATCGCCCGCCGCTCGGTCCGCGAGGAGCCGGACGGGCGCTTCGGGTACAAGTTCGACCCCGCCTGGTTCGGACTGCCGTCGCGACCTCGCCCGGACCCTGCGGACGTGCGCTGTCCGGTCCTCCTCGTCCGCGGCGGGGACAGTCGACTCCTCTCCCAGGAAGCCGCGGAGGAGCTCGCCCGCGTCCTGCCTCGCGGAAGCCTCGCAGTCGTCCCCGACGCGGGCCATCACGTGGCCGTCGACCAGCCCGATCGCCTCCTCGACGCGATCGCCGCGTTCGTCGAACGCGAAGGGCTCGCACCCGGGGATTCAGCCTAGTCGAATCGGGTTTCGCCCCGAGCGGCCGACCGGGCCATCGCCCGGATTCTGCACGCGAAACTCAAGCGCCTCGCGGGTCCCGGCGATTCGCTGAGGGAAGGCCCGCGCGGCGGCGTGCGGGCGGAGGGAACCGTGGCGATCTCCGGTCTGGAAAAGCTGGTCCAGTACGCGCAAGACCTTGCGGTCGAGCCGTCCCGTGGCCCCCGCCGTCCGGAACGCACGGAGCCCGCAGCGCCCTCTCGGGAGAGAAAGGGCGACGGGATCAAGCTTTCCCTCTCGCGCGCCGCGACCGGACCTGCTCCCGCCGAGGGTCCGGCCGAGGATGCGGCCGAGACCTCCTCGACACCCGCGACCTACGGCCCGCGCGAGAACACGACGGCGGCATCGCCGATCACTCCGCGAAGCGGCAGTGCCGTCGCCGCCTATCAGCGAACGGGTTCCGCCGCGCTCGGACAGCGAATCGCCATCCGCGCCTGAGCCCGAACCGCTCCGTCGCCCTGCGACCCGCGATCTCGGGGTTTTCCCTGCGCAGGTCCTCGTGCCTAACATCGAGCATCGAGTTCCGTCTCCAGCGGAACTCGGCGAGCGTCGAAGAGTCCGATTACGGAGAACGTCTCTCTCGCGAAGCGGCCGGGCGACATGATCGACGACAAGGTCTCGCAGCACATGAATCGCGACGTCCTGATGGGCGCGCCGGAAACGCCCCTCGCGGAAGTCGTTTCGCTGATGCACTCGCGCGCCCATAGCTGCTTCGTCGTGTGCGAGAGCGGCGTGCCCGCCGGCGTGATCACCGAGCGCGATGCGGTCGCCTTCCTCGATCATCTCCTCGAAGGCAAGCGCTACGACGACGTTCGCGCCGGCGAGATCATGGCGAGCCCGGTGCATACGCTCTCCGAGAACGCGAACATGGGCGAAGTCATCCGGATCATGAAGGAACGCAAGTTCCGCCGTGTCCCGATCACGGACGACAAGGGCAAGCTGTCGGGGATCGTGAACCTGATGGAGCTGCAGGCCGCGATGAACACCGTCCTCGAACGCCGCGGACGGGACCTCGAGGTCGCGGTCATGGCACGAACCGCTGAGCTCCAGGCGGCCAACGCGAAGCTCGAAGAGCTCTCGATCCGCGACGGCTTGACGGGACTCCTGAACCGACGCGCGATGTCCGAGAAACTCGAGGATCTGCACGCGCTCTCGGTCAGATACGGCAACGCGTACTCGGTGATTCTGCTCGACATCGACCACTTCAAGAACTACAACGACGCGCTCGGGCACCTTCAGGGTGACCAGGCACTCTGCGAGATCGCCAGGCTCCTCTCGGAATCGGTACGGACCGCGGACACGGCCTATCGGTACGGCGGTGAGGAGTTCCTCATCGCGATGCCCGAAACGGATCACGACGCGGTGGGCGTCGTCGCGAATCGCGTTCGCGAAGCGATCGAAGAGCAGGCGATCCCGCACCCCGACTCGAAGACCCGGCCCCACCTCACCCTCTCTCTCGGCCATGCTTCGGTCACGCGTCACAATGTCCAGCGTTTCGCGGAATGGAGCGAAGTCGTCGAGGAAGCCGACCAGGCCCTCTATCGCGCGAAGCAGGGTGGCCGGAATCGCGTCGAGGGTCCGCTCGAACGGCACCACGAGCGTTCGAGCGGCTGACGCGACGCGCGACCTTCCGGCGCGACACCGGGGTTTCACCCCACGGCGCCGCACGATGACACCGTATCGCGACGCCCGACGGGCCCTTTCGCTTGCATCCACCGGGTCGAGCCCGCATGATTTCGGCGAGGAGCGACGCACGCATTGATCACCGTTGCGCTCTCAGCCGCGATTGGCGCACCTCGAGAACGAGTCTGGCACGCCCTCGTCGATCCACGGGAACGAGAGATCTGGGACGAGCGGATCCTCGGCGTCGTCGAGCTCTCCCGTGCCTCGAAGAAGTCGACGGATCGTTCGCGAGCGTCGAGTACGAAGAACGCGCTGCGCACGACGCAGTGGCGCTTCAAGCTCGACCGCGTTCCGCTCGTGATGCAGGACGAGGTGATGCGCGCCGACGGTCACGATCGATTGATGAGCCGTATCACCATCGGGTCGTTGCACTTCGACCAGACGCTGACGCTGCACGACGACGGCGACGAAACCGGTCCGCGTACGCGCGTCGGCATGAAGGTCGTCGCGACCAATTCGATCGCCGTGATCGGCGAGGTCATCCCCCGACTCGAAGTGCAGAAGCTCGTGATCGAGTACGTCGACGCGACCCTGCGCCAGGTCCAGAAACACTGCGAGGCCGACGCATAGAACGCGCCGGCCTCGACGTGATTCGGACGGACCGGGTTCCCGAGCCCTAGAGCACTTCCTCGGCGAGAACCCGGAGCGCTTCGACGCTCTGGGTTCCTGCGAGCAGCGAGCCCACGTGGCGCTTCTCGCCCGCGGCCTTCCAGGCCTGCAGGCGATCGCGGATGCGGTCCGCCGAGCCGACGAGGGCGACGTCGTCGACGAGTTGATCGGGAACGGCCGCTGCCGCCTCGGCCTTCTTGCCGTCGAGGAAGAGGTCCTGGATCTCCTTCGCGGCATCCGGATAGCCGAGGCGCTTGCAGTAGTCGTTGTAGAAGTTCTTGTCGCGCGCGCCCATGCCGCCGATGTACAGCGCGAGGTTCGCCTTGACGGGCATGCGGGCCTTCTCGAGGTCGTCGTTCAGGATCGTCGTGCAGAACGGCGCGATCTCGAAGTCGTCGAGGGACTTGCCCCCGCCCGCCGCGGCGAAGCCTTCGTTCAGCGACTCCTCGAAGATGTCGTAGCGCTCGGGGTTCATCCAGACGGGGAAGACGCCGTCGGACGCTTCGCCGGCGCACTTCATTCCGTTGGGCGAGATCGAGGCGGTGTAGATCTTCAGGCTCGGATCGCCGTGCAGGATGCTCTTGAGCGGCTTGCCGAGACCCGAAGCGCCTTCGCCGGTGTACGGAATCTGATAGTGGTAGCCCTGGTGCTCGAGCTTCTCCTTGCGCTCGAGGATCGTGCGGATGATCGAGATGTATTCCTTCGTGCGGGTCAACGGCCGACCGTAGGGCACGCCGTGCCAGCCCTCGACGACCTGCGGACCCGAGGGCCCGAGACCGAGGATGAAGCGTCCGCCGGACATGGCGTAGAGGGTCATCGCCGTCATGGCCGTCATGGCCGGGGTGCGACCGGGCATCTGCATGATCGCGGTGCCGACGTTGATCTTCTCGGTCAACGCGAGGATCCAGGCCGCGGGCGTCGCCGCATCGGAGCCCCAGGCTTCCGCGGTCCAGACCGACGTGAAGCCGAGGCTCTCGGCTTCCTTGATCAGGTCCATCGGGACGCTCATGGTGGCGGGGGAATAGCCGGCGACGAGTCCGAGCTTCATGGGAGAGCCTCCTGGTACTTGGGGCGCTCGATTCTACGCCCCGACCCGGCCGCCGTCACATCGCTCGCGCTGGACTCGCAGTTCCCTCTTCTTCACCTGCGCCCTCGATCTCCGGAGCTTCGAGCGGAAGGTCGATCTCGAAGACCGCACCCTCGCCGGGCGCGGAGAGGATCTGGATGCGTCCGCCGTGTCGCTCGATGATGCCGTGGGAGAGCGAGAGGCCGAGCCCCGTACCCTTCCCGACCTCCTTCGTCGTGAAGAAGGGGTCGAAGATTCGTGAGGCGACGTCGGGCGGGATGCCGGGCCCGGTGTCCTCGAAGCGCAGCCGCACGCCCTCGGTCGTCGGACGCGTGCGGATCGTGATCGTGCCGCCGTCTTCGAGTACGTCGCACGCGTTCATCAGCAGGTTCAGGAAGACCTGGTTCAGCTGACCCGGGAAGCAGCGCACCTCCGGGATCGGCTGATAGTCCTTGACCACCTCGATCGATCCCTTGAACTGCGGCTCCATGAGGGCGAGGGTGCGGTCGATCTCGTCGGTGAGCTGCGCCGTCTGCAGGTCCGCCTGATCCATCCGTGAGAACGTGCGCAGGTCCATCACGATCTGCTTGACGCGCTCGGTCCCCTCGCGGCTTCGGGCGAGGAGCTTCTTGATCGCCTCGCGGTGCCGATCGGCTTCCTCGCCACGTCCGGCATCCCGGGCGGTCGCTGCCCGGTCCACGAACTCGTCGATCAGCTGCAGGTTCGCGTGGACGAAGCCGATCGGGTTGTTGAGCTCGTGGGCGACGCCGGCGACGAGCTGCCCGAGGCTCTTCAGCTTCTCGCTCTGCATGAGCTGGTTCTGCGTGTCCTGGAGCTCGCGCGTGCGTTCCTCGACGCGCATCTCGAGGCTCTCGTTCAGCTTCGCGATCTCGTCGAAGGCCTTCGCGTTCTCGATCGCGATCGAGCTCTGGTTCGCGAGCGTGCGCAGGAGCTGGCGATCGTCGGTCGCGAGCCGCTCGCCGGAGAGCTTTCGGCCGACGGCGATCACGCCGAGCAGGTCGACCCCGAAGAGGATGGGAACCAGCAGCTCGACCTCGAGCGTGTCGTAGATGTCCCAGCAGCTCTCGCGCTTCTCGGGATCCGGGTCGTCGTCGAAATCCTGGCGCGCGAGCTCCTCCCGACGCATCCAGAGATGCTTCCAGATCGGGTGGTCCGAAGGGATCTCGGTGTCGATGTCTTCCTGGTCCCAGTCGCCGCGCCAGGCCGAGGCGCGCAGCACACGATCGCCGTCGTCGAAGAGCAGCACCATCGCGCGCGAGACGCCCATCGTATCCGTCAGCGCCGCCAGGATCCGGTCGCCGATCTCGTTCATCGACAACATGGAGACCATCGCCTCCGAGATCTCGCGGACCGCGCGCCGGTACTGGGATCGGTCGCGGTCGAAGAAGTTGTCGACGAGGCCCTGCATGCGTTCGCGCAGGGGGTTGAACGCGAGGATCGCCAGGAAGAGCAGGACGACCTGCACGTTCCGTTCGTCCACGCCGTACTGCTCGACGACTTCGTCGGCGAAGGTGATGATGAAGGCGAAGACGCCGGTGATCGCGAGCGAAGCGGCGCCGTAGGCGGCGCTCGACTTCGCCGCGAGGCGGAACTCGAAGAGCTGGCGGCGGATCATCCCGTAGCCGACGGCGACGGGGAAGAAGCCCACCCAGAGGAGGGCCACGTACCAGGGGAGCGCCGTCGGCACGACCCACTCCGCGATCAGCGCGAGGAGCGCGGGCAGCAGGCTGACGAGGCCGGCCAACAGCATCAGGTCCGCGCGATCGCCGATGCCTGCCTGGCGGGCCTCGGAGCGACCGGCCGCGAGGATCGCGATCGAGCCGACACTCGTTCCGATCCCGAAGACGAAGGCGGCGGTGGCGACCCAGCTCGGCGGAATCCCCATGGCGGACTGGGTGAGGACCGTGAAGAAGATCGAACCGGCGATCAGGTAGGGGATCAACCGGATACGGCGACGCTTCACGATCCACGAAGGCTCGATCGGGTAGGTCGTGAAGAGATGGAAGGTGGTCGCGCCCAGGAAGGGCAACGTCGCGAGGACCCGGGTGGGCGCCCAGGGGATGATGTCGACACGAATCGCCGACGAGAGCAGCACCGACATCACCGAGCAGTAGAGCAACAGCGCCCAGGACTCGCGGCTCGCCTGCCGCGTCCACCAGACCGTGAGCGCCACGACGAGATAGAGCGAGCTCACCAGCAGGAGCCCGAGGTGGAGCAACACGTCACCGGTCTTCTCGACCTCTCCCGCGCGCACGGGCAGGAGCGAGGCCGTCAGGATCGAACCATCCGGCTTCAGCAGGCGATAGGTGTCGACGACGCCGGTCTCGAGGGCGGGCTCCCAGATGGCCTGGATCGCGGGCACCCCATCGACGGAGAGGAGCTGGTCGTTCTCCTCGACGCCGGCCGCCGCGGCCGCGTCGCTCATGGCGTGCACGATGGCGACGCCGGCGATGATCGAAGTCCGCACCGGCAGCTGCGGACCGGGTCGCGGCGAGATCAGCGAGAAGATCGACAGGCCGATGGCGAGCATCGCCCAGATCGCGGCGAGGGTGCCGGTGACCTGTCGTGTGCGCCGCGTCGTGTCGGGATCCATCGGGCCGGGCCTCACAGGCAGGGCGCGACGCCGCGTGGGGCGGCCACGACGCGAGGCCCCGCTCGGCGCGGCAGCGGGATACGCGATCGAGCCGCCGTCTCGCGGTCGGCCGTCCATCGGGGACGACCGGATCGCCGGCCACTCAGAAGCGCCGGAATCCTAGCAGTCCGGGCGGGCGGGCCGGGTCGGCGGGACTCAGCGCGCGGGGGTGGGTGTCGGCGCGGCCGGCGGGGCGCCGGTCTCGTAGCCCATCGCCGCACGATCGATCTCGCCGGGCGGCGGGCCGTAGTTGTACCCGCGCGTGTTGAGCTGGACGAGGGTCGGCTGCGCCTGTGCGGGCGCCTTCGAGGGGGCCTCGGCAGGCGGCACGGCCGGAGCGACGAGGGCGGGGTCGACGCTCATCCTCGCCTCATCGGCGTCCTCGGCGCGAGACACGTCCACCCAGGAGGTGAGCAGGATCGTCGCGACCAGGCAGAGCCCACCCAGGACATCGATCGGGCGCATTCGCCGCACGTCTTCACTGGCCATCGATCCGTCTCCCCGAGGCCGATCCAGGGCGCACTGGAACCCGGACTCGATCGTCGGGAGAAGGATCGGCGCATACGGCCCACGGCTTGAGCGCCGCCCCCCTCTCGAGCGCGCAGGAGCGGCCGCAAGTCCCCGAATGCGAAGCGGGGCCGCCGAAGGCTTCGGATCAGATGCCCGAGCCGCCGGACTCCTCGGTATCGGCCAGGTGGAGACCGCATTCCTTGGTGTCGTCGCTCTCCCACCACCAGCGCCCGGAACGCGGATCCGCGCCCGGGGCGACGGATCGGGTGCAGGGTTCGCAACCGATCGACGGGAAGTTCTGCTGGTGCAGGCGATTGATCGGGACCGCGTGGTCGGTGACGTAGTCCATCACCTGCTCGTGGGTCCAGTCGGCGAGAGGGTTGATCTTGACCAGATCCCCGTTCGCAGAGTCGATCTCGACCTTCCGCGCATTCGCGCGATTCGCGTTCTGGTCCCGGCGCAGCCCCGTCACGTAGGCGTCGAAGTTCGTGAGGTGGCGGCGCATCGGCAGGACCTTGCGAATCCGGCAGCAGCGCTTCCGGTCCTCGTGGGATGCGTAGAAGAGGTTCATGCCGGCGTCGCGGACCATGTCCTGGACTTCTTCGGCATTCGGAAACACGACCTCGACGTTCTTGTCGTAGCGGTCGCGAACCCGGTCGATCAGGTCGTAGGTCGCCGGGTGGAGGCGCCCGGTATCGAGCACGAAGACCCGGGTCGTCGGATCGACTTTGTGGAGCATGTCGATCAGCGCCATGCCTTCGGGCGCGCCGAACGAAGCAGAGATCGTCAGTCGCGGATGGAAATTCTCGACTGCCCAAGTCAGAATTTCGCTCGCGCTGCGTTCTTCCATGGCGTCTTGCTCCACCAGACCCAGGACCTCGTCCTTGAACGGCTTTCCGGCGAGCGCATCGAGCGATTGCAGAGTCACGGGGATCTCCGGCACGAACGGTCAAAAGGGATCTTCCGGCCGTTTCGTCCGCCGGGCGCGAATTCCTGAGTACCTCAGTCGGATGGCCGCAGCAATTTCCCGACTACGGAGATGTGTTTATTCGTCTCGGCTGGCGAGCCGCGCCTCCACCGAGGCGACTTTCTCCGCCATGGTCGCGGGCCGATCACGCCGGTCGTCCATCTTGATCACCGTCCCCACCCTTTCGGCGCCGGCCGCGAAGACCGCCTCCTGCATCGCCCGGATCACCTCGAAGAGCGCGTCCGGCTCGCCCTCGAGCGTGGTGAACATCGAGTCGAGCTGCCAGGTCACGCGATCCTGGGCCTCGAGGACGGCGACCGCCGCCGCGACGTATTCGGAGACCGAGAGGCCCACGCCCATCGGAGAGATGCTGACTGCTGCAATCGCCATGGGCGGAGCATACGTCCGCCAGCGGTCAGCGCGCGCCCGGCCAGCCATCGGGTCGCGGACGGGGCAGGATCTCCTCGATGCGGGCCTGCGCCGCCAACATGGCTTCCACGCTCCCGCCCCGGACCGGGTGGACCAGCGCCGGCGCGACGTCGGCCAGGGGGACCAGCACGAAGGCGCGCTCGTGGAGCCGCGGATGGGGCACCTCGAGCGCGGGCAGCGAGACGCACCGATCCCCGAAGAAGAGGAGATCGAGATCGAGGGCGCGGGGGCCCCAGCGAACGGCCTCCGGCCCGCGGATCCGGCCGAGCGCGGCCTCGATCGCCTGCAGGCGCTCCAGCAGCGCGATCGGCGAGAGCCACGCATGGAGCGCCACGACGGCGTTCAGGTAGGGCGCCTGCCCGGGCGGGCCGAGCGGAGGCGTCTCATACACGCCCGAAGCCGCCACCAGACGCAGATCCGGCTCGCGCTCGAGGGCGGCGATCGCCGCCGAGAAGGTCGCTTCCCTATCGCCGAGATTCGCGCCCAGGGCCACGTAGACCCGTTCTCCGCCCGCTCGCATGCTCGCTCCTCCGGGGCGGCGCCGAGCCCGCCCACGGCGGGGTATCCCGATCCCGCGCCCCGAGAATAGGCCGCGTTCCCTATTCTCCGCGCCCTCCCCCCTGGCCGTTCCGGCCCAGAGCCGCGCGACCTTCGTCCGCGACGCGGCGCCCGAACGAGGATCCGATCCCGATGACCGCCCCGCGCTCCGAAAGCGACGAGCAGGCCGACGTGCCGGTGACGCTTCCGCCGTCCCTCCGGACCGCGGTGCCGGGACCCGCGTCGCGTGACCTCGCCGAGCGGCTGGCCCGGGTCGAGAGTCGCAACGTGACCGCCCTCGACCCGGTCCCGATCTTCTGGGAGCGCGCCCAGGGCGCCCAGCTCTGGGACGTCGACGGCAACCGCTTCATCGACCTCACCGCCGCCTTCGGGGTCGCCAACGTCGGGCACGCCCACCCGGAAGTCGCCCGGGCGATCGCGTCCCAGGCCACGACCCTCCTCCATGGAATGGGCGACGTACATCCGCCGCGGGTGAAGGTCGAGCTCCTCGAGAAGCTGACGAAGCTCTATCCGCGAGGGGGTTCGGCGGAAGCACCCGCCGTACGAACGGTGCTCTCGTCGTCGGGGTCGGACGCGGTCGAGACCGCGATCAAGACGGCGATGCTCGCGACCGGCCGCGCGGGCCTGCTCGCTTTCGAAGGCGCCTATCACGGCCTTTCGTTCGGCGCGCTCGACGCGACCTGGCGCGCCGACTTCCGCGAGCCCTTCGAGGCGCGCCTCCCCCGAGCGACCCGCTTCGTTCCCTACGACGATCTCGAGTCGGTCCGTCGCGTCGCGAACGAAGCGCGCGAGGAGATCGGCGCGGTGATCGTCGAACCGCTCCAGGGACGCGGCGGCGAGCGCGTTCCCACCGAGGGCTTCCTGCGCGGCCTGCGCGAGATCTGCGACGAAGCAGGCTGGTTGCTGATCGCCGACGAGATCTACACCGGGCTCGGCCGGACCGGCCGCGTCTTCGCCTGCGACCACGAGGGCGTCGTGCCCGACCTGCTCTGCGTCGGAAAGGGACTCGCGTCCGGCATGCCGCTCTCGGCCTGCCTCGGTCTCGTCGGGATCTTCGACGCCTGGCCACGCTCGGACGGCGAAGCACTCCATACACAGACCTTCCTCGGCCATCCCGCCAGCTGCGCCGCGGCCGTCGCCTCCCTCGACCTGTCCGCGCGACTCGACCTCCCCAACCGCGCCGCGAAGCTCGGGCAGGAGATCCTCGATCGGCTGCGCGTCGATCTGGCCCAGGTCGACGCCGTGGTCGAAGTCCGTGGGCGGGGCCTCATGATCGGCATCGAATGCGTGCGCCCCGAGATCTCCCTCGACGCCACGACCCGGCTCCTCGAGCGCGGCTTCGTCCTGCTGCCCTCCGGAGACGGAGGCCGCGTGCTCTCGCTCACGCCGCCCCTCGTGATCGACCGCGAAGCGATCCATCTCGCGTGCGACGCGATCGTCGACGTGCTCACGTCGGGAGCGACTTCGTGAGCGCGTTCGTGGGCGACTCCGCGAATCCCGATCGCGCGGCGCGCGGCGAGATCGAACGCGAGCTCCTCGAGTGGATGGCGGAATCGACGCCTCCGCTCGATCTCGCCCGTTTCGAGCGCCTCGCCCTCTCGCTCTTCCGATTCCAGTTCGAAGCCTGCCCGCCCTACGCACGTCTGTGTGACTCGCTCGACCGCACCCCCGACGCAGTGAAACGCGTCGAGGACATCCCCCCCGTCCCGACCGGCGCCTTCAAGGAGTTCCCGCTCCGCTGCTTCCCGGAGGCGGAGACCGTGAAGATCTTTCGGACGAGCGGGACGAGCGTCGATCGGAGGGGGGAGCTCCACCTCGACTCGCTCGCGCTCTACGAGGCCTCGCTCCTCGCGAGCCTGCGCCGCTCCTTCCTGCACGACCTCCAGGGCGCGGCCCCCGAAATGCGTTTCCTCGCACCGAGTCCTGCAGAGGCGCCGGACTCGTCGCTCACCCACATGTTCGAAACGCTTCGCCGCGCCGAAGGCGGGCCGGAGAGCGGCTACGACCTGCACGAGGGTCGTCTCGACCTCGCTTCCCTCCAGGCCGCCGCGGAACGCGCGCGGCGCGAAGACCGCCCCCTCGTGGTCGCGGGGACGAGCTTCGCTTTCGTGCACCTGCTCGACGAACCGCTGGCGGCGGACCGCGATCGCTGGCGGCTGCCCCCTGGCTCGCGGGTCATGGAGACCGGCGGCTTCAAGGGACGCAGCCGAACCGTGCCCCGTGACGTGCTGCGTCACCAGATCGCCGGGCTCTTCGGCCTCGACGAGCGCTCGGTCGTCAACCAGTACGGGATGACCGAGCTCGGTAGTCAGTTCTACGACTCGACCCTCGTCGATCCCGACGGACCCCGCCGCAAGGAAGCGCCACCCTGGACGCGCGTCCGTTTCGTCGATCCGGAGAGCGGGCGCGACGTCGCGACGGGCGAAGTCGGCATGATCGTGATCCACGACCTGGCGAATACCGGCAGCGTCGCCGCGATCCAGACGGCGGATCTCGGCCGTGCGATCCGAGACGAGGCTGGAGACCTGATCGGCTTCGACGTACTCGGCCGGGAGGAGGGCGCCGAGGCACGGGGCTGCTCGATCGCGACGGACGTGATGCTCGAAGCGGCGGGCGAGGTGTCTTCGCCGTGAGTCGACTCGAGATCGACTGGCCCGACGAGGGCGCAGAGCGGGTGCGCGCGGCCGAGGGACGACTGCGGGTCGCCGGGGCGGCCCTCGCCCAACGCCCCATCGAGGAGCGGCTCGCCGCCGTCGCGACCGTTCTGGAGGACTGGACGAAGCCCGATTCGCCCTGGCGACGAGCGCTCGCCGCGGGCCTCACCGAGGCGACGCCCTTCACCGGACCGACGATCGCCGAGGGACTCGAGAGCGCGTTGCGGGCCTGGCGGCCTGCCGATTTCGCCGCCTGTGCGGCCCGTGAGATCGACGGCGCTCGGATCGACGGGCGCCGAGCCCTCGTGCCCTTCGAGTGGACGACGGTGATCGCCGGAGGCGCCCTTCCGATGCCGACGCTCCTCTCGTCCCTGATCCCGCTGGTCCTGGGCTCCCCCGTGCTGCTCCGCGAGACCTCGAAGGACCCGGTCACCGCCCGGCTGCTGGCGCGGTCGCTGGCCGAGCGGGACGACGGACTCGCGGCCGCCTTCGAGCCGATCGCGTTTCCGTCGGACGATTCGATGGCCCTCGACGCAGCGCTCTCGGCGCCTTGTGTCGTCGCGACCGGCTCCGACGAGACGCTCGCCGCGATCTCCAGCCGGCTTTCGCCCACCCAGCGGTTCCTCGGCTACGGCCATCGGTTCTCGATCGGCGTCCTCGGACCGGAGCTCCCGGAATCCGCCTACCCCGACGTGGCGTCCGACCTCGCCCTCGATGTCGCGCGCTGGGATCAGTCGGGCTGTCTTTCGCCCGTCGTCGTCTACCTGGTCGGCTGGCCGACCGATGCGGCAGGGCGGTTCGCCGCCGATCTCGACGCCGCCCTCGCACGCGTGTCGGTAGCGCTCCCTCGCGGCGACCTCGAATTGGAGACCTCCGTCTCGATCGCACACGAGCGAAGCGAAGCACGCATGCGCGCGGCGGCGGGCGCCGGAATGTTATTCGAAGGCGAACAGCACACGATCGTGCTGGAAACCGACGCGCGACCGCGACCGGCGCCGCTCGGCCGTTTCCTGCGACTTTGCCCGGTCGAATCCAAGGATGTGCTGTTTCGGGCTCTGGAGCCCTTCTCCGGCCATCTCTCGAACGTCTGTGTCGCAGGTTTTCGTGAAGATCGTGAAGATGAAGTCACTTCAATCGGCAACCGCTCGGAAGAGACTCTCGGCCTCGCACCTACCGACGCGCGTTCGACAGGCGCCACCGTTCCGATCGAATGGTCGGCCCTGGGTGTATCCCGCTTAACAAAACCGGGTCGGCTCCAGACGCCTCCGATCGATTGGCCTCACGACGGCCTCCCGCTGCTCCTTCCCCTCGCCCGCTTCGCCGGAAGCGACTTCGGCCCGCCTATGGAAGATGTCGACTGACGGCCACTCAGATTTAGACTCTGAAGCTCTTCGAGTCCAACGTATTGTCCGCTTTCGTGCGCATTTACTGCCTACGATGGGCGGTGTCGGACCGGTCACGTGCGACACCCCTTCCCGGCAGCTTGGGCGAGCTGCGGGACAGGAGACTTCAGATGTTCGATACCAGCCGCGCACTCGCGGACATGGCGAACCAGATCAGGACCTGTCGATCCGCCGACGGCCTGACTCTCCAGCAGCTCGCGACACGAAGCGGTGTCGCTGCGAGCACGATCCACAAGGTCGAAGCGCGCCAGATGGTGCCGACGGTCTCGGTGCTGCTGAAGATCGCGAAGGGTCTCGGTTGCAGGCCCGAGGAATTGATCCGAGATCGGTTCGAAGACGAAACGGCCGAGAACGTGCAGGAGACGCTCCCGAACGGCCGATCCGAGAACGGCGCGATGGCCGGCGGTCCACCGACGCTCCCGCCACAGGATGTTAGGCCGACGTCTCCCGAGGCCCGCCCGGCGTTCGGCGTCTGGAAGCTCGACCTCTCGCGCGAGCGCGCCCTGCCGACCCTCGACCTCGCGCCGCAGCAGCGCGCGATCGTGCTCGTCGAGGACGGTGCCGTGGATCTCCGGACCGGGGACCGCAGCGTGCGAATGGACGCCGGCGATTGCATCGAGGTCGAAGGGGGCCGGATCGAGCCCGGCGCCGAGCTCGTCAGCACCGCGCGGGTGACGCTGATCGTGTCGCCTCCGGGCGATCTCGCGGCGCGCCTCGGGCGGGGCCTTTCCTAGGCGCGCTTTTTCGGAACGCGCGCCGAGCGCGCTGTCCTTCGTCGGCGGCGAAGGACCGCTGAGGGCTCCTGGGGAGCGTTTCGGCGGACGCGAGGTGCAGCGACCTCAGCCAGCGTCGCCGAGGTCTGCCGATTCCAGATTTTGCAAGGATTTCAGCCCTTTGGGTAGATATCGGACTTTTTTAGTCCCATATTTACAGTACCGATTTGGTCCTCTATAGTCGGCGCGCCCCGAGACGCGCATCGACCCGGACGCTCCACCCACCCCGGGCCGACCGTTTCAGGAGCGGAGGACCGCCCCCCTTGTTCAAGCTCAGCAAGACGACCGACTACGGAATCGTGCTGATGGCGCAGCTCGCGAGCGAACCGTCGCCCGTGCCCCAGAACGCGCGTGAGCTCGCGGCGACGTCTGCTCTGCCGGTGCCGATGGTGAGCAAGATCCTCAAGGCGCTCGCCAAGGAAGGACTGCTCTCGTCCCAGCGCGGCTCCAAGGGCGGCTACGCGCTGTCGCGCGACCCCGAAGACGTCCCGGTGGCCGAGATGATTCGCGTCCTCGAAGGCCCCCTGGCGCTGACCGAATGCGCGGCCGGACCTTCGATCTGCTCCCACGAGAGCGCCTGCGTGGTCCGCGAGCCCTGGCAGCAGATCAATCGCGTCGTCGAGCGCGCGCTCGAAGGCGTCTCTCTCGCCGATCTCGTTCGCGGACAGACCGCGGGCGTAGAGAGCGCGACCGCGACGCTCCAGATCGACCGATCTCCCCGAACCGATTCGACGCCACTCGAACGTTAGTTCCGAATTCCATCCCCGAACCCACCCCCAACACCCGGAACGGAAAGCCTCCACCATGGCCGGTGCCAACCCCGAACTCGAGAAGCTCGCGAAGCAGGACTACAAGTACGGCTTCGTCACCGACATCGAAGAGGACCGCGTCGCACCCGGCCTGACCGAGGACGTCGTCCGGTTGATCTCTTCGAAGAAGAACGAGCCCGAGTGGCTGCTCGAGTACCGCCTGAAGGCGTTCCGCCGCTTCCGCGAGATGCTCGAAGAGGAAGACGCCCATCCGGAGTGGGCGAAGGTCTCGTATCCGAAGATCGACTACGACGACATCGTCTACTACTCGGCTCCCAAGCAGCAGAAGAAGATCGAGAGCCTCGACGATCTCGACCCCGAGCTCCGCGAGACCTACGACAAGCTCGGCATCTCGCTGCTCGAGCAGAAGCGCCTGAACGGAATCGCCGTCGATGCCGTGTTCGACAGCGTCTCGGTCGCGACCACCTTCAAGGCCGAGCTCGAGAAGCACGGGATCATCTTCTGCTCCTTCTCCGAAGCGGTCGCGGACCACCCGGACCTCGTCAAGAAGTACCTCGGCAGCGTCGTTCCCTACTCGGACAACTTCTTCGCCTGCCTGAACGCGGCGGTCTTCAGTGACGGCTCCTTCGCCTACATCCCGAAGGGCGTGCGTTGTCCGATGGAGCTGTCGACCTATTTCCGGATCAACGCCGCGGGCACGGGACAGTTCGAACGGACGCTGCTCATCGCCGACGACGACGCCTACGTCTCCTACCTCGAGGGCTGCACCGCGCCCCAGCGCGACGAAAACCAGCTCCACGCCGCCGTCGTCGAGCTCGTCGCCCTCGATCGCGCCGAGATCAAGTACTCGACGGTCCAGAACTGGTACCCCGGCGACAAGGACGGGAAGGGCGGGATCTACAACTTCGTGACCAAGCGCGGCGCGTGCCGCGGCTACAAGTCGAAGATCTCCTGGACCCAGGTCGAGACCGGCTCCGCGATCACCTGGAAGTACCCGTCCTGCCTGCTGATCGGCGACGAGTCCGTCGGCGAGTTCTATTCGGTCGCCATGACCAACAACCGGCAGCAGGCCGACACCGGCACGAAGATGATCCACATCGGGAAGAACACCTCGAGCACGATCATCTCGAAGGGCATCTCCGCCGGGCACGGCGACCAGAGCTACCGCGGTCTCGTGCGCATGGGCCCGAAGGCGTACGGCGCGCGGAACTACAGCCAGTGCGACTCGCTGCTCATGGGCGACAAGTGCGGCGCGCACACGTTCCCTTATCTCGAAGCGAGCAACCCCACGGCGACGGTCGAGCACGAAGCCACGACCTCGAAGATCAGCGACGACCAGCTCTTCTTCTGCCGCCAGCGCGGCATCAGCGAAGAGGACGCGATCTCGATGATCGTGAACGGCTTCTGCAAGGAAGTCCTGCGGGAGCTCCCGATGGAATTCGCCGTCGAAGCCCAGAACCTGCTCTCCGTCAGCCTGGAGGGCGCGGTCGGCTAGTCCGGCCGAGAACAACCCGGAACGCCCCCCGGAAGCCTCGAAGACGGGGTCGGCCCGGCCGCCCCTCCCCCCGCATCCCAGGAAACCCGAACGATGTCCGAAGCACCCCTCGTCTCGATCAAGAACCTCCACGCCAACGCCGGCGACACGCCGATCCTGCAAGGGATCGACCTCGAGCTCCGCGCGGGCGAAGTCCACGCGATCATGGGCCCGAACGGTTCCGGCAAGAGCACGCTCTCGAACGTGCTCGTCGGCAAGCCCGGGTACGAGGTCACCCAGGGCGAGGTCTCGTTCCAGGGCGAGGACCTGATCGACATGGACCCGGAGATCCGGGCGCGCGCCGGCGTTTTCCTGGCCTTCCAGTACCCCGTCGAGATCCCCGGCGTCGCCAACAACTACTTCCTGCGCACGGCGGTCAACGCCGTTCGCGAACACCGCGGGCAGGACGAACTCGACGCGATCGACTTCCTGACGCTCCTCAAGGAGAAGATGAAGCTCGTCGAGATGCCCGACGACATGATGTCCCGGGCGATCAACGAGGGTTTCTCCGGCGGCGAGAAGAAGCGCAACGAGATCCTGCAGATGCTCCTGCTCGAGCCCTCGTTCTGCATCCTCGACGAGACGGACTCGGGCCTCGACATCGACGCGCTCCGGATCGTTGCCAACGGCGTCAACCAGATGCGCTCGCCCGACCGCGCGATGCTCCTGATCACCCACTACCAGCGGCTGCTCGACTACATCGTCCCGGACTACGTCCACGTCCTCTCGGGCGGGCGGATCGTCAAGTCCGGCGACAAGAGCCTCGCCCTCGAGCTCGAAGAGAAGGGCTACGGCTGGATCGAGCGCGTAGCGGAAGAGGGTGCTGCGTGATGAGTGCCTTCGTCGACTCCATCAACCGAGCCCGCGCGGGGCTCGCCGAGCGAGCTGCGGACGTCCCCTCCCCGGAGCTGGCTTCCCGTCTCTCGAGCCTGCGGAGCGACGGTCTGGCCGCTTTCGACGAGCGCGGTCTCCCGACCCGCCGCGACGAGCGCTGGAAGGGGACCCACACGACGCGCCTCGCCGATCTCGGCTTCGATCGTGTCGGCCCCGCCGACGCGTTCGACGACACCACACGAGACGCGATCCTCGAAGACCCGCGCGTGGTCGCGTTCGACGCGGACCTGCTCTTCGTCGACGGCCGGATCGTTCGCGGGAGTGCGTCCCGTGCGGATCTCCCGGCCGGCGTGCAGATCCTCTCCCTCGAAGAGGCGGCGACCGAGATCCCCGAGGTCGTCGCCGCGAAGCTCGGTGCCCTGGTCGATCCGAAGACGGACGCGATCGCCGCATTGAACGCGGGACTCTTCGAGGACGCTGCGGTCGTGACCCTCGCGCCGAACACGCGACCCGGTCGCGTTCTTCGCATCCTCTCGCTCGCCACGGGAGCGTCCGACGAGCCGACCGCGAACTTCGCGCGCCTGCTCGTCGTCGCCGGTACGGGCAGCGAGGGCATGATCGTCTTCGAGAGCGCGAGTCTCGGCGACGCGCCCGGCTTCACGAGCGTCGTGTCCGAGTTCCACGTCGCCGACGACGCGAAGATCGTCGCCGCCGAGCTCCAGTCGGCGTCGGCGTCGCGCGTGCAGATCTCGCAGACCCGCGCGGCCCTCGAGCGCGATGCACGATTCGCCTCGCACGTGCTCTGCCTCTCCGAGGGGTTCGTGCGGAGCGAGGTCGAGGCCTCGATGAACGCACCGGGCGGCCTGGCGGGCTTGTACGGGCTCTTCCTCGGGCGAGACCAGGCGCATCACGACCACTTCACGACCGTGGAGCACGCGGCCGCCCATTGCGAGAGCGACGAAGAGTACCGGGGCGTGCTGACCGATCGCGCGGCGGGCGTCTTCCGCGGGCGCGTGCTCGTCCGACCGGACGCCCAGAAGACCGATGCGCGGCAGTCGAACCCGAACCTTCTTCTCTCGGAGGGCGCTTCGATCGATACGAAGCCGCAGCTCGAGATCTACGCGGACGACGTCAAGGCGAGCCACGGCTCGACGATCGGCCGGCTCGACGAGGAGGCGCTCTTCTTCCTCCGAGCTCGCGGGATCGACGAAGCGACGGCGCGCCTGCTCCTGACCCGGGGCTTCGCGCAGACCTTCGTCGACGGCATCGCCGACGAATCGGCCCGATCGCTCGTCACGGAGCGGCTCGAAGAGGCACTGGCCGGACTCGAGAGCGGGGCGGGGGAGTCGACGGCATGAGCTTCGACGTCCAGAAGATCCGACGCGACTTCCCGATCCTGGGAACCGAGATGCGAGGGAAGCCGCTCGCCTATCTCGACACCGGTGCGAGCGCCCAGAAGCCGAAGGCGGTCATCGACGCGATGTCCGACTTCTATTCGTCGCGCTACGCGAACATCCATCGCGGCGTCTACCAGCTCTCCGCCGACGCGACCCGCGACTACGAAGCGGTCCGCGGCAAGGTCGCGCGCTTCATCGGCGCGAGCGACGAGCGGGAGGTCGTCTTCGTCCGGAACGCGACCGAGGCGATCAACCTGGTCGCCCGGAGCTGGGGCGAAGAGAACATCGCCGAGGGCGACGAGATCGTTCTCACCTGGATGGAGCACCACGCGAACATCGTTCCCTGGCAGATGCTGGCGGAACGCAAGGGCGCCAGGATTCGCGTCGCCGAGATCGACGACGACGGGGTGCTCGACGTGAATCACCTGCTCAGCCTGCTCGGCCCACGCACGAAGCTGCTCGCTTTCACCCACGTCTCGAACGCCCTCGGCACGATCAACCCGGTCGCCGAGCTCGTCCGGATCGCGAAGGAGCGCGGGATCACGACCCTGGTCGACGGGGCGCAGGCGGTGCCCCACCAGCCGGTCGACGTCGACGGCCTGGGTGCGGATTTCTACGCCTTCTCGGGCCACAAGGTATTCGGGCCCAGCGGTGCCGGCGTGCTGCACGGACGACACGCGCTGCTCGAGGCGATGCCGCCGTTCCTGGGTGGCGGTGACATGATCGAGATCGTGTCCTTCGACGGCACGACCTTCGCGCCGGTCCCGCAGAAATTCGAAGCGGGCACACCGGACATCGCTTCCGTGATCGGCTTCGGCGCCGCGATCGACTACCTCGAAGGAATCGGCATGGACGCGATCGCGGCCTACGAACACGAGCTGCTCGAGTACGCGACCCAGGGGCTCGAGACCGTGCCCGGCCTGCGGATCGTCGGACGCGCCAAGGAGAAGGCCGCCGTGCTGTCCTTCGTCCTCGAAGACGCGCACCCGCACGACATCGGAACCTGCCTCGATGGCGAGGGCGTCGCGATCCGCGCGGGTCATCACTGTGCGCAGCCACTGATGAAGCGAATGGGCGTGCCGGCGACGGCGCGCGCCAGCCTGGCGTTCTACAACGACCGCGAGGACATCGATCGGCTGGTCGATGCCCTCGAGAAGACCGCGGAACTGTTTTCGTAGCTGAAGGCGCTTCGCCCGGCCTCTGCAGCCGCCGAAGCGGGAAGACCGATGGACGATCTCCGAGAGCTCTACCAGGCGACGATCCTGGGACACAACAAGAAGCCGCGGAACTTCCGCGTGATCGAGGACGCGAGCCACGAAGCGGACGGGCACAACCCGCTCTGCGGCGACCAGCTGACGCTCTACGCGCAGGTCGCGAGCGACGGCACCCTCGAGGACGTGTCCTTCCAGGGTTCCGGTTGTGCGATCTCCAGGGCGTCGGCCTCGCTCATGACCGATCACGTGAAGGGCAAGTCCCTCGAAGCGATCGACGCCGACTTCGATCGCTTCCACGACCTCGTGACGTCGAGTCCGAGCGAAGAGGCGAACACCGACGGACTCGGCAAGCTCGCCGTCTTCGCCGGCGTGCGCGAGTACCCGATGCGGGTCAAATGCGCGACGTTGGCCTGGCACGCGCTCAAGGCTGCGCTCGACGGCGAGGCCTCGGCGAAGACCGAGTAGGGCAGGGCTTCACGATGTTTTCCAGACTGAAGGCACGCCTGCTGGGCGGCGCACAGGAAGAAGAACAAGAGACGATGACCGAAGACGTGAACGCGAACGAAGAAGCCGCGAAGGTCGACGAGACGACGGCAGCGGGCGATGCGAACCTCTCGCCGGCGATGCAGGTGCGCGATCGGATCATCGCCGTCCTCAAGACCGTCTACGACCCGGAGATCCCCGTCGACATCTACGAGCTCGGCCTCGTCTACGGCGTCGAGGTGACCGACGACGGTGAGGCACACGTGACGATGACGCTCACGACGCCGATGTGCCCCGTCGCCGAGACGCTGCCCGTCGAAGTCGAGGACAAGGTGCGGAACGTGATCGGCGTGAAGGACGTCTCGCTCGACCTCGTCTGGGATCCGCCGTGGAGCGTCGACATGATGTCCGACGCGGCGCGCCTCGAACTCAACATGATGTAGTCGGCTTCGTGCCGTCGATTCACGAGGCGCAACCGCTTCACGAGACGCAGCCTTTTCACGAGGCGCAGCCGCTTCGAGGCACGGTCCTCTCCGTCGCGAGCTTCCTCGCCTTCGGCGCCCTCCTCGTCCTCTACGGCGCGAACGCCAGCGAGCTGATCGAGACCCTCGGACTCGACTACGAGGAGTTCGGCCGCGTGGGCGCCATGCTCTCGCTCGGTCTCGGCGTCGGGATCATCGTCGCCGGCCCCCTCGTCGACCGCCTGCCGCGCCGTCCGCTCTTCCTCGCCGCCTGCGGCCTCGTCCTCGTCGCGACCACGACCCTCGGTCCCGACAGCAGCTACGGCGCCCTCCTCGCGCACACGGTCGCGATCGGCTTCGGCGCCGGGTTCTACGAGACGGTGCTGAACGCGTTGATCGTCGAAGACCTCGGTCCGCGCGCGCCGCGCCGACTCATCTTCGTCCACGCGGCCGCAACCGCAGCCGCCTCGGCCACCCCGCTGCTCTTCGAGTTCCTTCGCGGGCTGTCGCCGCTCTCCTGGTACGACACGTTCCGCATGGCGGGCATGCTGCACGCGTTCCTGATCCTGGGCGCGCTCTTCGTCCCGATGGGCGCGCCGCGGGCCCTCGCGAACGAGGCGGAGACCACGAACCACCCCGCTTCGACCCGGCGCGACGACCGGCGGACACTCTACGCAGTCTGTCTGGCCTGCTTCGCCTACGTCGGCGTCGAAGCCGCCGCCACGCTCTTCGTCGCCGACCATGCGACTTCGGTCCTGGGGCTCGGCGAGGAGCGAGCCGCCCGGACCATCAGCGCCTTCTGGGGTGGCCTCCTCGTTGGTCGCCTCGCGATCGGCCTCTCTCCGCGACCGATCGGGGGCGGCGCGATCGCCGCGCTCGCCGCCGTCGCCGCGGGGGTCTTCGTCCTCTTCGGGCAGGGATGGATCAGCTCGCCGGAGCTGGCCATGGCCGTCATCGGCTTCTTCCTGGGTGGCGTATTCCCCGTGATGATCGGCCTCGCCGGAATCGCTCTTCCCTCCTCGCCGGGCCTCGCGGTCGGCCTCGCCGGCGGCCTCGGATCGCTCGGCGGGTTCATCGTCCCCTGGGTCACCGGCGTGATCGCGCAGTCCACGAGCCTCTCGTTCGGCCTGATGACGCAAGGCGGCTGGCTCGCGCTGCTCGTCGTCGGCGCCGTCGTTGCCCAACGGCGCCTCCAGGCGACCTAGCGCCGGGGCGCCGCACCGGGAGAGCGACCCGTCGCCACGGCAGGCACCGCGAAAAGCGGGTAGGGTCCCGCTCGTGGAGATCCTCGACGAGCCCCTCCGATCGATCGTCGTCACCGGCGCCAACGGCCAGCTCGGTCGCGTCCTGCTCACGCGCCTGGCGGACCAGGGACACGAGGGCGTGCGGGCCCTCGTTCGTTCCGAGCGCGCGAAGGCCACGATCGAGGGCTGGAGCCTCGTGCCCGCGCCCGAGATCCGGATCGTCGACTACACCAGCCCGAAGGACATGGAACAGTCCCTCACGGGCGCGGACGCCGTCGTCCATCTGGTCGGCATCATCAAGGAGATGCCTGGGACCCGCTACGTCGAGGCCCATGAGCAGACCTGTCATGCTCTCGCGCTGGCCGCGAACCGCTCGGGCGTCAGCCGGATCGTCTACCTCTCGATCCTCGGCAGCGCCCCCGACTCGACCAACGACTGCCTCGCCTCCAAGGGACGCGCCGGGGCCCTGCTCCTCGACGATCGCGTGGCGACGACGGTGCTCCGGGTACCGATGGTCCTCGGCGGCGACGACCCCGCTTCGGCCTCGCTCCGCCGCCAGGCACAGGCGAAGAGCCTGCGCCTCGTCGACGGCGGCCGGACGCTCCAGCAGCCGATCGACGCGCGGGACGTCGTGACGGCGATCCTCGCCGCGTGCGTCGTCGCGCCCGGGCGCGATCTGGCCCTCGACGCCGGCGGTCCCGAGTGCCTTTCCCACCGGATGCTCGTCCTGCGAGCCGCACGGCTCTACGACAACGAGCCGAAGATCTCCTCTCTGCCTGGCTGGCTCGCGCGCGTTGGCGTCGGGCTGCTCGACCGGTTCCTGAAGAACCCGCCAGTGAGCCGCGCGATGTTCGACATCCTCCAGCACGACGATCGCGTCGACCCCGACGCGTTCTGCGAGGCACTCGGCATCGAGTTGACCCCGCTCGACCGGACCCTGGCCGACCACGTCGGACCGCCGCGCGACGGCGCGAGAACGGAAGCCGAGGAAGCATGAGCGAAACGGAAGCGACGAACGGGGCCGCAGGCGGCACGAACGGCGGGCCGCGCAAGCCCGCACTCTGGCAGCAGCTGCTGCCCTGGGTGATCACCCTCGTCTGCTTCGGATACCTCTACACGCGCCTCTCCGGCGCGGCGGCCCGCGACGGGCTCGGTCTCGTCGAGTACCTCGGAGGGATCTTCGGGCGCGTCGACTGGATCACCTGGCTCGCGCTGATGGTTCCCTACTCGGCGTTCTTTTTCGTGATCGACTCGGCGGTGGTCTGGCGCGTCGTCTCCTGGTTCAACACGCCGATCTCGTACACCGGAATCCTCCCCATTCGCGGGAGCTCCTACATCCTGTCGATCCTGAACGAACAGGTCGGCAAGGGCGCGATGGGGCTCTATCTCTTCCGTCGCTACGGGGTCCCGGGATGGGAAGTCGGCTCGAGCATGATCTTCATCATGTTCTGCGAGTTCTTCTACCTGCTCTTCTGGGCCACGATCGGCTGGACCCTCCGGCGCGAGGATCTGCCCGAAGTCTTCGGCCTGATTCCCGTGATCGCGACGGGCGCCGTGGTCTTCCTCGCGGGCTGGATCTTCTTCTTCCGTCGCGGCGACGCGCCGCAAACCGACGCCACGGACGGCGACGGCCCGGTCGCCTTTCGGGATCGTCCGCTCTTCAAGAGCTTTCGCGAGGCCGGGCCGCTCCATTACCTGACGATCGTCGTGCTGCGATCGCCGGCGCTGCTGGCCGCGGTCGTGATCTACACCTGGGCCCTCGGCCTCTTCGGCGTGGAAGCGACGATGGGCCAGATGCTCGGCTACCTGCCGGTGATCTTCTTCGGAGCGGCGACGCCGGGTCCGATGCGGACAGTCGCGATCACGCTCTGGGTCGTTCTCTTCCCGGGCAACGAAGGCGAAATGGCTGCCTTCGGATTCGTCCAGCACAACTTCTTCATCTTCTTCAACGCGGCGATCGGCCTGCTCTTCCTGCGCCGAGCGAATCGCGAGCTCTTCGACGAGGCGCCGGCCGCCCCCGCGTAGCTGCGCGCCACGCCGCGACCGGACCTCAGCTCGGGTCGGCGTCCTCGCGACGGCTCCCGAGCAGCGTCCAGGCTCGATCCGCCATCGAGATCGTGGTCGAGGCGACGAGTGCCCAGCCCACGACGAGGATCAGCGGGTCCGCCGGCCAATCGAGCCCGAGCCCGTTCCGCGTCGCGACGATTCCGAGCGGGACGAAGTAGAGGATCCCGTTCCAGCGACCGACGGAGCTCGCCCGGAGCGCGCGGCCCGAGAGACTCTTCGAGTCCAGCATGTACTGCAGGAACGCGGCCGCCACGAGGATCGGCAGCGCGACGGGAACCTGCCCCGCCTGCGCGAGCGCGACGAGACCCAGGCTCACGAAGCTGGCGTCCGTCGCGTGATCGAGGAGGCCACCGAGGTTGGAGGTCTCGCCGCGGGCGCGCGCCAGTCGCCCGTCGGCCATGTCGGTCACGACGGCCACCCAGAAGAGGACCAGCGCCAGGCCGCTCGCGCCCCCCACGAGCGCGCAGAAGAAGACGGGCGCCGAGACGAGACGCGAGAGGGTGAGCGCGTTCGACCAGGTGAGCAGTCGACCCGCCACGACGCTCATCACACGCTCCCGACGTCGTGCGACCTGCTCGGGACGCTCCCGCTCGCGGTCACGACTGCCACTTCGGGATCCGGTCGTAGATCCGGTTCCAGCCGAGCCGCTCGAAGAGCTCCTCGACGCGTTCCCGATCCGCTCCGCGGTAGGCCAGATCCGAGAGTCCCGGCTTCACGCCGGGGACCTTCCGGAGCACCGTCGCGAGATCCTTGGTCTTGAGCGCCCGATCGCGGTGCTCCGCGATCTTCTCGGCCATGCGCTTCGCGCCGCGGACGGACACGCCGCCCCAGGCGTCGAAATCATCGGGCACGTTCTCGATCGACTCGAAGGCCTGCAGGACCGCCGCCGCGGACTTCGCCCCGATCCCGGGCACCCCCGGCAGATTGTCGATCTTGTCCCCGACGAGGCCCAGATAGTCCGGGATCTGCGCCGGCGAGACGCCGAACTTCTCGCGGACCGCGTCCGCGTCGAACGTCTTCTCCTTCGCGAGGTCGTGGACCACGACGCGCCCGTCCTCGCGCACGAGCTGACAGAGGTCCTTGTCGGTCGTCAGCACCCGGGCGTTCGCCTTCCGACGGACGACCTCGTCGGCGATCGCACCGAGTAGATCGTCCGCCTCGTAGTCGTCGACCTCGTAGGTCGCGAAACCGAGCGCCACCGAGATCTCGTGACAGAGATCGAACTGGGGCTCGAGATCGTCCGGGGGCTCGCCGCGCTGCGCCTTGTACTCGGGCTCGACCTCGTTCCGGAAGCTCGTCATCGCCGCGTCGAAGCAGACGCCGACGTGGGACGGATCCTCTTCCGCTGCGTACCGGATCAACGTGTTCGCGAAGCCGTAGGCGGCGTTGCAGGGCGTACCGTCCGCCGCCTCCATCGACGGCAGGGAGTAGTAGGCGCGGAAGATGTACACGTGGCCATCGAAGAGATGGACGAGCGGGCCGCCGCCCGACGACGAACGCCTCCCGATCGTCGTCTTCTTCTGTGCCGCGCGTTTCGCCGCCAACCCTTCTCCCCGTCCCGCCGGAACGCGCCCGTCAGAAGCGATCGTCGAGCACTGCTTCGACGATCGTCTCCGCCGCGTGCTCGATCGGAATGTCCCGCTTCTGTCCGTCGCGCCGACGTACGAATTCGAAGACGCCCTCGGCGAGACCCTTCGGACCGATCGTCACGCGATAGGGGAAGCCGACCAGGTCCGCGTCCTTGAACTTCACGCCGGGGCGTTCGTCGCGGTCGTCGATGATCACGTCGAGGCCCGATTCGGCGAGCTTCTCGTAGAGCCGTTCGCCGGCCTCGTGGCAATCGACGTCCTTGGGCTTCACGACGGTCACGCAGACCTCGTAGGGCGCGACGTTCACGGGCCAGCAGATCCCGTTCTCGTCGTGGTTGGCCTCGACGACGGCGGCGAGGTTGCGCTCGAGGCCGATGCCGTAGGAGCCCATGATGAGCGTGACGGACTCGCCCTTCTCGTCCTGGACGGTCGCGCCCATCGCTTCGCTGTATCTGGTGCCGAGCTTGAAGATGTGACCGACCTCGAGGGTCTTGTAGACCTCGAGAGGCTGCTGACACATCGGACAGGCTTCGCCGCTCTGGACCTCGCGCAGGTCGAGCCAGCCCTTCACCGGAACGTCGCGGTCGACGTCGACGCCGCGCAGGTGGAAGCCGTCCTCGTTCGCACCGGTCACCATGTCCCTGCGGTCTTGCAGGGCCACGTCTGCGATCACGAAGAGATCGTCGCGTCCAACGGCTCCGAGGCTTCCGGGCAGCGCGCCGAGGAGCTTCTTGATCTCGCCGGGCTCGGCCGCACGCATCGACTCGGCCTCGACCTGATCGATCAGCTTCTGCTCGGAGAGTTGATGGTCGCCACGAAGCAGGATCAGCACGTCCTTGTCGTCGATCTTGTAGACGAGGGTCTTGATCTGGCGATCGCCGGGGGCACCGCCCTCCATCTTCGCGAGATCGTCGATCGTCTTGACGCCGGGGGTCGCGAACTTCTCGGGCTTCGAGAGGCCTTCGCCGTCCTCGATGGCAGGAAGCACGCTCTCTGCCTTTTCGACGTTCGCCGCGTATCCGCAGGCCCCACACCCCGCGACCCAGTCCTCACCGGCGTCCGTCCGCAGCATGAACTCGATCGAAGTGTTGCCGCCCATCGACCCGGACGACGCTTCGACGGCGACGATCTCGAAGCCGAAGCGCTTGAACATCCGCCGGTACGCCTCGAAGTGCCGATCGAAGGACTGGTCGAGACCCGCCTCGTCGAGATCGAACGAGTACGAGTCCTTCATCGTGAACTCGCGCACGCGGAGCAGCCCGGACTTGGGCCGCGCCTCGTCCCGAAACTTCGACTGGAACTGGTACCAGATCTGCGGCAGCGACTTGTAGGAACGGAGCTCCGCCGCGTGGAACGCGAAGATCTCCTCGTGGGTCATGCCGAGGGCGACGTCCGCTTCCTTGCGGTCCTTCAGGCGGAACATCTCCTCGCCCATCGTCGACCAGCGCCCCGACTTCTCCCAGATCTCGCGCGGATGCATGCAGGGGAGCTGGAACTCCTGCCCGCCGATCTTCTCCATCTCGTCCCGCACGATCTGTTCGAGCTTGCGCAGCGAGCGGAAGCCGAGCGGCGTCATCGAGTAATGCCCCGCCATCAGCTGACGCATGAAGCCGGCCCGCACGAGCAGCTTGTGCGAGACCGCCTCCGCGTCCGCGGGATCGTCACGCAGGGTGGGAATGAAAGCGCTCGACCAGCGCACGGCTCTCTCCTCTCCGACTCGCGACCCGGACGAACGTCGGGTCGATGCGCTGGGGTCAGCGCGTGCGGGGGGCACGACGGCGAGGGACGAATCCCCCGACGACGCCGGAACATAGCGTCTCCGGGCCCGAGAACGTCTCGCTCGGGCTTCGGCCTCGTTCAGTGGACGTCGACGGAGAGGTCGAGCGCCCGCGTCGCGAAGGCCGACTGGATCTCCTGGACGCGCGGACGGCCGGTCTGGGAGAGGGGCGAGCCATCCAGGGCACCGACCGGCACCAGACCCGCGCGCGTTCCCGTCAGGAAGACGGCATCCGCGGCGTAGAGGTCGAAGCGGCCGAGACTCCGCTCCCGCGCCTCGAGACCGAGCTCCCCTGCCAGCTCCAACACGGTCCTCCGGGTGAGCCCCTCGAGCGCACCGTCGGTCACCGGCGGCGTCTCGAGGCGGTTGCCCGAGAGCGTGAAGAGATTCGTGGCCGAGGCTTCGGCGACGAGGCCCTGCGCGTTCAGAACCAGGGCGTCGTCGGCGCCGCGCTCCCCCGCTTCCCTCCTCGCGAGCACGTTGTTGAGGTAGTTCAGGCTCTTCACGCGCGGATCCAGCACGTCTGCCGCCGGGCGGCGCAGGCTCGAGGTGATGAGCGAGAGTCCACGCGCTTCCCGCGCCGGATCGACATCGATCGGACCGGCGGCGATACACACGATCGCGGATTCCGGACAGGTCGCGGGATCGATTCCGAGGGCCCCGACCCCGCGCGTCACGATCAGGCGGAGATAGCCCTCCCGACGTCCCCAGGCGCGGGTCGTCTCGCAGGCGACTTCGCGGGCCTGCTCGAAGACCCGAGCGGGACCGATCCCGGTGGCGAGCCCGGCGGTGGCGAGCCGCTTCATGTGATCGTCGAGCCGGAAGATGCCGCGCTCGGTGACCCGGATGCCTTCGAAGACGCCGTCGCCGAAGAGGAAGCCGTGATCCAGGATCGGGATCCGCGCCTCCGCCGCCGGACCGATCCGGCCCTCGACCCATGCGATCGCCTCGCTCATCGAGCCTCTCCCGCGCGCGTGCCGCCGAGCCGCTCGCCGGCGCGCGCCGCCGCGTCGAGCAGTCGCCCTGCGACCTCGCCCTCGCCCAGCGCCTCGAAGCGCGGCGACGACGACGCGAGCGCCATCACGGCGACGAGATCCCGCGCCCCGGCGCCGGTGCCCTGCCAGACGGGTACGCCGAGGACCGACAGCCCGTCGATCCAGGCGTCACGGTTGAGCGCGTAGCCGCGTCGACGGATCGTCTCCGCCTCCCCGTCCGCGAACCGGACCTGATCCCCTGTCGTCGGGGACGCGCCGAAGAGCGCGTAGAGCTTGCCCGCGGCCGTCGGCGGAGCGGGCACGATGTCGCCCACGCCAGGTGCGGCGCGCAGGAAGCCCGGGCCTTCGACCTTGTCGAGGACCCTCAGGCGGTCGTGGCGCAGCCCGACCAGGAAGACCGTCTCGCCGAACGCGCGGGCCTCTTCTTCGAGGATCGGTCGTGCGGCGGCGACCACCGGCTCACCCCGCTGCGCCCCGATTCCCAGGGAGAGCAGGGCGAGACCCGGCCGGTAGCGACCGAATTCGTCTCGCGACACGACCTCTCGGTCGACGAGGGACGCAAGGAGGCGGTGGCAGCTCGACTTGGGCAGATCGAGGGCCCGTCCGATCTCCGTGAGACCGACCGCGCCCCCCGCGTCGTGAAGGTGGAAGAGGACGTCGAGGGCTTTGTCGACGGTCGCGGCACCGGCCATGGGCGGGGGTCCTCCCTCCTGGGTTCTCGAACGCGTTCGCAAACAGGGAAACGAGCCGTCGCCGCCCTCAGGCTGCCCATGCGTCCAACAGGGTCCATTATATAGATCAACGTTCCTATAAATGGAACCCCAAAGCGTACACAAGCCCGACGACGAGCCCCGGATCCCCCGAAATCAGCGCCGGCCGAGGGCCGCCAGGAGCGTCGTATGGACGAGCCGTCGGGGACGCCCGTCGGGTGCGGGCCCGAGCTGGAACGGCGCGAGGGTGCCGACGGCGGCCCGGTCGCCCACCGCGTGCTGAACCCAGGCCCCTTCGAGATCCGGGTCTCCGTGGAGCGCCGCATCCCGGGCCCGGCAGGCGAACTGAAGAACCACCGGAGAGGGCGACAGCCCCTCCGCGGCCGCCCGCAGGCGCGCCCGGGCGTGGTCGGGGTCGGGCAGCGCGAAGGCCAGCTGCGCCCCGCGCTCGACGTCCGCGGGAACGGAGATCGCCCCCCGTTCGTCGTCGAGCCCGACCACGTAGCGCTCCTCGTAGGCGAGATCGGATTCGTCCGGCACGCCGTCCCTGTCCCCGGACGAACGCAGCCGGACCATCAGCCGGTCGAGATGGGGCTCGACGGAGTCCGAGACGCCGAGTCCGAGCTGTCGCCGAACCCAGTCGAGGGCCGGCTCGCCGTCGAGCTCGTCGACCCAGCGCGATCGACAGTCTCCCACCTGAAGCCAGGGACTCGCGAAACGCGTCGCGCCGGCGAAGCCCAGCCGTCGCCCCCCTGCGGCGCCGCCCGGGAGAACCACGCCGAGGGTTCCCCCCGGCTCCACGTGGTCGCCCGCCCAGGCCTGGGCCGGCGCCGTTCCCGCCCCGGCCGCGGCGGCGCCGGCAAAGACCGCCCCAGCCAGTCGGGGACGAAGCAGAGCCAGCCGTTCCTCGAGGGCGACGCCTTCGAGCGCGTCCGGAAAGAGCAGGACCAGATCGTCTCCGGTCAGCGGGCCGCCGCGGGCATCCTCCAGGACGTGCGCCACCTCCTCGAGATCGAGCGCCCCCCGCCCGAAGACTTCGGCGTCGAGCAGGAAGGGCACCGGCTCGGCCTCGCCCGCGCCCCAGCCGATCGCCACCAGGGCCGGGCGGTCCCGGAGAACCCGTCCCCCGGCGAGGACGCCCTCGAACGTCGTGCCGGCCAGCACGGCCTCGGACAAATGCGCCGCGAGAGATTCCCCGGCGATCCGACCCGCCCCGTCGCCCGCGGCCGTCCCCAGCAGCAGCGCCCCCGCGACCCCCTGACCGAGCCGGGCCTCGAGGACGGACGCCAGCTCTCGCGCTGCGACAGCGGGGTCGAGAGCGTCCGATAGGGCGGTGGCGAAGGCATCCATGGCCCGGGTGGATACCGCGAAGGGCGTCTCGCACGCCACTGGAGCCGAATCGGGGGCCCCGCCGCGGGCGATCCCCCGGGTTTTCGCGGTTTCGGCTTCGCGTGGGCTCGGCTAGATTCGAGCGCGAGCCGCCGCCCTCTGCGGCTCATTCCCCCTGCCGAAAGACGTGCTGGCCGACTCGCCAGCGATCGTCCGCAGCCGGGCCCGACGTCGCAACCGATCAGGAAGCGACCCCGAGGCGCCGACAAGCGAACGAGCAGGTGGGTCGGGGTCGGCACCCAGAGAATTCCGCACGGTGCGCGACCGGCTTCGGTCGATCCGTGCGCATTGACCGAAATCGACCCGATCGGCCGCGATGGCCCGTCGTCGCCGACCCCCGCGTCCCTGCCAGCCGGGCTGGCAGCCACAGAGAGTGCATTGGCCGACCAATCCAGAAAATCATCGGGCGCAGGCAGATCGAGCGAGCGGAAGACGAGCGAGAAGGGCAAGTCCTCACGCCCCGCATCGAGTTCGCGCTCCACGAAGGCGAGCTCGGGGAGCGGCAAGTCCGGGTCGAGCCGCGCCGGCGTCGCCCAACGCGACGACTTCGAGATCGTCGACACGGTCGAGGGGCTCGAAGCCGTCGCCAAGGAACTGATGAAGGAAGACGTCGTCGCCTTCGATACCGAGGCGGACAGCTTCTACCACTACTTCGACAAGGTCTGCCTCGTCCAGGTCGCGACCCGCAAGAAGTGCTGGCTGCTCGACCCCCTCGCGATCGGCGGGCCGGACAAGCTCGCCCCCCTCGCGTCGGTCTTCTCCTCGCCGAAGGTCCGCGTCCTCTTCCACGCCGCCGAGTACGACATCTACGTCCTGAAGCGCGACTGCGGCTTCGATTTCACCAACCTCTTCGACACCATGGTGAGCGCCCAGCTTCTCGGGTATCCGGCCATCGGTCTCGCTGCGTTGATCGAGAAACACTTCGGCGTGTCGCTTCCGAAGGACGAGCAGCGCTCGGACTGGTCGCGGCGTCCGCTGACCGAGAAGCAGCTCAGCTATGCGGCGTCGGACGTGCTCTACCTGATCAAGCTCGCAGAGAGCCTCGAGAAGGAGCTCAAGAAGGCCAAGCGCCTCGACTGGGCGATGGACGAGTTCGAGACCCTCTGCGGGAGGCGCTGGCCCGACCGCGAATTCGACGAGCTGGGCTATCTGCGGATCAAGGGCGCCCGCAGCCTCGAGCCGACGGAGCTCGCCATCCTCCGCGAGCTCTTCCTGCTTCGCGACCTGCGCGCGCGCGACATCGACCGGCCGCCTTTCAAGGTGCTCGGCAACCGGACGCTGCTCGAGATCAGTCGCTCGCAGCCCACCGACCTGGATTCGATGGGCGAGATCAAGGGCATCACCGATCTGATCCTCAAGCGACTCGGCAAGGATCTCGTGAGCGCGGTCAAGAAGGGACTGCGCAAGCCTCATGGCCCGATCCCGAAGCTCGAGACGAGCGGGCGGCGGCGCATGGATCGCAAGACCGAGAAGCGACTCGGCGCGCTCAAGGATTGGCGCGGGCCGCGGGCGGAAGCGCTCAAGCTCGACCCCGGCGTGCTCTGCCCGAACGCGGCGCTCGAAGCGATCGCCTGGGCAGCCCCGACGAACGCGAAGGACCTCAAGGGGCTGCCGGAGCTCAAGGCCTGGTTCGTGCGCGAGTTCGCCGACGAGATCCTGGGCGTGATCGAACGACACGATGCCGACGTCGCCGCCGCCGCGGAGAAGGAGGCCGAAGAGAAGCCGGACAAGCCGAAGCGGAGTCGACGCGGCGGACGGGGACGCTCCGGAGCCTCGCGCGCGAAGAAACGAGCTCGCCGCGCCCGCAAGAAGACGGACGGGGACGAGAAGGCGGGCGAAACCAGCGGCGCATCGAAGGCGAAGTCCGAAGACTGATCACGCCGGGCGCTCGTCGTCGCGAAGAATGCGAACGACGACACCCGAGACGGCGCCCGAAACGCCGAACGCCCCGCTCGGTCCCTGGAAAGGGTCGAGCGGGGCGTTCGCGTTCAGGAGGGGAATCTCCTGTCTACGCCGGTCGACGATGCGGGGGATCGACCGGATTGACTTGTCCGATCTGGAAACCGGGGAGCGAGGTGAATGGGGTGCAGTCTGGGGGAAAGCGCCTTGATCTAGTCTTGCCCCTGATCCACCCGATGGATCGTTGGTGGGGCTGGACTCCTCACTCCCCGGATTTACTGGCCGGCCCGGACGAACGCGCCCGTGTTAAACCGCCCGGGCCAGCCAGTATTCCAGATCGTTCTTGGCTCCTGTAAGAGCACGTTGCGTGCCAACCGCGCAGAAAGTTTCGAATTTTTCTCAACTCCCTGTTTTCCAAGGACTTTCGAGGATCTTCAGCGGCCTCGGGCCGCGACCGGGTGCCTGCATCCCCAGGTGGCAGCAAGAGTCGACACGGTCTTCGGAAGCACCTCGAGAATCGATTTTATTCAACAAAATCAGATATTTGAATCGCGGTGCCGCTCGAGGCGTCTGCCGCCCGAGGTGGCAGAGACACTCTCCCTAATCCTGGGATTCCCGCCCGGTCCGCAGGCGACGGCGGCTCCAGGGCGGTCAACCGAGGGGCGAGCCGCCGATTCGCGGCCGCCGAGCGCACGTCCCGCTCACCGGCGAGACGCCCGCGGGCGATGGGATAGAATGCGCGCGTGTTCGCCGAACGGCGCCAGCAGATGCTCCAGGCCATGGGCCCCGACGCCGTCGCGATCTTCGTCGGCGGACGCCTCGCCGTGCGCTCGGCCGACACCGAGTACCCCTTCCGCCAGGACAGCGACTTCTGGTACCTGACGGGCTTCGATCATCCCGACGCGATCGCCGTCCTGTCGACCAGAGAAGGTCCGGACTTCACGCTCTTCGTCCAGCCGCGCGATCGCGACGCCGAGATCTGGACCGGATACCGCCCCGGCGTCGATGGCGCGGTCGCCGACTACGACGCCGACGAGGCCCACCCGATCGAAGCGTTCCACGCGAAGCTCCCCGATCTCCTTCGCGGGGCGGCGCGGATCTACCACGTGCTCGGCCGCGACGCGGCGATCGACGCCAGGATCGTCGCGCTCCAGGAAGAGATCCGCCGACAGTCCCGCGGCGGCGTCCTCCCGGCGAACGAGCTGATCGACCCGCGACTGCTCGTCCACGAGATGCGACTCGTGAAGTCCCCGGCCGAGATCGAGATCATGCAGCGCGCCGCGGACATCAGCCTCGAGGGCCACCACCGTGCCGCCCGCGCCTGCTTCGCCGGCCGCCACGAATACGAGCTCGAAGCCGAGCTCGCCTACGCCTTCCGGGCGCGCGGCGGATCCGGTCCGGCCTACGGATCGATCGTCGGCTCGGGAAAGAACGCGACGATCCTCCACTACATCACGAACGACCAACCGCTCGCCGCGGGCGAAGTCGTCCTGATCGACGCGGGTGTCGAGCTCGAGGGATACGCGTCGGACGTGACGCGCTGCTATCCGGTCGACGGCCGCTTCGAGCCGGCCGCCCGCGCGCTCTACGAGCTCGTGCTCGCTGCCCAGCTCGCTTCCTTCGAAGTGAGCCGCCCTGGCGGGACTCTTCCCGAGGTCCACATGGCGACGGTCCGCGTCCTCACCCAGGGGCTCGTCGACCTGGGCTTCCTCTCGGGCGACCTCGACGGCCTGATCGAGAAGGAGGCCTACAAGCCCTATTACATGCACGGCACGAGCCATTGGCTCGGTCTCGACGTCCACGACGTCGGCGCCTACGTCGTGAAGAACGGCGACGAGAAGCCGTCCCCGCGTCCGCTCGCCCCGGGCATGGCCTATACCATCGAGCCGGGCCTCTACGTATCCCCGGACGATCCGAACGCCCCGGATCGCTTCAAGGGCATCGGCATCCGGATCGAAGACAACGTCGTGATCACCGAAGACGGGCACCTCAATCTGACCCGCTCGATTCCGAAGACCGCGGACGACATCGAAGCCTGGATCAAGGGCTGAGCAACAGGCGCGCGACGCCTGGCAGAATGGACTGAACGAACGCCATGGCCGACATCGACACCCTCCTCAAGGAGAAGCGGACCTTCAAGCCCGCTCCCGAGTTCACCAAGCAGGCGAACTGGAACAAGAAGACCACGAACGAATATCGGAAGCTCGGCGAGAAGAACCCGACGAAGTTCTGGGAGAAGATGGCCAAGGAGAACGTCTCCTGGTTCACGCCCTGGAAGAAGGTCCTCGACTGGAAGCCCCCCTTCGCGAAGTGGTTCGTCGGCGGCAAGACAAACGTCTCGTACAACTGCCTCGATCGTCACCTCGATCCCAAGACGAGCCCCGGCGGCGTCTCGCGCAAGAACAAGGCCGCGATCATCTGGGAAGGCGAGCCCGGCGACACCCGCGTCATCACCTACGGAGAGCTCCACCGCGAGGTCTGTCGGTTCGCCAACGTCCTGAAGGACCAGGGTGTGAAGCGCGGCGATCGCGTCTGCCTCTACATGCCGATGATCCCCGAGCTCGCGGTCGCGATGCTCGCGTGTACCCGAATCGGCGCCGCCCACTCGATCGTCTTCGGTGGCTTCTCCGCGGACGCGCTGCGTGACCGGATCAACGACGCCGAAGCGAAGCTCGTCGTGACGAGCGACGGCGGCTACCGGAAGGGGGCGCCCTTCGCGCTCAAGGCGACCGTCGACAAGGCCGTGGCCCAGACGCCCTGCGTCGAGAAGGTGATCGTCGTCGAGCGGACGAAGCAGCCGGTCGAGATCGTGGCCGGGCGCGACCTCTGGTACCACGAGCTGATGGCGGAGGCGAAGACGAAGTGCGCGCCCGCCAAGCTCGATGCCGAGAACCCGCTGTTCATCCTCTACACGAGCGGAACGACCGGCAAACCCAAGGGCATCCTCCACACGACCGGCGGCTATCTCACCCACGTCACGACGACCTTCAAGGCGATCTTCGACATCAAGGACGACGACGTCTACTGGTGCACCGCCGACATCGGCTGGATCACCGGCCACTCCTACGTCGTCTACGGCCCACTCGCCAACGGCGCGACGACGGTGATGTACGAAGGCACACCGACGCATCCGGGTCCGGACCGCTGGTGGGACCTGATCGAAAAGTGGGGCGTCACGATCTTCTACACGGCGCCGACGGCGATCCGGACTTTCATCCGTCTGGGGGACGAACACCCGAAGTCGCACGACCTCTCTTCGCTGCGCCTTCTGGGTAGCGTCGGCGAGCCGATCAACCCCGAAGCGTGGATGTGGTACCACCGCGTGATCGGCAACAAGAAATGCCCGATCGTCGACACCTGGTGGCAGACCGAGACCGGCGGGATCATGATCTCGTCGATTCCGGGGGCCGTCGACACGAAGCCCGGCTCCGCGACGAGGCCCTTCCCCGGCGTCCAGGCCGACATCTTCGACGAAGAAGGCAACTCGCAGAAGGGAGAGGCCGGCGGCTTCCTCGTCCTGAAGCACCCGTGGCCCGGCATGCTCCGCGGCATCTGGGGCGACCCCCAACGGTTCAAGGAGACCTACTGGGGTACCTACGACGAGACCTACTTCGCCGGCGACGGCGCCCACCGGGACAAGAGCGGCTACTTCTGGATCATGGGCCGGGTCGACGACGTGATGAACGTCTCGGGCCACCGGATCGGCACCATGGAAGTCGAGAGCGCCCTCGTCTCGAGCCCTGACGTCGCCGAGGCCGCGGTCGTCGGTCGTCCGGACGAGATCACCGGAACCGCGATCGTCGCCTTCGTCTCGCCGGTCGGCGGCACGGACGCGAACGACGCCCTCGTCGACCGCCTGAAGCAGCACGTCTCCAAGGAGATCGGTGCGATCGCGCGTCCGGCGGAGATACGCTTCACCACGGCGCTTCCGAAGACGCGCTCCGGCAAGATCATGCGCCGCCTGCTCCGCGACATCGCCTCCGGCAAGGAGGTCGCCGGCGACACGAGCACGCTCGAAGATTTCAGCGTGCTCGCGAAGCTGCGGGAGAGCGACGAAGATTGATTCGACTCGAGAGGGGAACTGAACGATGGCTCTGACCAAGAAGCAGCAGGCGGCGGCGGACACCTACCTCGAGCGGTTCATGCACGGGCTCGAGCGCCGGAATCCCGGCCAGCCGGAGTTCCAGCAAGCCGTCCACGAAGTCGCCCGAGACATCATCCCGTTTCTCGAGGACAAGCAGGCCTACAAGGACGCGCACATCCTCGATCGAATGACGGAGCCGGATCGGATCATCGTATTCCGCGTCTGCTGGGTCGACGACGACGAGAACGTGCGTGTGAACCGCGGCATGCGCGTGCAGTTCAACAACGCGATCGGCCCCTACAAGGGTGGTCTGCGCTTCCACAAGAGCGTGAACATCTCGATCCTGAAGTTCCTGGGCTTCGAGCAGGTGTTTAAGAACTCGCTCACGACCCTGCCGATGGGCGGGGCGAAGGGCGGGGCGAACTTCAACCCCCACGGCAAGAGCGACGGCGAGGTCATGCGCTTCTGCCAGGCCTTCATGACCGAGCTCTCCCGCCACATCGGGCCCTACACCGACATCCCGGCCGGCGACATCGGCGTCGGCGCCCGAGAGGTCTCCTACCTCTTCGGTCAGTACAAACGCCTGCAGAACGAGTTCACCGGCACGATCACCGGCAAGGGACTCGCCTTCGGCGGCTCACTGATTCGAACCGAAGCGACCGGCTACGGCTGCGTCTACTTCGCGCGAGAGATGCTCGGCACCCGAGGCGAGGACATCGCCGGCAAGAACTGCGTCGTCTCGGGATCGGGCAACGTCGCCCAGTACACCGCGGAGAAGATCAACCAGCTCGGGGGCAAGGTCCTCACGCTCTCGGACTCGGGCGGCTTCATCCACGACCCGAACGGGATCGACGAAGAGAAGCTCGCCTGGGTGATGGATCTCAAGAACGAGCGGCGCGGCCGGATCAGCGAGTACGTCGAGAAGTGGGGCGGCACCTTCCACGAGGGCAAGCGGCCCTGGGGCGTGCCCTGCGAACTGGCCTTTCCCTGCGCCACCCAGAACGAGCTCCACTCCGAGGATGCGGACGAGCTCGTCAAGAACGGCTGCCAGCTCGTCTCGGAAGGCGCGAACATGCCGTCGACCTTCGACGCGATCAACGTCTTCCTGAGGAACGAGGTCCTCTTCGGGCCCGCGAAGGCGGCCAATGCCGGCGGTGTCGCGGTCTCCGGACTCGAGCAGACGCAGAACGCGATGCGCCTCTCGTGGTCGCGCGAGCAGGTCGACGAGCAGCTCCTCGACATCATGAAGAGCATCCACTCGACCTGCGTCGAGCACGGCCGAGACGGCGACTACGTCAACTACGTCCGCGGCGCGAACATCGGCGGGTTCATCAAGGTCGCGGACGCGATGCTCGCGTACGGGGTGCTCTGAACGCCCCGAATCGGCCCGCCGAGAGACCTAGCCCCGGCCTTCGTCCATCGGGACCCCGGTCCCGACCTCGCTCACGCTCGCGTCGCTTCCGATCCGACCCGTATACCAGGACCCGTCGGGGCCGCGGCTTGCCTGGACGACGCCTCCGAGCTCGGGCTCGCCCGGGGGCAGGGTGTAGCCGGTGATCAGCTCCAGGAGCGCGCGAACCACCCCCTTGTGGACGGCGACCAGGACGGACTCGACGCCGGTGGCGTGGATGCGTTCGAGGCCGCGGCCGACGCGCGCACGAAGCACATCCCGTGGCTCGCCACCGGGAAAGGTGAAGTCGAGCCCCTCCGCCTGCCAGCGCGCGTAGCCCGCCGGATCGACCTCGGCGATCTCCTCGGCGGTCAGTCCTTCCCAGTCGCCGAAGTCGATCTCGCGGAAATTCGACTCGAGCTGGACCGGATGGCCGGGCGCGACGATTCGCGCCGACTCCCAGGAGCGACAGAGCGTGCTCGCCCAGACCGCGTCGAAGGTCTCGCCCCGGATCCGGTCGCGGGCGGCGCGCACCTGGGCGCGACCCTCGTCCGACAAGGGCACGTCGGTCGCTCCGTAGTACCGGATGCTCGACTGCCCGGCGGTCTCCCCGTGACGTACGAGGATCACGCGCTTCAGCGCGCCTGCCGCGACTCCGCTCACGTTCACCCCCTCGCCGGGAGCGACTCCGCTCGCGTCCGCCCCTTGCCGCGAACACTGCCGGGGCGCCCGGTCTTCGTCAAGCGACGCGGGATCCCGGGCGATTCCTCGATGTCTCGCACTAGAATCGCGCGGCGATGTCCCCGCCGACGCTCCGTCCCGTCTCGCTCCCGATCGAAGCCGCGCTCCGCGGCCGCCTCGTGAAGCGCTACAAGCGCTTCCTCGCCGACGTGGTCTTCGAGGACGGCCGCGAGGTCACCGTCCATTGCCCGAACCCCGGCAGCATGCAGGGCACCCAGGCGCCGGGCTCCGCCGTCCGCTGCTCCACGTCGGACAACCCGAAGCGCAAGTTGCGCCATACCCTCGAGATGATCCGCGTCGGGCGGGCCTGGGTCGGCCTGCACGCGGCGAAGGCCAACGACGCCGCGCGACGCGCCCTCGAGAGCGGCGCCTACTCGCCCTTCGCCGGCTACACGACCATTCGGCCCGAGGTGAAGACCGACGAGGGCTCGCGCTTCGACTTCCGACTCGAGGGACATGCGGCGTCCGACGCCCCCTGCTGGATCGAGGTCAAGAGCGTCACCCTCTGCGCGGAACGCCACGCGCGCTTTCCCGACGCCGTGACCGAGCGGGGGCGTCGCCACCTCGAACATCTCATGGCCCGCAAGGCCGCGGGCGAGCGAGCGGCGCTCCTCTTCGTCGTCCAGCGCGCGGACGCCGACGACGTAGCCCCCGCCGACGACATCGACCCCGCCTACGGACGAGCGCTCCGCGAGGCGGCTCGCGCGGGCGTCGAGATCCACGCGCTCTCGGCCCGGGTCACCGCCGACCGGATCCGGCTGGAGCGCGTCCTCCCCGTCCTCCTCTGAGGGCGTCGACGGCCTCCTCACCCGCGATCCCGGCTGCTATGAACCCCTCATGAGCGCGAGCCGGAGCACCCGACGCGACCCCAAAGAAGACCCGAGCGAGATCCGCCGGGTCCGCGCGCCGCTCCTCGCGTGGTACGACGCGCACAGGCGCGATCTGCCCTGGCGGCGGACGCGGGATCCCTTCGCCATCTGGATCAGCGAAGCGATGCTCCAGCAGACCCGGGTCGAGACGGTGATCCCGTACTGGGAGCGTTTCCTCGAGACCTTTCCGACCGTCGAAGCCCTCGCCGCCGCCGACCTCGACGACGTCTACGCGGTCTGGACCGGACTCGGCTACTACTCGCGGGCGCGCAACCTGAAGCACGCGGCGGAGACGATCGTCGCGGAGCACGGCGGCGCGCTCCCGGACACCGCGGAAGGCCTCGAGACCCTGAAGGGGATCGGCCGATACACCGCCGGCGCCGTCGCGTCGATCGCCTTCGAACGGGAAGCCCCCCTCGTCGACGGCAACGTGATCCGCGTCTTCTCCCGCCTGCTCGGCATTCGCGAGGACTCGACCGCGAAGTCGGTCGTCGATCGCATGTGGGACGAGGCGGCGACCCTCGTCGTCGGAGAGCGGCCCGGTGACCTCAACCAGGCCTTGATGGAGCTCGGAGCGACGCTCTGCACACCCCGCAATCCTTCGTGTCTGATCTGCCCGATCCGGACGGCCTGCGACGCGGCGGCGGCCGGGGATGCGGAATCACTGCCGATCAAGAAGAAGAAGGCGAAGCAGACGAAGATGCGAGCCGTCGCGGCTTGGCTCGAACGTGACGGACGGATCCTCGTCGTGCGGCGACCCGACGAGGGTCTGATGGCCGGCCTGTGGGAGCTCCCGGGCGGAGAGATCGAAGCGAAGGACGAGTCGAAGGATCGCCTCTCGGATCTCCTCCGTGCGTCCGTCGGCCTCGAGATCCTGGGCGCCGAATCGGTCGGATCGGTCGAGCACCTCTTCACCCACCGAAGGCTCACCCTGGACGTCTTCCGCGCTCGCCTCCGACCCGGCGGTCGCGTCCGCCGCAGGGGCTACACGGCGCACAAATGGATCGCCCCCGAAGCCGCCCTCGAACTCGCCCACGCGGGCCCCATGCGCAAGGCGATGGCGCTGCTCGGCGCGACGGACGAGCAATCGGCCCGCGCGGCGCGAAAGCGGGCGAAGTGAACGGCAGGGACGGCGACGACTTCGCCGATCTCTTCGGAGGCGAGGCGAAACCGATCTCGCGTGGGCCCGCCCGGGTCGAGACACGAGCGAAGCCCGTCGTGCGGGGTCGAGGCGAATCCGGCGGGGCCGGACCGCGCTTCCGTTGGCCCGATCCGGGCGATCGCGGATGCGCCGCCGCCGAGGGCGTGAGCGACCAACAGCTCTTCGCCCTGCGTCGGGGTGAGCCGGAGCCGGAGGAGCGCATCGACCTGCACGGCGCGCGCAGGGACACCGCCGGCGCGATCCTCGCGAAGCGGATCGAGAGCGCGCGGGCGCAGGGGCTGCGTTGCGTGATCGTGATCCACGGGCGCGGACAGCACTCGCCTCTCGGCGAGGCGGTGCTCAAGGACGCCGTCCCCGACTGGCTGACGAAGGGCGCGAACGGGCGCGCGGTCCTGGCGTTCGCGCCCGCGCCCGACCGACTGGGCGGTGACGGCGCGACGCTCGTCCTCCTGCGCGCCTGAGCGGCGGAGAAGATTCGTCCGCCGTTCCTGCGAGCCCGCGGCGAGGCGTGTCATTCGCCCGCGACGATGCCCTGTTCGGTGAGGCGTGTCATTCGCCCGCGACGATGCCCTGCTCGGTGAGCGCCGCACGCACGATCTCGATTCGATCGCGATTCACGCCCATGTCGCCGTAGCCCACCCGGGAGGCCGATCGAACGTGGATCACACCGGCGCCCGCATCGAGCAGGAACTCGAAGTCGTCGTTGTATCGCATGAGCGCCGAGGTCTGGACGGCCTGCAGGTAGCCCCCCTCGTTCTTCACGATCTCGGTTCGCGGGAGCGACGCGACCGTCGCTACGAGCGCGGTCCACGCCGCCGGCCCGTCACCCTGAACCGCGAAGGGCGCGATCGAGTGCTGTTCGTCCGACGTGGGGGAAGCGCTCGAGACGCAGTTGGGCGACTCGGGGCAGCCGCCGAGGAGACCACCCGAAGCGCCCAGATCGTCGGGCATGCGCCCTCCGCAACCCGCGAGCAGAAGCATCCCCACCAGACCGATGATCGAAATTCCACGAAGCACGATTCGTCCCTCCAGCGAGATGTTCAGTCCGGCTCGGCTTCCCATGCCTCGCCGTAGTCGATCAAGAGCTCCGCCCCCGGTTGTACGTTCCGGAGCACATAGAGATCGGCGTCCTCGAACTCCGCGTTCGGGGGGTCACCGTGATTCAGGAAGCGGAGCGCGTTGCGTCCGCGGATGCCGACCTCCGACCCGTCCTCGTCGATCAGCCAGAGAACGTAGGTCCCGTTCTCGGTCGTCTCGTCGCCCTCGAAGCGGCCGATCCACTGCCCCTCGCGCAGGCGCCTCCGCGCGAAGACTCCTTTTCCGTGGATTGGACTCTCGCGCACTTCGATCCGCTCGAGCATCACTCGCTCGCGTTCGCCCCGGCGCTCCATGCCTGCTCCTCAGAACCGATCCGCGGGCCAGAAGACCATCGCGCCGGGCGGCAGGATTCGCCGGAGGAACCCCGCCCCGTCTTCGTCGGCGAGCAGGTCCACGTCGAGACGAGAGGCGAACCCGATCAGGTTCACGCAACGAAAATCCGCCTCGGCCTCGTCCATCGGGTGGGAACGAATCCCGCGATGTTCGAGGGCGACGGTCAGCCCGATGTCGTCGAAGGTCGGCAGGACCGCAAAGGAGCGAAGCTGCTCGCTCGCCGCCCGATCGCCCCGGCCCGAAGGCGCGAGGGGATCGTCTTCCCGCGGCGAGAGCAGGGTCGCCACCAGGCGCGCGAGCGCATCGGCCCCGTCCTCGAAGCGACCGAGCTCGGTGATCGTGAGCACGTCGTCGACGATCGACGCCCTGGCATAGGCGACGGTCAAGCCGCCGCGGCGCGCGATCAGGAACTCCTCGCGCGGCGCCGGCGTGAGCTGCAGGCACGCCCGCCAGAGGGCATCGTCGCGCACGACCGTCCCGCTCCGGCTCGCCGCGTAGGCCACGTGGATCGACTTCACCGACTGGAGCGCGCGGTCGTCGCCCGGACCGATCGGCGAGATCTCGATCTCGTCGCCGTCCTCTCGCGCGGGCCTCGGCGGATCCGGATCGACGCGCAGGATCGTCTGCTGCCCGCCCCACCCGAACCATCCCCGCTTCTCAAAGAATTCGGCGGTCGCCGGCGGCGCGCCGGGGAAGACGATTGCGAGCTCGAGTCCCCGGGCACGCATCGCATCGCAGGCCCGGTCGAGCATCTCGGTCGCGACGCCGCGTTCGCGGACCGAGGGGTCCGTGTAGAGATTGCCGATCCCCCCCGCCGGCACGACGTGGCCGAGGATCTTGAGGTGGCGCGGCACGACCGTCGCGGTGGCCACGATCCGATCCTTCTCGAGGGCAACGAAGACGTTCTCGTCGTGCCAGGTCGGATCCCACTCCGCCTGTTGGCGGAAGCGGTCTCCCGCGCTCCAACCCTCGGCCAGCCGCCAGCCGTCGAGCAGGGCGGCGACCTTCATCCTCTCCTGGGCCTCGAGCGTCCGGATCTCCATCGCTGGCGGGTATACTCGCGTCCCGAGGAGCCCTTCGCCATGTCCGACGACACGCAGACCCCCGAATCCACCGAGGCGGCCGACACGCTCGACCCCAAGGCCATCTACAAGGAGGGCTTCTCGCTCTTCGTGAAGGGGGACGTCGAGGGCGCGATCGCGCGCTACCACGACGCGCTCGAGGCGGACGGCGCCCTTGCGATCGCCTGGAACGGGCTCTCGATGGCGCTCGCCAAGAAGGGCGATCTCGAGGCCGCGGTCGAAGCGGCGGAGAAGCTGGTCGAGCTCGAGCCCGATGACCCGCTGTCGCATACGAATCTCTCGCGGATCCTGATGCAGAAGGGCATGATCCCGGAGGCCGAGGACGCCCGCGCGAAGGCGATGGGCCTACAGATGAAGCAGGGGGGCTGATCCCGGAATCGGTGCCCCTCCGATACGGGGAGCGAAACCGAGCGATGGGAACCGTCCACCTGACCCGCGAGGGAGACGTCTTCGTCCTCCGCTACGACAACGGCGAGAACCGCTTCCAGCCGGAGAGCCTCGCCGAGTGGAACGCGGCGCTCGACGAGGTCGAGGGAGCCGGCAATCCGGCCGCCCTGGTCACGACCGGAACGGGCAAGTTCTACTCGAACGGGCTCGACCTCGACTGGATGCTCGGCACGGCGACCGAGGAGGAGCGCGGCGAGTACATCCCCGCCGTCCTCGGACTGATGGCGCGGGTCCTCGTCTTTCCGGCGATCACCGTCGCCGCCATCAACGGTCACGCCTTCGGTGCCGGCGCCCAGCTCTCCCTCGGCCACGACTTCCGGGTCATGCGGACCGGGCGCGGCTATTGGTGCATGCCCGAGATCGACATGAAATCACCGCTCCACCCGGGCATGACGGCGATCATCGAGGCACGCGTCCCGCGCCAGACCGCCCACGAGCTGATCGTGACCGGAACCCGCTACTCGGCCGAAGCCGCGCTCGCGAAGTCGATCGTCGACCACGCGGTTCCCGAAGAGGAAGTCCTCCCGCGCGCGATGGAGATCGCGGCGCAGCTCGCATCGAAAGCGGATCCGGCGATGACCTTGCTCAAGAAGGGGATGTATCCCCATACGCTGGAGGCGCTGGCGCAGCGCGAGATGTAGCCGTTCGAGCGCCTAGCCCGTATTGCGAAGGCCGGCCGCGATCCCGTTGATGGTCAGATGTATCGCGCGCTCGACGCGGACCGGATCGTCGGAGTCGGCGTCGATCCCGCGACCCGAGCGCTTCCGCTCCAGCAGCTCGACCTGCAGGTAGGACAGGGTGTCGAGGTAGGGCGCGCGCTGGTCGAGCGCCTCGCGCAGCACCGGATCCCGCGCGAGGAGCCGACTCTCCCCGGTGACGTCGCGAACCGCGCGGAGCGTCCGCTCGAACTCCTCTTCGATCCGGTGGAAGACGTCGGCCGCGCAGGGCACGTCGTCGGCCAGGCGCGCATAGCGTGCGCCGATGTGGAGATCGGTCTTCGCGAGCACCTGCTCGAGGTTGTCGAAGACCGTCCGGAAATAGGGCCAGCGCTTGTACATCGTACGCAGCTGCGCGAGGGCCTTCGTCCTGCCCTGCGGATGCGCTTCGCTGAACGCCGCGACCCCCGATCCCGCGCCGTACCAGCTGGGCAGCAGGATCCGCGTCTGGTTCCAGGAGAAGGTCCAGGGGATCGCGCGCAGGTTGCCGATCTCGCGGGTCGTCGTCCGCTTGGCGGGACGGCTCCCGAGATTGAGGTCGGAGATCTGTTCGATCGGCGTCATCGCGTAGAAAGCATCGACGAAGCCGTCGGTCTCGTACACGAGCGCTCGATAGGCGTCCCGTGATCCCTCCGCGAGACTCGAGAGCGCTTCACGCCATTTCGCCGGCGGATCGTTGGCCTTTCCCGCCATCGCTTCCCCGAACGAGGCTTCGAGGGTCGCGGCCACGAGAAGCTCGAGATGATGCCTCGCAGCCTCTTCGGTCCCGTACTTGGAAGCGATGACCTCGCCCTGCTCGGTCAGCTTGATGCGTCCGTCGACCGTCCCCGTCGGCTGCGCGAGGATCGCGCGGTGGGTCGGGCCACCGCCGCGCGCGATCGTCCCGCCGCGTCCGTGGAAGAACTCGAGTCGCACGCCCTCCTCGTGCGCCTGTGCCGCGAGCTCGCGCTGCGCGACCTCGAGGGCGGCACACGCCGAGAGATAACCGCCATCCTTCATCGAATCCGAGTAGCCGAGCATGATCTGCTGGCGCATGCCCCGGGCCTGGAGCTGGCGACGATAGGCCGGCGAGCGGTAGAGCCGCTCCATCGAGGCAAGCGCACCGCGCAGGCTGTCGATCGACTCGAAGAGCGGCACGATGTCGACGTCGCTCGCGAGGCGGCCGCGGGACGCGGGGCGGACCAGGTCGACCTGTCGACAGAGCGCCAGCAGCTCGAGGACCGGAACTGCGTTCTCGGTATTGCTGATCACGAGGTCGCGGATCGAGCGGCCTTCCGGTGGGACGGGAAGACTCGCAACGAAACGCAGGGTGTCGATCACTTCCTGCGCGTCTTCCGACAGCCCCGATTCGGGGATCGCGACCTTGTCCTTCGCGAGGACGATGTCTTCGAGGAAGGCCTGCTGTTCATCGAGTGGAAGCGCATCGAGCGGGCCGTCGACCGGGCAGATCAGCTCCGAGCGGGCGATCCGGTGCTTCGACTGGTTCTGTCGGACGTCGAGGGCCACGAAGTCGAAGCCGAATACGTCGAGCTCGTCGATCAGCCGTGCGAGCGCGCGTCCGACGAGCCGCCCGGAGCCGGTCTCTTCGAGGCTCGAACGGACGAGCTCGAGATCGGCCAGCATGTCCTTCGCCTCGGCGTAGCCGCCGAGCTCACCGGCCGGCTCCAGGGCGCGTTCCTCGGCGAGGGTCTGTTCGATCCGGACGGCGATCGCGTTCAGCTTGAGGCGATAGCGCTCCGACGTGTTGCGCCCGTCGAAGCGCGCCCGCAGCTCCGGCAGGGCCTTCAGGTCGCGCTTGATCGATCGCTCGAGCGCCCTGGACACGGGCTTGCGTCGATCCGAGACCGTCAGCCGGTCGATCAGCGGATCGAGGGCTTCGCGGTAGTGCTCGAGGATCGCCGCGCGGTACTGCCGACGCGCCTCTTCGGTCACCGCCGCGGTCACGAAGGGATTGCCGTCCCGGTCACCCCCCATCCAGGAGCCGACGCGGATGCTGCGATGGGCCGCGTGCTCGACGGCGGGGGAGGTCGTCACCTCGGACGAGCCGTAGACGTCTCGCAGGGCCGTCAGGAGCTTCGCGGTCGTCTCCGGAACCGCGTGGACGAGCACCTCCTGGAGGATATGGATCGCGTACCGCACTTCGTCGAGGGGCGTCGGCTTGCGCGTGCGGAGGGTCGTCGAGAGCCAGAGGCCGGTGATCTCGCTCAGGATCTCGTCCTCGACCGCATCTCTCGCGGCGCCCTTGCGCTCCTCGCGTCGGGTGAGCAGGTCGTCGATCCGGTCCAGGGTCTCGCGCAGCGACCAGCGGAGCGCCTCGGTGGGATGCGCCGTGAGGACGACGGTCGCCCGCAGGTCTCCGATCCGACCCGCGACGGTCTGCGCATCGAGCCCCGCCCTGCGCGTCCGCTCGAAGAGCGAGCGGAACGCGTCGCTCTCCCGGGTGCTCCGGAGCCGGGCGGCATGCCGTTCCTCGGCCAGATTGAAGAGCCAGAAGAGCAGCGTGAACGCCCGCGCGACCTCCTTCAGCTCCGCCGCGCTCATGTCGCGCAGCTTGCGCAGGAGCTTCTTCTCGTCGGCGCTCGCGTAGCGTGCGCGCAAGCGTTCGGTGAGTCCGCGGATGTCCGCGATCCGCTTCGCGAACGCGGGGCCGTCCTGCTCGGTGATCACCCGCTCGTGGGCTTCGAGCAGGAAGTCGATCAGGTCACGGTGGAGTCGCTCTACGCGCGCGGCAGCCGGCATCGGCGAGAAGATAGTCCCACCGCGCCGCTCCGTCGCTCTCCCGTTCAGGCGCCTGCTTCGCGGAGCGCCGCGAGCACCCCTTCGAAGTCGGCGGGACGCGGGACCTCCACGACGATCTCCTCGAATCGGAGACGCGCGGCGTGCAGCATCGGACGCGTAGCGAGCTCGCTCACCGGGCCTCCGTAGTCCGCATCGCCCAGGAGCGGGTGCCCCAGATGGGCCATCGACGCGCGAATCTGATGGAGGAAGCCGGTCTCGAGCCGGACCTCGACGAGGGTCGCGTCCTCGAAGACCTCGATCGGCGTCACGCGTTGTCGCGTCGGGCGACCGTCGTCACGGACCTCGACGTGGGCCGGTCGATGTCGCGTGATCGCGAGCGGAAGGTCGACGCTTCGCCGGCCCTCGAGACGACCCGCGACCAGCGCTTCGTAGCGCTTGTCCAGGCGATGCGCGCTGAACGCACCGCGCAGTCGTCGCCAGCTCTCGTCGTCGGTGGCGAAGAGCAGAGCGCCGGTCGTGCCCACGTCGAGCCGATGGACGACCCCGGATCGGAGACCCGATTCGCCGACTCCGGCGATCTCCGGCCGTCGGGCGATCAGCGCGTTCAGCACCGTGTCGTCCTGATCCGGACGAAGGGGATGAACACCACAGCCCGCCGGCTTGTCGACGCAGATCCAGCCGTCACCCTCGGCGACGACCTCGAGGGCGAGGTCCGGGCGAGGGATCGGCCGCTCGGTCTCGGCTTCGAGGGCCCCCTCGACGGAATAGGTCTCGCCCGCCGCGACCGGCCGCGACTTGTCCGTCAGGCGAAGCGGACCGTCATCCGCGCGGATCCGTCCGACGTCGAGCAGATGGCGGACCCGGGCTCGGGACACGCCGAAGCGATCCGCCAGGGCCCGGTCGAGCCGGGTGCCGGCGGCGGCTTCGTCGATCTCGACCGTGTGGACGTCTTCTACTGCCAATCGATGGGCTCCAGGCGTGTCGGCGGGGCGGGCGCCCCCGAAGGCGGATTCCAGGGTGGGCGGGAGGCGCCAAGGCGCAGGACACCGACAAGGCGGGCGCCGACCTTAGCAGGGGGCCGCCCCCGCGCCCGAGGCCCGGGAGGTGCGCTCGCACCGGCCCGGGGCGCGGGGTAATCTCCGGCCTTCGCCGACCTCCCCCCCGGCCGAAGGGTCGGCCCCACCCGAGGGCGATGACCCTCGGCCCGAGACATCCCGACAGCCATGCCCGCCGCCAGCCGAAATCCGAGCCGATCCCGCTCCTCGCGTGCCCCTCAGGCCGACGAGAGCCGCCGCCACGTCGCGGTGATGGACACGACCCTCCGGGACGGCGAGCAGACGCCGAACGTCTCGTACACCCCGGCCGAGAAGCTGCAGCTGGCGCGAATGCTGCTGGTCGACCTCGACGTCGACCGGATCGAGATGGCGTCGACGCGCGTCTCTGCCGGTGAGATGGAAGGCGCCCAGGCGATCACGAAGTGGGCGCGCAAGGCGCGCGTCATCCAGCGCGTCGAGATGCTCGGCTACACCGACGGCAAGAAGAGCGTCGACTGGATCTGCGAGGCCGGCGGCAAGGTCCTGAATCTGCTGACCAAGGGCTCCGAGAAGCACTGCGTCGAGCAGCTCGGCCTGACCCCCGAGCAGCACCGCGACAAGATCGCCGAGACGGTTCGCTACGCCCGTCGGAAGAGACTGACGGTGAACGTCTATCTCGAGGACTGGTCGAGCGGCGTCCGCGACAGCTTCGACTACGTCTTCGCGATGGTCGAGACGCTGCGGGATCTGCGGGTCGCGCGGGTCTACCTGGCGGACACGCTGGGCCAGTTCTCGCCCGACGACGTGACCCGCTACGTCGGGCTCATGACCGCCACCTGGCCCGCGGTCGACTTCGAGTACCACGGTCACAACGACTACGGACTCGCGACGGCGAACTGCCTCGCGGCGATCCAGGCGGGCGCTCGCGGTGTCCATACCAGCGTGAACGGCATGGGCGAACGCGCGGGCAATACCTCCCTCGCCGAGGTGGTGGCAGCGATCCACGATCATTCGGATTGCCGAACGGCGATCCGCGAGGATCGGCTGACCGCCCTCGCGAGCATGGTCGAGACCTTCTCCGGCAAGGAGCTCGCGGCGAACACGCCGGTCGTCGGCCGCGACGTCTACACCCAGACCGCCGGAATCCACGCCGACGGCGACGCCAAGGGCGATCTCTACGGGACGAAGCTCGCACCCACCCGGTTCGGCGGCGCCCGGCGATACGCCCTCGGCAAGCTCTCGGGAAAGGCTTCCCTCGATCAGAACCTCGAGGAACTCGGGATCGAGATCTCCGACGCCGACCGCGACCTCGTCCTCGAGCGGATCATCGACCTCGGCGACAAGAAGCACATCGTCTCCAAGGACGATCTTCCCTACCTGCTCGCCGACGTGCTCAAGACACCGGACGACCAGCTCGCGAAGATCGAGAGCTATCGCGTCGACGTGGCGAGCGGCGAGCCGCCCCACGCACAGGTGGCCCTCGCCTATCGGGGGCGCGTCGAAAAGGCGGAGTCGAGCGGCGACGGCGGCTACGACGCCTTCATGAACGCGCTCAAGAAGGCCGCGAAGCCCCTCGAGATCGAGGTCCCGATCCTCGCCGACTACCGCGTGCGCATCCCGCCGGGCGGCCGGACCGGCGCCCTCGTCGAGACGACGATCACCTGGCGCAAGGACACGTCCAGCAACGGCCGTCGCAAACAGGGCGAGACCTTCTCGACCCTCGGCGTCGATTCCGACCAGCTCGCCGCCGCGGTCATCGCGACCGAGAAGATGCTGAACGCCGTCGTGACCCGACGCGCGAACGGACGAACGAAGGCGACCCGGAGCGCCCGCCGGGCGTCGCCGCGACGCAGGGCGAGCGATTGATTCGCCGCCGCCGCGGGTGGGGGCTCGCGGGCACGAGACCGGATCGCCGAGCGCGCCCCGCGAAGGAACGGGTCGGGGCCGCCCTCGTGTTCGCCGTGCTCGTTCTCGTGACGACCGGGTGCGAGACCTTCTCGGCCCGACAGGCCGAGTCGATCTACGGCCCGAGCGAGGGGATCCTCGAGACGGTCGCCGTGCTCCGTCGACACGTCCCCGACGACACCTACCGCTTTCCGCCGGCGACGGATTTCACCGGCCGCAACGTCTACCGCGCGACCCTGCTCCGCCTCGAGAGCCTCGAACGCGCGGAGGCTCCGGCCCTCCGGACCGGGTACATGGATGCGGTCGTCCTCTTCGCCAAGGCACGCGCCCTCGAACGCCTGCGCGGCTACGACCTCGCCGCGCAGCACTATCGCGAGAGCGCTCGGCTCTCGAAGGAGCTGCGGGACGAGGCGGTCTCCAGCGCCGCGATCTGCGACCGACTCGCCGGCGCGATCACGATCGGCCTGGACTTGCGCGACCCCCTCGCGGATTCGAGCGGACCGCTCTCCCTCGACACCGCTGCTCTCCGTCTCGAATGGGACGAACGCGTCGCCCAGCTCTCGCTCCTCGAGAGCGAACTCGAGGGCTCCCACTATCAGTGGATTGCCCAGGAGGAGATCGAGCGTGCCGATCGGGCACGCGCGGCCTACTTCGTCGCGACCCGGAACGTGCATCCGGAAGGCACGCTGGTCGCGCTCCAGGAGCTCCAACGCGTCGCCTCGCGACACGGCGCGAGCAAGCTCCGGCTGCGCCACCTGCTCGACCTCGCCGAGTTCTATGTAGTGCTCGCCCGCGAATACGTCGCCGCGGTGCCGCCCGCGAGCCTCTCTTTCGATCCGGCGCGCTTCGCGGAGATCTCGGATGCCGCGATCCGCCTCTTCGAGCTCGTCGCGAGCCACGACGGTCGATCCGAGAAGCTCGAAGCAACGCGACAGCTCGAGGCCTTCCTCGCGTTGGGACTGGGAATCGATGCGGACCGTGTGGAGCGCTAGGCGCGGCGTGCGCGCGACGAGAGACACCGAACGCGGACGGGTCCGTGCGTTCGCGGGCCTGCTCGCCGGATTCTTCGTCGTCGGCTCGGTCGGGTGCGCCTCGAAGACCGCGATCGTCCACGAAGACCTGCTCACCCCCCTCGCGGCGCCACGCGCCTGGATCCCTGCCGAGGAGGACCTCGCGGCGGCCCGACTCGCCCGAGCCGCGCTCGTCGCCCGACCGGAGGCGGGGGGTGGCGTCGACCCGCGCGTGGCGGAAGCGCTCGCGGCGCTCGAAGCGATCGAGGTTCCCGAAGACGCCATCCGCCAGCCGAACCTGGTTCCGCTCGCCATCGACCTCCGCGACGCCACGCTCGACGATCCGCTCACGGACCGCGCCGGGGCGCGCGTGCTCGCGAAGCGCCGGGACCTCGACCCGCGCCTCGAGTCACGCCTCGACCGGCGAATCGGAGACGACCCGCTCGATCTCGCGGGACGGCGTGAGTTCGATACGTGGGAGCGCCTCTGGGCCCGCACGTTCAACGCCGTCGCCGAGCCGATCGGCAGCTCCGCGATCTCCGGATTCGTCCTCGCGCCCTACCAGCTGGCCAACAGCATCATCCACTACTTCGCCGGCTTCTCGAACAGAGAGCCCCTCTCCTTCACCGACCGCCAGGCCCTCGCCCTCCGCCGGGACTTCGTCGCGCGCCACCCGGAGAGCCCGATCGTGCCGGACGTCGAGATCAAGATCCGCAAGGCCGAGCCCAAGCTCGCGAAGACCCTCGCCAAGCGAAGACTCCGCGCGAGCGAACGAGCGCTCTCCGCGGACCAGCCTGGATTGGCGCTCCACCACGCCGAAGCGGCGCGAACGATCCTCGATGCCGAGCCCCAGGCGAACGCATCGACCCGTCGCGAGGCCGAGAGGGCCGAGGAGGAAGCGCGGGAGGCGCGCGACCTGGCGCGCGATCGATCCCTCGCCGCCACGCAAGCGACGGCCACGCCCGAAGCCCTGCGCGAAACGGAGTACGCCCTCGCGACGGCGCTTCTCCTCGAGGCGCGGATCTCCCCCGAATCCCTCGCTCGACCGGTCGCTGCCTATCGCGCCGCCGCGAACGGCGGGCCTTCGAAGGCGCACGCGGAAGCACGGCTCGCGTTCCTGGGCGCCGTCGCAGAGCACGAAGCCCTGCGCGAAGCCCGGGCGCGGAGTCGCCTCGAGCGCTCCGCGAACCGGGATGCCCGGGACGACACGATGGTGAGGCATGCGCGGGCCCTGCTCCAGGACGAGTGGCAGAACCCGCACGGCGCCTTCGTGCGCTTGCGCGCGAAGGCACGGCGGGACGAGCTCGGCTGGAGACTCGCCGGAGAGTTCGTGCGCCGGCCGCGCTACCCGAACCTGCCCAAGCCGCTGGCCTATCTGATCGACACGCCGACGATCGCGATGACGATCATCCTCGCGCCGCTTCGCGCGCTCCTCTCACCCATCACCGGCGGGACGCCGGATTTCAATCGAGCGCCGGCCCTGGCGGGCTATCGCTATCTGGTCCGCTATCCGAACGGCGAGGAGCAGCGCGCCGTGATCGACTGGCTCTACGAGTACGAGCGCGACCAGGAGCGGTGGGGTCGCGCGCTCAGGCTCGCGGACTGGATCCCCGATCTCGATCCGGAAGAGCGCGCGGAGCTGGTCGAGAAGACGACCGAGGAGCGGCTCGCGCTGGTCGACGACGTCGAGCAGTTCGGCACCCGCGCGACGCTCCTGCGTGGCGTCGCGCGCGAGTTCCCCGACAGTGAGGGCGGCAAGGCCGCCGGCCTCCGCGCGCGGGCCGAACGCCTCGACGCGAGCCCGCAGTTCATTCGCATCACCCGCGGCTTTCTGCTCGAGAATCCGGAGGTCGCCGGCCACGACGGCGTCGGGATCAACCCGCTGCTCCTGAACGACGATCTGGCGGATGGAGAGCTCCATCCCGAAGGCATCGTCCTCCGCGGCGGCCGCGTGCTCGAGATCCGCCTCGTCGCCGACGGGGGCGAGGACGACGAACCCTTCACGTCACGCTATGTGGAGCTCTCCGCGACGCGTCTCCGCCAGCTGACGGCCACGCTCGACGAGGCGGTCCAGCGCAACAGCCTGATCGACGCGGACTACCGCTTCGACGCGGACCCGAACCGCGACACCTACCTCGAGCGCGCTTCCCTCGGCCTGACCGAAGAACCGGACCTTCGCGCGAACGCGCAGTCTTCCTTCGTCTACCAGAGCCTGCGCGAACGCTACGGCGCGGTTCGAGGCCGGGAGTCGATCCTGCCCTTCGATCTCGTCTTCCGAGGGAGCCTCGGCGACTTCACCCTCGGCGCCTTCCCGCGCTGGCGTCCTCCGCGAGAGACGCCGGACGCGTATCTCTACCGCTGATCGAAAGCCGCTCGGAAGCGTCGACCCATCCGACCGCGACGCACTCGCTCGAAAGGGTCGGCCCATCCGACCGCGACGCACTCGCTCAACGGGGTCGGCTCGCCTCTTCGAGGAGCTCGATCGGATGCACGACCGGCGCCTCGAAGCCGGCCTCCCCGAGCCCTGCCGAGATCTGCATCGCGCAGCCGGGGTTCGCGGTCGAGACGATCTCCGGCGATGCCGCGAGCAGCGCCTCGACCTTCGGCGAGAGCACTCGCTTCGACATGTCCGGCTGGGTCAGGTTGTAGATTCCGGCCGCGCCGCAGCACGCCTCCGGGTTCGCATGGGGCACGAGCTCGAGCTCCGGGATCTTCGCGAAGAGACGGCGGGGTCCGGCCGCGATTCCCTGCGCGTGGATCAGGTGGCACGGATCGTCGTAGCAGAGCCGCTTCGGCATCGGCGCGAAGTCGAGCTGCGCGTCGACCTCGTCGAGGAACTCGAGGATGTCGCGAATTCCGCCCGCCATGCCCGCCCCTTCGTCCCCGAGCCAGCCTTCGGCCTCGCGCATCGACGCGCTGCAGCCGGCGCTCGTCACGATGATCGCGTCGAGATCGCCGCCGCCGAAGACGTCGACGTTGTTGCGCGCGAGGTCGCGGGCGAAGTCGAGGTCGCCGCTGTGGGCCTGGAGCGCGCCGCAGCAACCCTGGGTCTCGGGCACGATCACGTCGTATCCGGCCCGGGCCAGGACGAGCCGGGCCGCATCGTTCACGCGCCCGAAAAACTCGGGCATGATGCACCCCTCGAAGAGCGCCACGCGACCGCGCCGCTCGCCCTCGGCGGGGGTGAACGCGGGAAGCCGCTTTCGCTCCTCGGCAGGCGGAATCGAAGGCAGCAGAAGGACCATGTCGGCCAGACGAGCGGGAAGGACCTTCGCGGCGAGCCGATCGAGGCCGAGCTTCTGGACGAGGGACAGGAGCGAGACCATCGCGGCGAGCCGCCCGGCCTTCGGAACGATCTGGCGCAGGGCGAAGCGCTCGATCCGAACGGCGAGGCCCGGCTTCGAGAGGCCCGCCACGCCGGAGTCGAACTGCCCGCCCCGGATCGCGTCGCGCGTGTGCTCGAGCATCTCGCCGTACTGCACACCCGAAGGACAAGCCGTCTCGCACGCTCGGCAGCCCAGGCAGAGAAAGGCCTCCTCTTCGAGGAGCTCGGGGTCGTTCAGCCGACCCTCGGCGAGGCCCCGCATCAGGTAGATGCGTCCACGCGGCGAGGACGTCTCGCGGCCGGTCGCCCGGTAGGTCGGGCAGCTCGTCAGGCAGAGCCCGCAGTGGACGCAGTCGAGCGTGTCGCCGTAGACGGAGCGATCGAGCAGCGCCGCGAGCGCCGGCGCACCGCCTTCGGGGGTCGGAAGATCGCTGCTCACGACCCACCCCCGGGCGCGCCATGCGCGACGAAGCGTCCCGGGTTGAGAATCCCGTTCGGATCGAAGCGCGCGGCGAGCGCGGTGACGATCCCGGCGCCCGCACCGACGTCGCCGAAGACGTCGACCTCGGCGCGCCAGGCCTCCGGCATTCGTTCGAAGGTCGCGAAGCCACCGTGCCGGACCGCGCGCTCGCGCAGGCCGAGCAGGACCTCGGCGGAAGGCAGCCGACCGCTGGCCCGCACGACACCGAGCCCGGTCTCGACCGAGACCTCGAGACCCGCCGCGAGGGCGGCGTCCTTCCACTCCGCGACGTTCGTCCCGAGCACGCGCGCCCGAACCGCGACGTCCCGCGCGCTCGTCACCCCCGCGTCCCGAGCGACGTCCTGCGCGCTCGTCACCCCCGCGTCCCGCGCGTGGTCCACGCTCGACGCGTCCGCTTCCTCGAAGCGACCGACCTCACGGAACGCGGCGAGATCCGCCTCCACGCCCGCCAGGGACCCTCCGAGCTCGAGGAGCATTCGAGCCTCCCCTGGGCGCATGGCACTCTCCTGCCAGATCGCCGCCCGCACGCTCGGTCGTTCTCCGAGCTTCCGGACCGCCTCGAAGGCGGCACCCGCGGCGGGCATCGGCGCCTCGAAGGTCCGCCGGACGGCCGGTGCGGGTCGGAGTCGTAACCACGCTCCCGTCAGGATCGCGAGCGTCCCGAAGGAGCCGCAATAGAGCTTCGCCAGGTCGTAGCCGGTCACGTTCTTCACGACTCGACCGCCGCACTTCGTCGCCACACCATCCCCGCCCACGACGTCGAGGCCGAGGATCGCGTCCTTCACGGGCCCGAACGCATGCGCACGGGGACCCATCACGGCGGTCGCGAGGCTCCCGCCGACCGTCGAAGCCCTTCCGGGCGAATCGAGCGGCAGTTCCCAGCCCTCGGCCGCGACGGTCTCGCGAATCGCCTGAATCGGGGTTCCGGCGGCCGCGTGGAGCACGCCCTCGTCGGGATCGAACTCGTCGATCCCGGAGAGGCCCGTCAAGGAGACGCCCAGCCCGAGTGGACTCGCCGGGTTCGCGAGATCGAGCCGGGTCCGGCCGCCCATCAGGAGCAGCCCCGTCCGATCCTCCGACGCCGCGCGGACGAGCTCGCCGAGCGCTTCGACACTTTTCGGTGTCGACACCCGATCGACCACGGCGCCGGGAACCCGAACCGTCTCTTCCTGGAACGTCGACGCAAGCGCTTCGAGGGCGGGCGCCATCAGATCGGCACCTCCTCGTAGCCCCGCGCCTTCGGATTCGATTCGACACAGAAGCGGGTCGTCGGGATCTGCTTGCCCGGATTGCAGACGCCATCCGGATCGAAGGTCTCGCGAAGCCGGTACATCGGCTCGAGATCGTGCGGCTCGAACACGAGGTGCATGTAGTCGCGCTTCTCGACGCCCACCCCGTGCTCGCCGGTGATCACGCCGCCCGCCTCGGTACAGGCGGTCAGGATCTCCTCCCCGGCCTGGATCACGCGGGCGAGCTCGTCGGCGTCGCGACGGTCGAAGCAGATGTTCGGATGGAGGTTGCCGTCGCCCGCGTGGAAGACGTTCGCGAGCTTGAGCCGGTGGCGATCACAGATCTCGCCGACCTTCGCGAGGATCTCGGGCAGCTTGACCCGCGGCACGACCGCGTCGTGGACGTAGAGGTCCGGAGCCAGGCGGCCCATCGCCCCGAACGCGCCCTTGCGCGCCCGCCAGAAACGCAGCCGCTCCTCCTCGTCCCGGGCGACCTGGATCGTCTGGCAGCCCTCGGCCTCGCAGGCTTCGCGGATCGCCGCGATCTCGCCTTCCATGCAGACCTTCGAGCCGTCGAGCTCGACGATCAGGACCGCCCCGGCGCTCGTCGGGAGCCCTGCCGCATAGACGCTCGCTTCGACCGCTTCGATCGTACGCTTGTCCACGATCTCCATCGCCGCAGGCACGACGCCGGATCGGATCACACGCCCCACCGCCCGGCACGCGGGCACGATGTCGTCGAAGATCCCGAGCAGGGTCTCGATCGCCTCGGGGATCGGCGAGAGGTTCACCGTGATCTCGGTAACGATTCCGAGCGTCCCCTCGCTGCCGACGATCGCCCCGACGAGATCGGGCCCGGGGCTCTCCCCGGTTCGATTGCCGAGGCGCGTGATCGTTCCGTCGGGGAGCACCATCTCGAGGGCGAGGACGTGGTTCGTCGTCGTGCCGTACTTGAGGGTATGCGGACCACCGGAGTTCTCGGCCACGTTCCCGCCGATCGTGCAGGCCTGCTGGCTCGACGGGTCGGGGGCGTAGAAGAGGCCGAACTGCTTGATGGCCGTCGAGAGCTCGGCGTTCACCACCCCCGGCTGGACGACGGCGATCCGATTCGCCTCGTCGACCTCGAGGATCCGATTCATCCGCGAGCACTCGATCAGGACGGAGCCCGGCGTCGCGTGAGCGCCCCCGGACAAGCCCGTCCCCGCCCCGCGCGGCACGAAGTGGACGTCGGCCTCGCGACACGCGCGAACGATCCGCGCGACTTCTTCGGTCGTGGCCGGCAGCAGGACCGCCAGCGGCCGGGCGGGGTCGAGGGTCAGCCCATCGCACTCGTACGCAAAGAGCTCACCTTCGCGCGCCAGGCAGTGCTCGTCCCCGACGATCCGCCGAAGCCGTTCGATCAGAGCCGCCGGCGCGATCGTCGGCCGCGGATCGTCCCCGCAAGGCGTCTCTTCGGAGACGCTCGGGCCGGCGGAGGAAACGGCAGACATCGAGCTCGACCGTCTCAGGCCAGCCCGAGGCGTTCGAGGTCGTCCTCGTCGAGCCCCAGGTAGTGGCCGACCTCGTGGCGAACGGTGATCTGGATCTGATCGATCAGATCCTCTTCGTCCCGGCAGATCTTCTCGAGGTTCTTCTTGAAGAGCAGGATCCGGTCGAGATCGAGGGGCTGATCCGTCATCAGCGCTTCGGTTCGCGGGATCCCCATGAAGAGCCCGAGGGTCTGTGGAGAAATCCGTTCGTCGCGCACGAGCTCGAGGGTCGGGAAGTCCTCGATCACCACGCCCACCCCTTCGATCCGCTCCCGGATCGAGCGGGGCAGATTGCCGAATGCTTCGTCGACGGCGCGGCGGAAACCCGCCTCCGGAATCTCGATCGGCAGCGGGAATTGCTGCGGCTCCAGGGCGTTGGCCCGGGAGAAGGCCTCGGCCGCGTTCTCGAGGCCGACGGCCGGTGAAGCGGCTTCCTCGCCCTCGTCCTCGAGGCGTTCGAGCACGAGGCCCAGGTGGTAGATGGTGTGTGCTGCGTCGGGATCGATCGCGACCCCGCGCTCGAGGACGCGGCGCGCCTCGTTGTACTGACCGAGCTCGAAGAGGACCTGCCCCTCGAACGCGTAGTAGAGGCCGAGCTCGCCGCCCGCCTTGGTCGCGCGGCGCACCAGGAAGAGCGCCCCCTCGAGGTCGTCCTGGTAGAAGAGCGCCTTGCTCTTCAGGTAGTAGACCTCGGCTTGCAGCACGCGATCGGGCCGGGGCAGCTTGGGGCGGCCAGAAAGGAGCTCGTCGGCGAGGCGAACCGCCGTCGCGAACTCGCCGAGCTCCTCGATCAGGAGCTCGATCCGGTTGAGGTGGGCCGCCGTGAACTTGCCGTCGGCGATCGTCGCGCGATCGAACTCGATCAGCGCCTCGTCGATCCGACCGTCGTCCCAGAGAATCTCACCGCGACCGTTGTGGGCCTCGGCGCCGTCGGGGTGCACGCGCAGGGCCTCGTCGAGCCAGGCGAGCGCCTCCTCGATCCGGCCTCCGTGAGAGGCCTCCATTGCCTGGTCCAGGCAATCCCAGTAGCGGTCCTTGTCCTTGCGCATGTGTCTGGTGTCGGACGGTCGTCGACGATTCCCACGGTTCGGCAACCGGGTCGGGCGAGTAGAGGGGGCACACCGATCCGGGAACCTCGCCAGTCCTGCGAGGGGTCCATTCACGGCCCCTGCGGCCGCGAACGGCAGCGTAGCGTAGCGGCGCCCTCGACCGATTCGCAGGACCGAGCGTTCGCGGCGCCCACGGGGGGCGAGACACGCGAGCTAGATTCCGGGAGCGCGAAAGATGTGCAGAGGAAGGCGCGATGACGAATCGACGACGAAGGGGGCGCGCGGTCCTCGTGCTCTCGGCCGGAGTGTTGGGAGCGATTCTCGTTGCCTGTTCGACCCGTCCGATGGGCCCGCCCTTCGCCGATGCGCCTTCCCCCTCCCCGGAACGGGCTCGGATCTACGTCTACCGCCTCGATCCCCGGGCTTCGGTCTCCCCGGTCCGACTGCGCGTCGACGGCCGGCCGCTCGGCGTGCTCCGCCACGGCGAGTACGAGCGGGTCGACCTGCCCCCCGGTCTGCACGAGATCGAAGCCGGCGTCCGAAGCGTCGCGTTCGTCGCCTGGGGGTGGAACGACCTCGCGCTCCACGTCGGCCCGGGCGAGACGGCCTATCTGAAGATCACGGTCCGCCTGACCGAGCGGTCCCAGCCGGCCGGGCGGGCACTCGAGATCGCGGGGCGAACCAGCGGCGCCGTCAGCGAGAACGTCTATCTCCAGCCGATGGGCGCTTCGGAGGCCCTCGCCGAGCTCGCCGGCACGACCCGGCTCGTGCCCTCTCCCGAGCCGTCCTCGGGTGGACAGCCGTGAGCGAGGGGACGACAGCCGTGAGCTCGGGAAGGACAGCCCTGAGCGCAGAAGAACAGCCCAGAGCCGAATCCGCAACAACCCTGACATTTGCCCGGAATCGTTGTGGTTTCGGGCCGTCGTGATAGGATCGAGCGAGGGGCTTCTACCGGCCGCAACCCAAAGAAGTCCCATTCTCCCTTGAGTGACCGTGCGGGACCTAGACAGGACGCACACTGGCTAGTCCCAGAACCCCGGTGCCCGAAAGGCACCGGGGTTCTTCTTTCGTGGCCTTGCGCAGGCAGCTGATCGTGGCGGGTGTGCTCGTTGGGCGGCGCCGTGGTTTCCCGGACGGCGGCGCTTCGCGCGATGGCTTCATCGACGCTTGGGGGATCGCGCCAGTACGGCGTGGGTTGCCGCGCTTCCGAGACGCGACACCGGGCGATGACGCGGAGGAGAATGGTGGGCCCGCCTGGACTTGAACCAGGGACCATTCGGTTATGAGCCGATTGCTCTGACCACTGAGCTACAGGCCCTCGGGTGGGAGTCTACCGCGTTCGGGTGCCGGGCCGGGCGGGATTGTCGGTCCACCGGAAGGCTGCGAACATCGGCGCCATGGCACCCGATCAAATCGATGGAACCGGACATTTCGTGGCAGTCATCGGCGGCGCGACCGCTGGCGCCGAGGTCGCGAGTCGTCTCGCGGACAAGGGCGTGCAGGTCTTCGTGTTCGAGCAGAACGCGCGGCCGTACGGGAAGATCGAGGACGGTCTCCCGCGCTGGCACGTGGCGCTGCGGAACAAGGAATACGGCGTCATCGACGAGAAGCTCCAGAAGCAGGGCGTGACCTTCGTGCCGAACACGAAGATCGGCCGCGACGTCGACTTCAAGGAGCTGGTCGAGGACTGGGGCTTCTCCGCGGTCGTCCTCGCGAACGGTGCGTGGCGGGATCGACCCGTTCCCGTCGACGGCGCGGACGAGTACGTCGGGAAGGGCCTCGTCTACCAGAACCCCTTCGTGATCGCGTTCAACCACGCCGAGCGTGGCGACATGCCCGAGGCCGAGTACGAGCTGCATGACGGAGCGATCATCCTGGGCGGTGGCCTCGCTTCGATCGACGTCGCGAAGATCCACACGCTCCAGCGAACCGTCGAGGTCCTCGCCGAGCGCGGGATCGAGACCGACGTCGAAGAGCTGGAGATCAAGGGCATCCCGAAGATCCTCGAGAAGCACGGCCTGACCTGGGACGAGCTCGGGATCACGCCGCCCACGATCTACTACCGGCGTCGGATCGAAGACATGCCCGTCATGAGCGCGCCCGAAGGCGCCGACGAGGCCCGGCTCAAGAAGGTCGAAGCCGGCCGCGTCCGCATGGTCGGCAAGAGCACGAGCAAGTACCTCTTCGACATCGAACCCCTCTCCGCACCGGATGGTCTGATCGTCGAAGACGGGTCGCTCGTCGGGGTCGTGTTCCGACGCACGAAGATCGAGAACGGTCGCGTCGTGAAGCAGGACGAGACCTACGAAGTTCGCGGCCCCGCCGTCATCAGCTCGATCGGTTCGATCCCCGAAGCGATCCCGGGAATCGAGATGAACGGCGAGCTCTTCGACTTCCAGGACTGGGACCTCGGCCGACTCGAGGGCTATCCGACGGTGTTCTCCGTCGGCAACGTCGTGACGGGCAAGGGCAACATCGTCGCCTCCCGCAAGCACGCCTCCGCGGTGAGCGAGGCGGCGATCGAAGCCTACCTCGGCGTCGGCGAGCGTGATCGCGATGCGGCGATCGGCGCCCTGGTCGCGACCGGGGCCTCCGAGACCGCGGGCAACGTCCTCGACGCACTCGGTGACGCGACGCCCCCGTCGGAAGACGTATCCCAGGCCTTGCTCGAGCGCGTCGCCAAGCTCCACGAGAAGGTCGGCTTCAGCGACTACGGCTCCTGGATGAAGAAGGTCGGCGAACCTTGCTGAGAGAAACCATGAAGCCGGTCCTGGCCCGCGCGTCGTTTCGCGGCGTTCTCGCGGCGATCTCCGTCGTCGTCCTCGTCCTCGGCTGCGCCTCGACGCCGGAGTCCCGGATCGCCGACGAGCAGGCGCTCTTCGACACCTGGCCCGCGGACGTTCAGGCGAAGGTGCGCGCCGGCGAGGTCGCCCTCGGCATGACCGAGGATCAGGTCCGGTTGGCCCTCGGTGAGCCGGACGAGACGTCCACGGGAATCGACGAGGGCGGCGAGACGATCACCTGGACCTGGGTCAGCTCCAGCCCCGGACTCTCCGTCGGCCTCGGTGGAGGCGGCGGAAGCGGTGGTGGCTTCGGCGGCGTCGGCCTGGGCGTCGGTAGCGGCTCTAAGCGCAACCTCGAACGCGTCGTGCAGTTCCGCAACGGCGAGGTCGTGAGCTCGCGGGTCTTCGACTGAACCGTCGCCTGCGGGCGCTCGGCGAGTTTGGAGATCGGTCGGAGCGCGGGCGGCTGCGGGCGCTCGGCGAGTCTGGAGCTTGCCCGCTGCGCCTCGAAGGCTCGCCCGCCTCCCCCTAGACGGACACCTCGACGACCGAGAGGGGGCCGTTGCCGTCGCGGCGTTTGACGAAGGTGTGCTGGATCGGGGTGCGTTCCTGCTCGGGGGGGAGCGCCTTGCGGGCGAGGGCTTCGGCCTTCCAGAGGCGGCCGGCGAATGCGCCGACCTCGCCGGCGGCGTGACGGCGGCGGAATTCGTTGATCGAAGCCCAGGTCTCGATGTCCGGAGAAGCCTTGCCGACGACCTCGACGAGGTCGCGGACGAGCTGGCGGAAGAGCACCGGGATGTGGTTGATGTCGACCTTGGGGCCCGTCTGCGCGTTGCTCTTGAGCGTGCGAACGTGGACGATGCCGTGGGGCTCGTCGACGGCCAGCACTTCGCCGATCGCGTAGCTGTTCTTGCCGAAACCGAACAGACCGCGACGGCGGCTGCGATAGATGAAGACGGTGCCCGGATAGAGCTCGAGACCGAGGCGCTTCGAACGGATCATCGATCAGCCCTCCGGAATCGGCGGCGGCTGCGGCGCGAACTGGCCCATCAAGGCCTCGACTTCGCCTGCCGGCAGCCAGCCGTCCATCCCGGCACACCAGACGAGCGAGGTCGTCGTCACTCGGCCGCCGGCGATCGCCTGCGCCATCTGCGCGGGCGTGAAGGGACCGAGTGCGTCGCCGTTCTCGGCCACGTGCCAGGTCACGGTCGGCACGGGCGGAGGCGCCTGCGGAGGCGCGCCCTGCGGGCTGCCGCCGCCCATCATCCCCTGCATCGAGTTCGTCATCGCGAGCCCCATGCCGAGCCCGACGCCGGCACCGGCAAGCCCGCCCGCCGGATTCGCCGCGGCTTCGGGCATCGCGTTGCCCATCTGGTAGGCCTGATAGGCGCCGAGGTTGCCGATCGCCGCCATGCTCGCCCGCGCGTCGAGGGCCCGTTCGACCTCGGCGGGGACGGAGACGTTCACGATGTAGAGCTGGGGGAGCTCGAGGCCGTACTCGTCGTCGATCCGCTCGACCACCGCCTGGCGGAGCGTCTCCGACAGCTCGCTGTAGTTCTGGGCGAGATCGAGAACACTGATCCCCGAGCTCGCGACGACGTCGGCGAAGGCCATCGATATGATCGAGCGCAGCAGGGCCGCGATCTCCTCGGCCTCATAGACGCCATCGGTACCGACGAGCTCGGACAGGAGCCGTCCGGGATCGATCGCGCGCAGGGTGTAGGTTCCGAACGCACGGACGCGAACCGGTCCGAAGTCGGCGTCGCGAAGCGGGACCGGGTTCGACGTGCCCCACTTGAGGTCGGTCAGCTGGCGCGTGCTGACGAAGTAGACCTCGGCCTTGAAGGGCGAGTCGAAGCCGTGCATCCATCCCATCAACGTCGAGAGGACCGGGAGATTCTTCGTTTCGAGGCGATAGTGCCCGGGACCGAAGACGTCGGCGATCTGACCCTGATGGACGAAGACCGCGGATTGGCCGGGCCGCACGATCAGCTGCGCGCCGTACTTGATCTGGTTGCGGTACCGCGGAAAACGCCAGACGAGCGTGTGTTGCGAATCGTCGATCCACTCGACGATGTCGATGAGCTCTGCGCGGAGTTTGTCGATCAGTCCCATGTCGGTTTCACCTCTCGGTCGTTTGGCCACGTCCCGGCGAACCGGGTGCGAAGAGAGTTCAGTCGAGCAGCGAGATCAGGAAGCCGAGCACCGACTCCGCGGTGCTCTTGTCGCTTCGGTTCGTCGAGAAGAGCGACTCGCCGGCCTCGACCCGCACCTGGCTCGCGACGTGCATCGCGCTCCGGGCGGCGCGGCGTCGCTCCTCTTCCTTGAGCTGCACTTCGATCCGCGCAGCATCGGCGGCTCGGCCCGAGAGGATGAAGCCCGCGATCCGCTCGAGCTCGTCGGCGTCCAGCCAGGTACCGTGGGTTCGGCACTGGTCGACGATCACGCCCGATCTCTTCTGGTAGTTCCGGCGAGCCATCATCGAGTCGCAGGAAGGGCACCGGCGGTAGTCGATTCTCGCATTGAACGGATCGACGCCTTCGAACGGATTGCCACCCTCGAGTCGCGGTCCGTCTCCTCCACCCTGCGCGTTTCGTTCGATCGCGGCGGTCGTCGCACGCTGTACGAGAGACTCGAATACGTCGGTCTCGGCCCACAAGCCGCGACACTTGGCGCATTCCTGGACGAGCAGACCGGCGACTTCGCGGACGAACATCAAGGTCTCGCAGCACGGACACTGGAGCTCCGAGACCTGACTCTCGTGTGTCGAAGGCGCGAAGGCCACGCCGCAGGCGAGGCAGAAGCGCGCGTCGTCGACGTTGCGCGCCATGCACTCGGGACAGATCAGACTTCCAACGTGATCGACGGGGACGATGCCCGACCCGCAGTACGCGCAGAAGTCGGCGCCCTCGATCGCGACCGCACCACAGGAACTGCACCGCTGGACCGGTGCGTCGACGCCGACGGGCGGCGTCGCGACGAGGGCCGTTCCACAACGACAATCGAAGTCGCTGTCGGGCACCATCGACGAGACGTCGTACTGGGCGTGGCAATCGGGGCAGGCGACGAGCTTCACGCGCGTCGTATCGGACCTACGAAAGAGACGCTTGAAGAACGACGTACGGATGCGCGGGCGACGGGAAGCGCGTGCGCAGTTCGATGGAAGGAAGCGCGCGCGCCGCAGGCGGGTGGATCGAAGCCGATCGCGAAGGTCTCGCGATCAGCTCTCCAGGTACCCCTTCAAGGCACGGCTGCGGCTCGGGTGGCGCAGCTTGCGGAGCGCCTTCGCCTCGATCTGGCGAATGCGCTCTCGCGTCACGTCGAAGTCCTGGCCGACTTCTTCGAGCGTCCTGTTCGTCTTCTCGCCGATCCCGAAGCGCATGCGGAGCACGCGGGCTTCGCGGGGCGCCAGGGTCGAGAGAAGCTCGCGAGTGTGTTCCGCGAGGCTCGACTGGATGACGGCGTCCTGGGGATTGACGGCGTTCGGGTCTTCGATGAAGTCCGACAGGCGACCGTCGTCCTCCTCGCCGACCGGCGTCTCGAGACTGATCGGATCGTTCGCGATCCGGAGGACCATCCGGACCTTCTCGAGCGGGAGTTCGAGGGTTTCCGAGAGCTCCTCGGGCTGGGGCTCACGCCCGAGCACCTGCACGAGCTGGCGAGTCGCGCGGACCAGCTTGTGAATCGTCTCGATCATGTGGACCGGGATTCGGATCGTGCGCGCCTGATCGGCGATCGCCCGGGTGATCGCCTGGCGGATCCACCACGTCGCGTAGGTCGAGAACTTGTATCCGCGGCGCCACTCGAACTTGTCGACGGCCTTCATCAGGCCGATGTTGCCCTCCTGGATCAGGTCCAGGAACTGCAGGCCGCGGTTGTTGTATTTCTTGGCGATCGAGACGACGAGCCGGAGGTTGGCCTCGATCAGCTCGCTCTTCGCCTCCTGAGCGCTCGCCGCCGTCGCATCGACCTGGACGAGGATCGCGTCGAGCTCGTCCCGGCGAAGACCCGAGTCCTCCTCGAGCCGCAGCCGAAAGACTTCGACATTCGCGAGCTGATGGACGCCTTCGTCGATCACGTCGCGATCACCACCCAGTCGTTCGAAGGCCTGCTTGCCGCCGGCGCTTCGCTTCTTCGACTGCTCGGCCATGACCGCGAACTCGTCCGCGGACATTTCGAAGGCCTTGGCGATCTGTCCCGCACGCTCGTCGAGCAGCCGGTGGCTCTCGTGCATCTCCCGCAGGCAGCGATCGAGCTCGTTGTAGCGCTCGCGACTGACCCGATGGGTGCGAAGAGCCTTCGCCGCGTCTTCGAAGAGCGCCGCAACCTCCGCCTCGCATGCGAGCCGGTCGTCCTTGGTCATCGCGGTTCGGTCCAGCTCGCGCCGACGCTCGACGACGCCGTGTTCGATCTTCTCGAGGCCGCCGATCGCCTGGAGGAACTTCTTGCGCGTGACGTCGACCGGCGGCGCGTCCTCGTCGTCGAGCCCGTCGACGACCTTCTTGAGATCGAGGTCGCCGGACTGGACCTGCGCGCCGAGCTCGATCATCCGCCGCAGGCAGTAGGGGTTCGAGATCAGCGCGGTGAGGTGGGCGTCCACCGCCTGCTCGATCCGCTGGGCGATCTCGACTTCGCCTTCCCGCGTGAGCAGGGAGACCTGCCCCATCTCGCGGAGATAGACGCGAACCGGATCGGCGCTCCCAGCGTCGTCACTGGCGCTCGTCGCCTTCTTCTTCGGCTTGCGCTTCGGTCGCTCTTCTTCCGTCGGAGCGACGGTACGCGCGAGCGGAATGTCGTTTTCGCGCAGCACGGACAGGACACCATCGAGATCGTCGCGCCCGAGCGCGCCGTCTTCGAATGCGGTCGCGAGATCGTCGCGGTTGACCTCGCCCTTCTCTTCGCCGACTTCGATCAATCGGCGCACGGCATCGAACTCGAGGAGCGCTTCACGATCGAGCGGGCCGCGTTCTTCTTCGACCTTCGCGGTCGCTGCGTCGGCCGTTTTCTTGCGCGAGGGCTTCCGACTGGTCGTGGTCTTGGCGTCGGCCGTCTTCTTGCGCGCGCGCGTCGGCGACTTCTTCTTCGGCGCAGTCGTCGACTTCTTTTCCGCCGGAGAGGAAGTCCTGGCAGATGCCGAGGTCGACTTCGATTTGGCGGACCCGGCCTTCGCGCTCACGGCACGTGACTTGCGCTTGCGTCGCGGCGCAGCGCCAGACTCGATCGCGTTCGCGTCGGTGAGCGATGCGATCGTGGCATCCCCATCGAGATCGGAAGACTGCGCGCGGTCGGCGACAGACTCCGTATTGGGCGCATTCGAGGCCATTGGGGGGGTCCTCCGTAGGCTCACAAATCTTACTTCCGATTCCGAAGTTCCGCCGCCTCCCCAGCGTGTTCAGAATCGTCCTTCACTACATTGCCTATGCACTGCCACTTTCGTGAGTAGGCTGTGAAGCGTCGGTCCGGGTCGTGCTCCCGACGCCCATTCGGGCCCGCCGCTCCTGAAGCTGCTTCTGCTTCTCAGCTAGGAGTGCATCCTGATCCGCATTCGGGTCGCGCATTCTTTGATTCAAGTCTCGCTGACGCGCGTCGAGTCGGCGGCGCTCGAACCATCCGACGACGTCGTCGAACACCTGCTCAGCGCTTGCATCTTCGTCGAAGGGTGTGTCATCGACCGAAATTTCCCGCAGGCGACGCTGTGCCTCAGCGTCCATGCGGGATTCGATGGCGACCGGGTCCACGCCCTTCTGATCACCCGTTACTAACAGGCCCTCTTCCGCTGCCTCCAGGATCTGCAGGATGATCGACTTCCATGCCCCGACGGGCAGGATCTCCTGGAGAGTGAGTGCCGTTTCATCGCTGATCAGGTCGGGACGTTCCAGACAGAGTCGCGCGAGTGCCCTGAGCTGTCGCTCTTCGGGCTGATCGCGGCGCGCACGCGCAAGACCTAACGCTTCGGCGTCGACCTGCGGGGCATCCTTCGAACCACGCGCTGCGTCACGAACGATCGCGCCGACCGCTGGGATCGAAGCGTCCACGGCCATCGCGAGGCGCCTGACGTACTCGTCACGCGATACGGCGTCCGAGACCCGCGCGATCAGAGGTGCCACGTGGGCAACCACGTCGGCCTTCTGGTCGGGAGTCGCAACTCCTTGACGCAGCGCGTTGCGGATCGAGAGTTCGAGCGCGTCCGGGGCCTCGTCCACGAGCTTCTTCAACGCGTCCGCGCCGAACTCGTTCAGGTAGTCGTCGGGATCGGCGCCACCTGGGATGAGTGCGGCCCGAACTCGCAACCCATGGGGAAGCAGGACGGCCAGGGCCTTCTCGGTGGCCGCTTGTCCGGCCGCGTCGCCGTCGAAGACCAGCACCACCTCCTTGGTCCGCCGGAGGAGCTGCGAGCCGTGTTCCGAGGTGAGCGCGGTCCCGCACGTCGCGAGCGCTTCGCCCAACCCGGCGCGAGCGAAGGCGATCCGGTCGAAGTACCCCTCACAGAGAATCACGCGCTTGGCCCGGCGGATCGGTTCGAGCGCAGCCGGGTAGCCGTAGAGCGCCTGGCGCTTCCGGAACACCGGCGACTCCGGCGTGTTCCAGTACTTGGGCTCCTGGTCGGCCTCGAGCGCACGACCTCCGAAGCCGATCACACGCCCGCGCACGTCCTCGATCGGGAAGGTGAGACGGCCTCGGATCCGGTCGTAGTAGCCCTGGCCCGACTTGCGCTCGGAGAGCAGGCCGCCCTGGACGGCAGCATCGCCGTCGACGCGCGCCTCGCGCAGGCGCACGGCGACCGCGTCCCAGCGTGCGGGTGCGAACCCGATCCCGAACTCGTCGGCGGTCTTGCCGTCGAAGCCGCGGGAGACCAGATAGGCGCGCGCGATCTTGCCTTCGGGCGTACGCAGCGCCTCACGGTAGAGGGCCTGGGCGAGCTCGTTCGCCTTGAAGATTTGCGCCGAGAGGCCGACGTCGCGGCCGGCGCCGCGCTCTTCCTCGATCTCGACCCCGAGTTCGCTGGCGAGATTCCGAGCGGCCTCGGGGAAGGTCAGCCCCTCGTGCTCCATCAGGAAGCTGATGACGTTGCCGCCCTTGCCACAGCCGAAGCAGTGGAAGATCTGGCGGTCTGCGTTGACGTTGAAGCTCGGGGTCTTCTCGTTGTGGAAGGGGCAGAGTCCCTTCCAGTTCGGACCCGCCTGCTTCAGCTCGACGTAGCGAGAGATGAGGGAGACGATGTCCGCCCTGTCTCGGATTTCCTGGATGGTCGATTCCGGGATCAAATCCGTCCTCTCGCCCCCGAAGCGAGCATGTCAGTTCATGCTGCGCCGCATCTTCTTGAGCGCGCGCTTGCGCGCCGCCGCTTCCTTCTTCTTCTTCCGGATGCTCGGCTTGTCGTAGTACTCGCGCCGCCGCAGCTCCGTCAGGATGCCCGCCTTCTCGCAGGACTTCTTGAAGCGCTTCATGGCGCCTTCGAAGGATTCGCTTTCCTTGATCTTGATCACCGGCATGTTCTTCTCCCTCGCCGTCGAAGGGAACCAACCAACACGCGTTCGTCCGACGCGCTCTCGCGCGGACTCGTGTGAGTAACCCGGGGGTCCTCTTCGTGGCAGGCGAATCCGTTCGCCGCGCCACGCTCGCGTGTTCGTTGCCTCCTGGCCGCCCTTCGGCTGCCTCTACGGCGCTCTTGTCGTTCCGTGTTCCTGATCGGCCGCCCCTCGCGGAGGTACGGCCGGATGATCGTCTGTTTCTCGCGCCCGGAGATCCCGGTCACCCGCGATCGCTGGGCCATTCCCACCCCGAGGTGGTCGTGGGCGCGAAAGGCGCAGACCCTAGCAGAGGGGTTCAGACGGCTCAATTTGCCCCGAAGGGGACGGGGCGTGTCAGCCCGGTTCCCCCGCAGGGGGTCGCACCGGGATGCCCGCGGCGAGGAGCTCCGCCTTGACCTCGCCGACCGTCGTCTCCTTGAAGTGGAAGATCGAGGCCGCGAGCGCCGCCTGGCAGTGGCCGCCCTCCGGCCCGTCGTCCAGGGCGGTCGCCAGATCCGCCGCGCTGCCACCGCCACCGCTCGCGATCACGGGGATCGTGATCCGATCCGCGACGGCCCGGAGCATCGCCAGGTCGTAGCCGCTCTTGGTCCCGTCGCGATCCATGCTGGTCAGGAGGATCTCGCCGGCGCCGCGCTCCGCCACCTGTGCCGCCCACTCGACCGCGTCGATTCCGGTCTCGTTCCGACCGCCATGGGTGAACACCTCCCAACGCGGCGTCTCGCCCTCGCCGGAGACCTGCTTGGCATCGATCGCGACCACCAGATTCGCGCTGCCGATCTTGGCCGCGGCGTCGTCGACCAGATCCGGATTCTTGATCGCCGCGGTCATGATCGAGACCTTGTCCGCGCCCGCGTTCAGCAGATCACGGATGTCCTGGAGCGAGCGCACGCCGCCGCCCACGCAGAGCGGCATGAACACGCTCTCCGCGGTCCTCGCCACGACGTCGAGCAGGATGTTCCGCTCCTCGTGGCTCGCGGTGATGTCGAGGAAGGTGATCTCGTCCGCTTCCTGCTCGTCGTACCGCTTCGCGACTTCGACGGGGTCGCCGGCGTCCACGTGGTCCACGTACTTCACGCCCTTCACGACGCGACCCTGGTCGACGTCGAGGCAGGGGATGATGCGCTTCCTGAGTCCGTGTCCGGCGCGCTCGCTCATGGCTCGCTCAGGCGCCTCCTTCTTCGAGCGCGGCCACCGCCGCGAGCGCCTCGTCGAGATCGACGGCACCGGTATAGATCGCACGACCGGCGATCACGCCGCAGATGCCCTTCGAACGCTCGGCGGCGGAGTCGACGATGTCCTGCACCGTCGCGACGCCGCCCGAGACGATCACGGGAATCGTGAGCGCCTCCGCGAGGGCGGCGGTCTGCGGGATGTTCGGTCCGGTCAACATGCCGTCGCGGGCGATGTCGGTGTAGACGATCGCGGCGACGCCGGCGTCTTCGAAACGCCTGCCGAGCTCGATGGCGGTCGTCTCGCTCGCTTCGAGCCAACCCTCGACCGCCACCCTGCCATCCCGTGCATCGATCCCGACGACGATCTTCTCGGGGTGTGCCGCGGCCGCCTTCCGCACGAGCTCGGGATCGCGGAGCGCGACGGTTCCGAGGATCACGCGATCGAGTCCCCAGGAGAGCGCGGTCTCGATCCCGGCCATGTCTCGAAGGCCGCCACCGAGCTGGACGGGGACGTCGCCGACCTCCGCGAGAATGCGACGGACCGGCTCCTCGGCCATCGGGCGTCCGGCCTTCGCCCCTTCCAGGTCGACCACGTGGAGACGCTTGATTCCGGCTGCGTGGAAGCGCTTCGCGACGTTCGCGGGATCCGCGTCGTAGACGGTCGCCTGGTCGTAGTCGCCCTGGGCGAGGCGAACGGCAGAGCCCTCCAGCAGGTCGATCGCCGGGATGAGTTCGAAACCTGCCATCAGCTCTGGTCCAGCCATGCGCGATAGGCATCGAGGAGACGCTTGCCTGCGGACTGGCTCTTCTCCGGGTGGAACTGAATTGCGAACACGTTCCCCTTGGCGACCGCGGCCGTGAACGTCCCGCCGTATTCCGCGCGACCGACGATGATCGATTCGTCGGTCGGCTCGGGACGGTACGAATGGACGAAGTAGTAGACGTCGCGCTCGGGCAGCGCCTGCACCATCGGGTGGTCGCCGGAAGCGCCGCGGCCCCTGGAATAGATCACTTCGTTCCAACCGATGTGCGGGACGACGAGCGGTCGACCGTCCTCGTCCTTCTCGGGAAAGCGCGTCACGCGACCGGCGAGCTGACCGAGGCCGGGGGTGATCCCGTGTTCGGTGCCCTCTTCGAAGAGGAGCTGGAGGCCGAAGCAGATCCCGAGATAGGGACGCCCGCCGCTCGTCACTTCCTTGATCGCATCGGTGAGACCCGCGGCTTCGAGCGCCATCACCGCATCCCGGAATGCGCCGACCCCCGGAAGCAGGACACCGTCCGCTCCGCGCACGACCGCGGGATCGCTCGTCACGACCGGCTCGAGGTCACTTCGCTCGAGAGCCTTCGCGACGGAACGGATATTCCCTGCGCCGTAGTCGACGAGGGCGATTCTGGGGGGCTTGTTCGCGGCCATCGAAAGCTAGAGCGCCCCCTTCACCGTCGGCAGTCCCGTCTCGCGCGGATCGATCGCGACCGCCTCGCGGAGCGCGCGGGCCACGCCCTTGAACGCCGCCTCGACGACGTGGTGGGGGCTCTTGCCGTACCGCTTCTCGATGTGGAGATCGAGACCGGCGCTCTGGCTGAAGGCGTACATGAAATCTTCGGTCAGCGTCCCGTCGAAGCTCGCGATCATCGGGTTGTCCATCTCGAGCTGGTAGACGAGATAGGGACGGTTCGAGACGTCGACCGCGACCTCGACCTTCGCTTCGGCCATCGGAAGCAGACAGGATCCGAATCGCTTGATCCCCGTCGCGGAACCGAGCGCTTCGCGGAAGGCCTGGCCGAGGGAGATGCCGACGTCCTCCACGGTGTGGTGGAGGTCGACCTCGATGTCGCCCTTGGCCTGGACCTCGAGGTCGAAGAGGGCGTGGCGACCGAAGCTCTCGAGCATGTGGTCGAAGAAGGGAATCCCCGTCGAGATGTCGTACTGACCGGTGCCGTCCAGATCGATCCGGATCCGGATGTCGGTCTCCTTGGTCTTGCGGGCGATCGTCGCGACACGGCGCGCGCCGGCCGCGTCCTGCGCAGTCGAAGACATGGGGATGGCTCCAGGGGCGGGGGGAGGCCCCCCTGACGGGGGATGGTGACGGGGCGTGCTCGAGTTCCGGGTCGTTCGGGCGGGCGCCCGGGGGCGGGAAGGCCCGGAACGTCGGGATCTTACAGGCTTTTTCGGATTCTCGCAGAGCCGCCGCGTGCGGCGGCGGAAACGAAAGCGGCGGCGCCCTCTGGGGACGCCGCCGGCTTCGAGATCGACTCGCTGAAGGCGCGAATCAGAGCTCGAGGTCCCGTGCGGCCTCCCGCTCACGTCGTGCACGGCGGATCTTGGCCAGCCGGAGCTCGACCGACGCGCCGTGACCCGTCAGGCCCTCGACGTTGGCGAGGCGGACGATGTCCGCGCCGAGCTCCCGGAGCTTGGGCGGCTCGAACTTCATGAAGCTCGTGCGCTTGAGGAAGTCCTCCACCGAGAGCGGAGAGAAGAAGCGCGCCGTGCCCCCTGTGGGGAGCACGTGGTTCGGGCCCGCCATGTAGTCGCCGACGGCGACCGGCGTGTAGTGGCCCAGGAAGATCGCGCCGGCGTTCTCGATCTCCTTCGAGATCTTTTCCGGATCCTCGACGGCGAGGACGAGGTGCTCGGACGCGTACTCCTCGGAGAGCCGGATCGACTCCTCGAGATTCTTGGTCTGGATGATCGCGCCCCGTGCCTTGATCGACTTCTTGGCGATGTCGGCGCGGTCGAGATCCTTGAGCTGCCGCGTGAGCTGCTCCTGGACGCGCGTGATCAGACCCTTCACGTGGGTGATCAGCACGGCCTGGGCGAGCTCGTCGTGCTCGGCCTGCGAGAGGAGATCCGCGGCGAGCCACGCGGGCGTCGCGCTCTTGTCCGCGACGATGCAGACCTCGGTCGGGCCGGCTTCGCTGTCGATTCCGACCTGCCCGAAGACCTGCTTCTTGGCGGTCGCGACCCAGACGGAGCCGGGGCCGGTGATCTTGTCGACGCGCGGAACGGAGTCGGTTCCGTAGGCGAGGGCAGCGACGGCGTGCGCCCCACCCATCTTGAAGACGCGGTGGACGCCCGCGACCTTCGCCGCCATCAGGACCTCCGGCGTGATCGAGCCGTCTTCGCGAGGCGGCGTGACCATCACGATCTCGGGCACCTCGACGACCGAGGCCGGAATCGCGTTCATCACGACGGAAGACGGATAGAGCGCCTTGCCGCCCGGAACGTAGAGACCGACGCGAGCGAGGGGACGCACGCGCTGTCCCATGTACCCGCCGCCTTCCTCGCGCATCTCCCAGGAGGAGGGGATCCGCTTGCGGTGGAACTCCCGGACGCGCATCGCGGCCTTGCCGATCGCCGCGCGATCCGCGCTGTCGACCTGGTCGCAGCCCTGTTCCCACTCTTCCGGCGTGACTTCGAGGTCGTCGAGGGCGGCGCCGTCGAACTTCTTCACGAAGCCGAGGAGCGCGTCGTCGCCCTTGTCGCGGACGGCGGCGATGATCTTCGCCACGTCCTCTTCCACGTCGAGCACGGAGTCCACTCGCCGATCGCAGACCGACTTCCAGTCGTCTGCGAACTTCGCGTCGTCACTCTTGAAGACGCGCATCAATTTCGTCGCTTTGGCGGCCATGTCTGCCTACCTCCTGTCGCGGCGGGGCGAGCCTGATTCTCCTTCGATGCCCCGTTTCGCGACGGCGTCCGCTCCCGCGGATCGCGTTGGTTCGGGCCGGTCGATGCCGGCGATTGTCTCGTCGATCCTTCGTCTACGGCCAGCGGGCTCCCACGACCCGGGGTCTGCTCGCCAGGTCGAATCGCCGTTCCACGTCCGTGAATCCTGCTTCTTTCAACAGCCCTTCGACTTCGTCTGCCTGTTCGGGGGAGAGCTCGATTCCGAGCCAGCCACCCGGGGAGAGATGATCGCCTGCTTCCGCCACCAATCGCCGGATCACATCCAGCCCGTCCGACCCTGCGAAGAGCGCCATCTCGGGTTCATGTGAAAGCTCCGGAGGAAGCGACCCCTCGTCCGCGCGCGCCACGTAGGGCGGGTTCGAAACGATCAGGTCGAAATGCTCCTTTGCCACCGGCTCGAAGAGGTCGCCTTCCACGAAGCGGATCCTCTCTCCCGTACGCAACTCGTCGGCATTTTCCGCTGCAATCTGAAGCGCCGCGGGGGACAAGTCGCTCGCGACCAGCTCGGCGTGGGGAAGCTCCGACGCCAAAGCGAGGGCAATCGCACCCGACCCGGTCCCGATATCCAGGATCCGCAGGGTTCCTTCCTTTTCAGGAAGTTGCGCCGCTTCTTGCGAAGCCCCGTTCGCCTTCGAGAGGGCCCACTCGACGAGGGTCTCGGTCTCCGGCCGGGGTGTCAGGACGTCGCCCGTGACCTTGAAGGCCAGGGACCAGAACTCGCGCTCCCCGAGCAGCTGGGACACCGGGATCCGATCCTGGGCCCGCCGCTGGACGAGCGCCCGGTACGCGTCCCGCTCCTCTTGCAGGACCGGCTTCTCGTAGTCGATGTAGAGGCGCAGCCGCTCGGTCTCGAGGGCGTGGGCGAGCAGGACCTCCGCGTCGAGCCGCGCACTCTCGATCCCGGACCGCTTGAAGTAGTCGGTGGTCCAGGTGAGCAGCTCGAGAACGGTCCAGGTCTTGTCCTTGCCACTGGCGCCGGCGGCGCTCACGAAGCGGCCTCGTCGCCACCGGGCGAGACCTCGCCCTCCTTCGCCGCGGCGATGTTCGAGTGGACCGCGTTCAGCAGCTCTTCCATCTCGCCCGCCATGACGGCGTCGAGCTTGTGGAGGGTGACACCGGCGCGATGGTCGGTCACTCGGGACTGCGGGAAGTTGTAGGTCCGGATCTTCTCGGAACGTTCCCCCGTTCCGACCTGCGAGCGTCGCTCGCTCGAGCGCTCCGCCGCGAGGCGCTCCTGCTCGGCTTCGTAGAGGCGCGAACGAAGGACGGTCATCGCCTTCGCCTTGTTCTTGTGCTGCGACTTCTCGTCCTGGCACTGGACGACGAGGCCGGTCGGGATGTGCGTGATCCGTACGGCGGAGTCCGTCGTGTTGACGCTCTGGCCGCCGGGACCGCCCGCGCGCATCACGTCGATCCGGAGGTCCTCGTTCTTGATCTCGACATCGACCTCTTCCGCTTCCGGCATCACGGCGACGGTCACCGTCGACGTGTGGATGCGTCCCTGGCTCTCGGTCGCGGGGACGCGCTGGACGCGATGGACGCCCTTTTCGTACTTGAAGCGGCTGAATACGTCGGTTCCGGAGATCGAGGCGATGATCTCCTTGAAGCCGCCGCCATCGGTCTCGGACGACGACATCGTGTCGATCTTCCAGCCGAGTCCCTCGGCGTACCGTGTGTACATGCGGAAGAGATCCGCCGCGAAGAGGGCCGCCTCGTCGCCGCCGGTCCCGGCGCGGATCTCGAAGATCGCGTTCTTCTCGTCGTTCGGATCCTTCGGCGTGAGCAGGATCCGCAGCTCGGTCTCGAGCTCGGGGACGAGCGCTTCGAGACGCTCGACGTCGTCGCGCGCGAGCTCCTGCATCTCCGGATCGTCGTCCTCGAGCATCGCCTTCGCGTCGTCGAGCTCCGCGACCGCCGCCTTGTACTTCCCGCCGGTCTCGAGGAGCGGACGCAGCGCCCCGAGCCGCTTCCCGATCTTCTCGATCGCACCGGGCTGCTTGCCGACGTCCGGATCCGAGAGCTGGTTCTCGAGATCGCGCGAACGCGCTTCGGCTTCGGCGATTCTTTCGAGGAAATCGGGCACGGTGGCTCTCGGAGTCGGGCGTGGGGCGGGCCGCGGAGTGGAACGGGGCGCTTCAGGGCGCGGGAGCTCCGGGCGCGAACCCGCAATTCCTGCTGCGATTCCGGGGGGTTCCGGGGCAGGGCGGGCGCGGCGGAGATTAATCGGGGGGCGGGGAGGGTGCAAGGACGGACGGTGAGGCATGACCCGAACGGGCGTGAATCACGGAGCCTCGGCTGGGATACCGTCGGGACGGATCTCATCGGGCACGCCCGGTGGCCCACCGGGAGACCGACCATGACCACGATCGATCCGCAGATCCGCAGCGCTCGCCCGTCGGAGACGAGCGAGACGGTCGCCTGCATCGTGGCCGCCTTCATCGCCGACCCGCTCTGCCGTTTCGCGTGGCCCTCGCCGCATCAGTACCTGGAAGGCATGCCGCGCGCGGCGGAGGCCTTCGGCGGCGCGAGCGTTGCCGAGGGGACGACCGACGTCGCGGACGCCTTCCACGGCGCCGGCCTCTGGATGGCGCCGGGCGTCCACCCGGACGGCGAGGCCCTCGAGCAGGCCTTCCGCGAGACCGCGCAGGCCGAGCACCTCGACGCGCTCCTCGAGACCTTCGAGCAGATGGACCGCTGGCATCCCGAAGAGGACCACTGGTACCTGCCGTTGATCGGCGTCGAGCCGAACGCGCAGGGCCGGGGGATCGGCGCGGCGTTGATGCGCCACGCGACGGAGCGCGCCGATGCCGACGGACTGCCGTGCTACCTGGAGTCGTCGAATCCGCGCAACATCTCGCTCTACGAGCGTCATGGCTTCGAACGCATGGGCGAGATCCGGGTCGGTGCGGGGCCACTGGTCACACCGATGTGGCGACCGGCGCGATAGACGGGACGAAGATCGAACTCTGGGGAGAACGGAATTGTCGATCGCAGAGCTGGGCTCGCTGGGCGAATTCGTCGGCTCGATCGCCGTCGTCGTGACCCTGGTCATCCTGATCTTCCAGGTCCGCGGCGCGCGGACCGAGCTGTCCCGCCAGATGACGCGCGACATCAAGCGGCATAACAACGAGGCGTTCCACCAGCTGACCCGGAACCCGGAGCTCGCCGACCTGCACGTGCGCGGCCAGCGCGATTTTTTCGCGCTGGCCGAGACCGAGCGCGTCACCTGGATGCTCTGGCTCTTCACCTGGATCAACCAGACCGAAGACGGCTGGCTCGCGCGCAAGCGAGGCATTCCCGGCATGGACTGGGTGGACACCTACGTCCTGGGCGTCGCCCTCGTCCTGCGGAGCGAGGGGGGTCGGCAGGCGTGGAAGGCGATCTGCGGGTTCTACGAGGCGGACTTCGTTCGGGCGCTCGAGCAGGTGGTCGCAGAAGACTCGACCACCTGGTTGGAGACGCTGCCGTCGGCAGGCGATTCAGCATGACACGCGTCCCCCTCGCGCTTCGTCGAAAGCGGCGGTGTCTTCACCGTGGAGGGCTCATCGATCCGCCGGGACGGCTATCTTGATGCGATCTCGCCGACCCCATCGGAGATCGACATGCGACTTCTCTTTCTGGCATTCGCCTTCGCCCTTGTCGTTGCGTCCACCGCAGGCGCACAATCAGGCGAGCCCGGACTCGCGCCGAGCATCTCCCCGAGCGAGCTGAGTGCGCGCCGCACGGCCGGAGACGCACCGATCGTCGTCGACGTGCGGTCCCCCGAAGAGTTCGCGCGGGGACACATCCCGGGCGCGGTGAACATCTCCTGGGAAGAGCCCGAGAAGATCGCCGCGCTCGACGCGCCCAACGGGGTCGCGCTCTACTGCATGGTCGGGCCACGCGCGCGCAAGGGCGAAGCCGCGCTCCTGGCGCTCGGGATCGACGGCGTCCTCCACATCGAGGGAGGGCTCTCCGCCTGGATGAGCGCCGGTCTCCCGGTCGACGGAGCGAACTGAGCCGCGTGACCCTCGAGCAGCTCGGCAACATCGGCGAGTTCGTCGCCGCGATCGCAACCCTGGTCACCCTCGCCTATCTCGCGGTCCAGGTACGGCAGAGCAACATCGTCACGCGAGAGCAGGCCCAGTACCACATGCTCCAGAACCAGATCCGCTATTTCGACGAGATCGCGGAGAACGCGGATTTCGTACGCACGGTCTACGGTGTCGACCTGACCGACGAGGAGGTTCGCTTCCGGCAGCATGAAGCGCACGCCGTTTCCCTGCTCTTCCGTTGGAACTGGGAGTACCTGCGCGTCCAGGACGGGATCTACCCGACGGACAGCCTGCCCGTCGACGGCTACCGCTGGCAGTGGAGGACGATCGGCCTCCGCGATCACTGGGATGACAAGAAGGCGTGGTTCGATTCGGAGTTCGTCGCCTTCATGGAACGCGACGTGATTTCCGTCGCAAGCACGGAGTCGACCGGATGAACTGGGAAGCCATCGGCGCGATCGGCGAGATCATCGGCGCGCTCGGCGTGATCATCACGCTCCTCTATCTCGCCAGCCAGCTCCGCCAGAACACGCGCGCGCTCGGCGTGACGAGCATCGACTCGACGACGCAGGTCGGCAACGAAATCCGCTCCCTGATGGCCTCGGATCCCGTGGTGACCGAGCTCTACTACCGCGGCCTCCGAGACCCGGACAGCCTCGACGAGATCGAGCGCGAACGGCTTCGCCTCATCCTGACCAATGCGCTCTGGGCCCTCTGGAACGCGTGGGCGCAGTCCCAGCTCGGCGGACGCGAGTCCTGGACGGCGCAGAAGCACATCCTGACCCGGATGCTCGGCCTGCCCGGCGGCCGCGCGTTCTGGGAGACGAGCCGGGGCGAGTTCGACCCCGGCTTCGCGGCGGAGGTCGATCGACTGATCGGCGACGACGGACCCGGGTGAGCTTCGACCCCGCGGAGAGGTTCGCGATCGACTGATAAAGGGAGGAGCGCCCAGGATGCATCTCGAAGGTTCCTGCCACTGCGGGGCCATCCGCTTCCACCTCGAATCGCCCCACCCCTACCCGTTCAACGTCTGCTACTGCGGCATCTGCCGGAAGACGACGGGCGGCGGGGGCTTCGCCATCAATCTGGGCGGCGAGTTCGAGACCCTCGCTGTGGAAGGCGAGGAGCACGTCCGGGTCTACCAGGCGATGATTCAGAGCGAGGGCGAGAATGCGCCTTCGCAGAGTCCCGCGCGACGCCACTTCTGTGGCGAGTGCGGGACGCATCTCTGGCTCTGGGACCCCCGCTGGCCGAAGCTCATCCATCCCCTGGCGAGCGCGATCGACACCCCGCTTCCGATTCCGCCCGAACGCACCCACCTCATGATCGACTCGAAGGCACCCTGGGTCGAGGTGCACGCCGACCCGCAGGACCGGCAGCATGGCGGCTATCCGGAGGAGTCGATCGCAGCGTGGCACGAACGACTGGGGCTCGCGCGATGAGCAGCGATGACTCCACGATCCGGACCGAGTCGGTCGGCGCTTCGCGGGGCGTCGGCCCTCAGGCCTCGTAGCCCGGGTTCTCCCGATCCACGCGTCGCAGCAGCGCCGGCCAGGCGAGCTCCCGCCCGATCGTCGGCAGTCCGAGCTTCACGATCGCCGCGGTCTTCTCCGCCGCCTCCGCCGGCGCCTCGAGCGGCGTCCCCCCGGCCTGCGCCGCGATCTGGGCCTCGCAGGCGCGCTCGAGCATGTACATGCGAAGCCAGGCGTCGGCGACGGTCTCGCCGACGGTCAACGTGCCGTGATTGCGGAGGATCAGCGCGTTCTTGTCACCCAGGTCCCGAACGATCCGCTCACGCTCGTCGAGATCCTCGGCGATCCCCTCGAAGTCGTGATAGGCGACGTCGGCGTGGATCTGGAGCGCGGTCTGGGTGATCGGAAGAAGGCCCTGCGGCTGGGCCGAGACGCCCTGACCCTGGACCGTATGGAGATGGACGACGCAGTGGGCGTCCTCGCGCGACATGTGGACGGCGCTGTGGATCGTGAAGCCGGCCGGGTTCACCGGATACGGTGAGTCGTCGATCTTGTTTCCCTCGACGTCGATCTTCACGAGACTCGAAGCCTGGATCTCCTCGAAGAGAAGGCCGTAGGGATTGATCAGGAAGTGGTCCGTCCCGGGCACGCGCGCGGACAGGTGGGTGAAGATCAGATCATCCCAGCCGTGCAGGGCCACCAGCCGATAGGCGGCGGCCAGGTCGACGCGGACGGCCCACTCCTCGGGCGAGCAGTCGATTCGGGGCTCGGTCAGGTTTTCGGCGGCGGACATCGCAGGTCTCCTCGTTCGGGGGTCGATGGAGGCAGCCTACGCCGCGTCGATCCGGCACACTGCGATCCGGATCGCAGTCTCCCGAAGAATCTCCCTGGACGTCTCGATGGCCGACAAGCTCCTGATTCACAAGGACTTTCTACGCACGCTCCCCGAGGCGATCACGACCGCGCTCGAGGCCCGGGCCGTTCGCCGGCGCTTCGCGGACGGGGACGTGATCTTCCGCCGCGGCGATCCGGGACACGGGCTCTTCGGCGTCGCCGCAGGCCGCGTCCAGGTCCTCGGCCACGGCGCGGACGGCCGCGAGTTCGTGCTCACGGTTCTCGGCCCTGGAGAATGGTTCGGGGAGCTCTCCCTCTTCGACGGCCTGCCTCGTACGCACGACAACGTCGCGATCGGAGAGACCGAGCTCTTCTCCGTCGACTCCCGCGAAGTCGAGGCGCTGCTGCGCGCGCATCCGGAGTTCTGGCCGCCCTTCGCCGAGCTGATGAGCCACCGCGTACGGATGCTCTTCGGGCTCCTCGAAGACGCGGTCCTGCTCGATCTGCCGACACGCCTCGCCAAGCGGCTCCTCGAGCTGGCGGGCGATCACGGGGAACCCGCAGAGGACGGCGGGACTCTGATCGACGTGCATCTGCCGCAGGAAGATCTCGCGGCGATGGTCGGGGCGACCCGCGAGGCCGTCGGTCGCCACCTGAAGCGCTTCGAGCGCGAGGGCTGGATCGAGGTCGCCTACGGTCGGATCACGCTGCGCGACCGCGAGGGACTCTCGTCGATGCTCGACTCGAACGACTAGCCTTCGCGGTCGATCGCCTCCGGTCGTCTCTCGAATCGAGGAGAACTGCGTGCCGAGCGCCTTCGCCCATGCTGCCGTCGGCGCGACCCTGGCGACGGCCCTGCCCACTGCGGCGCGCCCCCGCCTGTTCGTGTCGACGCTCGCCGTGCTCGCGGCCGCACCGGATCTCGACGTGGTCTTCCACACGCTGGGCGTGGCCTATCACGAGCCCCTCGGCCACCGCGGCTTCACCCACTCGATCTTCTTCGCAGTCTTCGTCGGGGCCACTTCGGTGCCGATCTGGCGGCGATGGGGCGCGAAACGATCCGCCCTCGCCGGAGTCCTGACGGGCGCCGCCGTCCTCTCCCACGGACTCCTCGATCTGTTCACCGACGCAGGCCTCGGAATCGGCCTCCTGCTTCCCTTCGACGAAACACGCTTCTTCGCGCCGTTCCGACCGATCATGACCTCGCCGCTCTCGGTCTCGGCATTCTTCCAGGGACGCGGCCTCACGATCCTCGCGAACGAGGCGTTCTGGATCGGCCCACCCACCCTCGTCCTCGCGCTCCTCGCCAGGGCGGTGCGAGACGACTGGAGAAGGGCACCGACCGTTCATGACGGCCGCGACGCCCTCGGCGGCACACGCGGCCCGGCCCGCGGTCGTCGTCGAGGCTCCTCCGGAACGATTGACAGGCCGTCGCGAGGGCGAGATCGTTCGACTGGCGAATCGACGCACGGAGTCGACCGATGGCCGCGATGACCGAGGAAGAACGTACGCAGTTTCTCTCTCGACCCCGCCTGGGGATGCTCAGTCCGCTTCGCGAGGACGGCTCGCCCGTGACGGTCCCCGTCTGCTTCGACGGGACCGCCGACGTCGTCCGCATGTTCACGAGCGTCACTTCGGCGAAGAGGGCCCGAATCGCGAAGGATCCCCGGGCAACCCTGCTCGCCGTCATCGGCTTCCCCTGCTGCGCGGGATTCGGCTTCGTCCGTCTCTTCGTCTCGCTCCGCCCGGTCTGATCACCATGACGAAGACGGCGAAACCTCCCTTCGAAGACGAGAAGATCGCGGCGATCTTCGAGGGTTACCCGCCGAAGGCGCGTCGACGCCTCCTCGAACTCCGGGCGCTGATCTTCCGCACCGCGCGCGAAACCGATGGCGTGGGGCCCCTCGAAGAGACGCTCAAGTGGAGCGAGCCCGCCTACGTCACGTCGGAGACGAAGAGCGGAACGACCGTCCGAATCGACTGGAAGGACGCGTCCCCGGACTCGATCCAGCTCTACGTCCATTGCCAGACGTCGCTGATCGAGCGGTTCCGGGAAGAGTTCGACGGACTCCTGGAGTTCGAGGGCAACCGCGCCATCCGGATTCCCATCGCCGGGACGCTCCCTCGTGAGCCGCTCGGCTTCTGCATCGCCGAGGCGCTCACCTATCACCTCCAGAAGAAGCGGAAGCGGCGGCGCTGAACGGATTCGCTCCGCTTCCGGCTCGTCGTCTCGAGCCGGCCTTCCAGGATCGGACGATACGAAGCCGGGAACGAGGGGCGCTTCGAGCTGGGGTATCGTCGCGAAACGCAACCGGACTCCCCGTCCGCAGCGCATGGAGAAGACACCCGATGGCAGACAAGCTCGACCTCGGTGGGACCTTCCCGTCGATCACTCTCTCCCTCGTCGGCGACGGCAGCGTCACGCTCCCCGACCAGATCGAGACGCCGTACGCGATCCTCCTCTTCTATCGCGGCCACTGGTGACCCTTCTGCCGCCGGCTCCTCGCCGGATATGAAGAACGCCGTGCCGCGTTCTCGGACATCGGAGTGAGTCTCTTCGCCGCCACCGTCGACGCGGAGGAGGACGCCGCCGCGGTCGCCGCCGACCTCGGCTTCCCCGTCGCCCACGGCGTCACGCGCGAGATCGGCGACGCCATCGGCGCATGGTGGGAGGAGAAGCGGGACTTCATCCAGCCGAGCGAGTTCCTGCTGACGCAGTCGGGTCGCGTGATGAGTTCGACCTACTCGAGCTCGCCGGTCGGCCGGATGGATCCCGAAGAGACCCTCTTCCTCGCGACGATGCTCGCTCAGCGGGCGAAGAAGAGCTGAACGCGAGAGGACCTTCCGCCATGCCTTCCTTCGGACCGATCCTCGTCTGGCTGAACGCCGGCCTCTTCTTCTTCTACGGTCTTCTCTTCGTGGTCGCGCCCGAAGTCGTCGCGACGGCGATCACCGAAGGGGCGCCGCAGACCTCGGCGGCGAAGATCGATTTCCGGGCGACCTACGGAGGCATGACGGTCGCGGTCGGGCTCCTCCTCGCGGCCCTCGCCCGCGATCCGGCGCTCCACCGCGTCGGTCTCCGCGGCGTTCTCGTGCTGATGCTCTGCATGGCAGGCGGCCGGACGATCGGCATCGTCACCGAAGGCGGTCCGAACGTCTGGATGTGGCTCTTCCTCGCAGGCGAGCTCGCCGTCGCCGCGGCGGCGTTCGCCATCCTCCGAGCCGGTCCCCCCGAACCCTCCTGACCCACCCGCTCCTTCGTCCGACGCTTCCGAAAGGATCGCCCGCACCATGGTCGCCATGCCGCCCGCCGTACGCAGGAGAGATCGCTCGCGAGGCCCGGCCGCGTGGCTCGTCGCGCTGCTGATCTGGGTCGCGTCGGCTGCGGGGGCGTCGGAGCGGCTGGAGAACGGCTACGCGGCCGCGCCGCTCACGGATCCGATCTTCACCAGCGAACAGATCGCGACCGAGATCGCCCGACTCAACAACTGGCTGATCGAGAACCATGCGAAGCTCGATCCCGAGCGGCGCCAATCGGTCCGCGAGGCGCTCTACTCGCTGCTCTCGTCCTACGTGGCCCAGCGCCACACCGAGGGCAAGCCGCTCCTGCCTCTCGAGGACGATCTGCTCATGCGGACGGTCTTCTCCTGGGCGGAACCCCTCGGCGTGTACGGCGCCCATCACGTGTACAACGAACTCGTCGCGCGGAGCGGTCTCGAGAACGTTCCCGAGATGCCCGCACTCGTTCCGCTGCCGGAGTCCTTCACCTCTTCGCTCGAGGGCGACCTGCTCCTGCTTCGCTCCGCGCGGGGCGGCTGGAGCGTTCGCTTCCCCTTCTGGTTCATGCCCTTCGCGATCGCGGAGTTCGACACGAAGAACGGCCCGCGGACCCAGCTCGTCATGCTCGGTACGGGAACGATCCGCCACGACGGACTGCCCGGCCATTCCCAGTCGACCATCCGCCTGTTCGTAGGGCCCGGACAGGTCGGCGGGGGATTCGAGTCGTATTGGCGCAAGGCCCTGGGCTTCGAGACCGGAAGCGAGCGAGTGCCGATCCCGATCGACGGCCTGAGCTCACGCAAGCGCTTCGACGAAGAGGCGAAGATCCACAGCGAGATGGTCTCCTGGGCCGGGAACAACGGCCCGATCCTCGTCTACTACGCCGGTGCCCCCGGACCCTACGAAAAGAACCGCGAGCACTTCTTCGACTTCATCCGGTCGCTCCGCGGTGCCCACTGATCGATGCACTCCTCCCTCGCGAGACAGGACCACCGTCCGTGGCCGATCCCCGCGAAGCGTTGGACCTGGCGCCAATCGTGGCGCGACCTCCTCTTCGCCCACTGGCCGGTCCCGGCCGCCGAGCTCACGCGGCTCGTCCCGGCCCCCCTCGAGCTGCAGGACTTCGAGGGCACGTCCTGGGTCGGCGTCGTGCCCTTTCGGATGGCCGGCGTCATGCGGCGACCGCTGCCCGATCTTCCGTGGATCTCCGCGTTCCCGGAGCTGAACCTGCGCCTCTACGTCGAGTACGAGGGCCGGCCGGGCGTCTTCTTCCTGAGCCTCGACGCGACGAATCCGCTGGCGGTCTGGGCCGCGCGCCGATTCTTCCACCTGCCCTACGAGCACGCGACGATCGACATCACACGATCCGGGGACACCTACGACTATCGCTGTCACCGGCGTGACGCGGACGCGGTCTTCGAAGGAACCTACGCGCCCTCGAGTGACGTTCGCGAGTCGCGGGCCGGTAGCCTCGAGCACTGGTTGACCGAGCGCTACTGCCTCTATGCGTGCTCACCGCGAGGCGATCTCCTCCGGGCCGAAGTCCACCACGTCCCCTGGCCGCTCCAGGACGCGACCGCTTCCGTGTCGACGAATACGATCGGTCGACCCCATGGTCTGGCCCTCGCGGGTCCCCCCGCGACGCTTCACTTCAGTCGCCGCATCGACGTCGTCGTCTGGTCACCGGAGAGAATCGGATCGGCGCAGGCCTGACCGCCGACGCCTCGAGCGCGCGCCGTGGAGCGGCTCGAAGATCCCGCGCGCCGTGGCCTGATGGACCCGGCTCCGCGCCGCCTTCGACGCCCAGCCATCGTCGGGTGCCCTCGGGCTCGATTCGCAGGGAGAGCACTTTTCCGTTCCGAAAGCACCGCGCCTCGGCGCGAATCCCCAAATCCCCAGCCACGACGCCGACGTCGTGACCACTCCAGGACGGGGAGTCGCGAACGACGACCGCCCCGATCCCGAGAATCGAAGGAGCGAAGCGATGCCCGAACGCGATCGATCCCGCCTGCCCATTGGCGCCACGACCTTCTTCACCTCTTTCCTGCTGACGCTCCTGATCCCCGGAATCGGTGGGGCGGTCGGCGTCACGCTCACCCCGGTCGGTGGCTCCGCGACCGGCTTCGTCGGCCAGGTGTTGACGATCGGCGTCGACCTCACGATCGGCGACGACGAGTTCGTCACGATCGCCGACCCATCGCTCGTCTGGGACCTGGAAGGCGGGAACGTGCTCGACGTCGTCGGCGCGACGCAACCGGGCACGATCTTCGCGGGCGACATTCCGCTCTCCCCACTCAGCGCGTCGACCTGGCGCGTCTTCGACCCCGACGACCAGCTCGGCGATGGCATGTCCTTCTCGAACGATGGCCCCTTCGGCGACACCCGCGTCGGTGCCACCGGACTCTGGGGTTTCGAGATGACGTCGGCCCTGATCACGGACGACCAGCTGATCGAGTTCTTCGGGGACGGCACGATCCAGCCGGGGACCTACCGAATCGGGACGCTCGATCTGCTCCTCCGATCGATCGGCTCGACGACGCTCACGTTCGGCGGGCCGGCCGGTCAGGACGCCCCCTACGGAACGTTCTTCACCGGTCGCGAGATCGTGCGGATCGGTCAGGACGAGCTCGAACTCGTCGACCTCGACGTGACCGGCATCGGGCTCGCCTCGCTGGGTATCACCGTCGTGCCCGAGCCGGGCACGGCGCTGCTCCTGGGGCTCGGTCTCGCCGGCCTCGCGATCGCCGGTCGTCGCGGCGAGGCGGCTGCACGGGATCGAAGCCGACCGTCAACCGTCTAGTCCGAGCGAGCCACTTCGGCTGCTCCGCTCCTCGATCCGATCGATGCCGACGACGGTCGCCCCTGGCGCCGCCGCGACCGACGCGCGAGCCTCTCGGCATCGAGCCAAGCGACCCAAGGAGCCCGCCATGCCCAAGCCCGCGAAGATCGTCCTCGGAATCCTGATCGGATACGTCGTTCTCGTCGTCGCCTTCGAGTCGATGATCGGGATCCTGCAGCCCGAGCAGGGGCAGGTCCTCACGATCACGACCACGGGAGACGACGGCGTCGCGAACGATCGCGTCCTCGCCTGGCTCGACGACGACGGAACCGTCTTCGTGAGCGCCAACCACTGGCCGCGCGCCTGGTACAACGAGGCGATCACGAACCCGAACGTCGAGGTCTCGATCGACGGCGAGCAGGGGGCCTACGTCGCCGTTCCGATCGAAGACGCCGCGGAGTGGGAGCGCCTCGACACGAAGTTCGCCCACCCCTTCCTGTTCAAGTTCATCACCGGCTTCCCGCCCCGGCTCTTCCTCCGCCTCGATCCGCAGGGCCCGACGGCCTAGCGCGGCCACGAGGGCGGCGAGGCCGCCGGCCCGCTCAGACGGCCATAGTGTTCGTGGGTCTCGCCGGGCGGCTGCGGAAACATCAACGCCTCCATCCAGCCGTACTTCTCGGCGAAGGCCCGATCGATCGCTTCCCGCTCCGATCGATCCTCCACGAACTCCACGGCGAAGGCGTGCTGCTCGCCCGCGTGGCGAACGCCGAGGCGCGGCGAGCGCTCCAGGTTCGCCCACCAACGACTCTCGTTCGTCCGGAAGACGGCCTCGCCGTCGACGAGCGCCAGCCAGATCCGGGTCACCCGTTCGTCGCCATCGGGATCGACGGTCACGACCAGGACCGACCATCGCTCGTCGGCCTCGGACCAGTCGATCGGACCCTCTGCCGTCGGGACCGAAGCGCATCCAGCGATCAGAAGGGTGAGGACCATCGTCGGGAGCCATCCGCGCGTTCGCATCGTTCGCATCCTCCGTCCAGGTATCTTCGCACGTGTCGCGGGTCCGTCGAACGGCGAAGCCCTCGACGACGAGGAGCGGATCCGCTCGACGAACCACCATGCGACGCGCTGGGGGCTGCTCGACGCCGAATGGATCCAGCGCGAAATCGGCACGATCGGCGGGTACGCGCCCCGTCCGGAGGTCGCGCTCACTCGAGCCCTCGCTTCCCCGACCGCCATGGAGTGGCGGGAAGCGGCGGAACGCGCTCTCCATCCGGATCGCTTCCTCGCCTACGTCGACCAGAAGATCACCGAGATCGACCTCGACCACGAAGCAGATCGAATCGAACCGGCGGGCCTCGCGGTCGAGGAACGCAGCCACGAGCCGTAGCCTCTCGCGCGACGTTCAGCCGGCGAGCCCGTCGATCACCACCGCCGCACCGGCGAGCCCACACAGCGCGAGCACGCAGGGCCGGAGCCAGCCGCGATCGAGCCAGCCGTGGAGGGCGCGGCTCGCGAAGAGCCCCGCGAGGACCGCGGGAACCAAAGCGAGCCCGATCCGCCAGTGGAGCGCTCCGACCTCCCCCGCGACCAGCAGCGCACCGAACGAGAAGCCGGTTCCGACGAGGAACGCCGCGCCCAGCGTCGACCGGACGACCGGGCCCGGGGAGTGCTGGTAGAGGAGCGCGAGGGGCGGTCCCCCGATCGAGGACGATGTCCCCATCACGCCGCCGAGCCAGCCGGCCGCCGCCTGCGTGGCCGGCGTGATCGGAATGCGGGGCGAAGACACGCTCATCACGACGGCGAAGAGGACCATGGCCCCGGTCGCCGTCGCCAGGGCCTCGGCGTCGAGACGGATCACGATCCACAGACCGACGGCGATCCCGGGAACGCGCCCGAGCGTCGTCCAGAGGATCGCCGAACGGTCGATATGGGTGAACTCGCGCCAGGCGGAGCCGAGCGTCATCGGCAGCGCGAGAATGATCGCCGCCGCGGGCAGCGCCTCCGGCACGAAGACCGCGATCATCGGCGCGACGATCAGGTTCAAGCCGAAGCCGATCGAGCCCTGGACGAGCGCGCCCATGAAGGCGGCCGAGAAGACGACGGCGAAGGCCGTCGCGTCGAGGCCCGTGCCGTCGAGCAGCGACTCCATCAGTCCGACGGGAGCCCTCGGTCCGTCGCGAGCTCTCGGCCCGTCGAGAACCCTCGCCGGCTCACGAGTTCATCGACTCGAGGAAGTCTTCGTTGTTGTCCGTCTTCTCGATCTTCCCCATCAGGAATTCCATCGAGTCGACGGGCGAGAGCGGCGCGAGGACCTTGCGCAGGATGTACATGCGGTTCAGGGAGTTGTCGCTCATCAGGAGCTCCTCGCGACGCGTCGCCGACCGATTGATGTCCATGGCCGGATAGGTGCGACGATCGGCGAGCTTGCGGTCGAGAACGATTTCGCAATTGCCCGTCCCCTTGAACTCCTCGAAGATGACTTCGTCCATGCGCGAGCCGGTGTCGATCAGCGCGGTGCCGATGATCGTCAGGCTGCCACCTTCCTCGACGTTGCGCGCGGCGCCGAAGAAGCGCTTCGGCTTGTGGAGCGCGTTCGAGTCGACGCCGCCGGAGAGGATCTTGCCCGAATGGGGCACGACCGTGTTGTGGGCGCGAGCGAGGCGCGTGATCGAATCGAGCAGGATCACGACGTCGCGGCCGTGCTCGACGAGTCGCTTCGCCTTCGCGATCACCATGTCGGCGACCTGCACGTGACGGGTGGCCGGCTCGTCGAAGGTCGAAGAGATGACCTCGGCGTTCACGGTGCGCTGCATGTCGGTCACTTCTTCGGGCCGCTCGTCGATCAGCAGCACGATCAGGTAGACCTCGGGGTTCCCCTCGGTGATGGCATTCGCGATGTCCTTGAGGAGCATCGTCTTGCCCGCCTTGGGCGGCGACGTGATGAGCGCGCGCTGGCCCTTCCCGATCGGAGCGATCAGATCGATGATCCGGGTCGTCATCCCGCCGGCCTTCGTCTCCAGGCTGAACTTCTCCTGCGGATAGAGCGGCGTCAGGTTGTCGAAGAGGATCTTCTGCTTCGCCTTCTTGGGATCGTCGAAGTTGATCGACGAGACCTTGAGGAGCGCGAAATAACGTTCACCCTCCTTGGGCGGGCGCACGTGGCCTTCGACCGAGTCACCGGTCCGGAGGTTGAAGCGGCGGATCTGGGAAGGCGAGACGTAGATGTCGTCGGGTCCGGCCAGGTAGTTCTGGTCGGGCGCCCGAAGGAAACCGAAGCCGTCCTGCAGGATCTCGAGCACGCCTTCGGCGAAGATCTTCCCGCGCTTCTCGGTCTGCGACTTCAGGATCGCGAAGATCAGATCCTGCTTGCGGAGACCGCCGGCGTTCTCGACGTCCATCTCCTGGGCCATCTTCAGGAGCTCGGGCATCGCCTTCGCCTTGAGCTCGCGAACGACGATCGTTTCCGCGTCGTCGTCGAGCTGCGCCTCGAGCGACGCTTCCTCTTCGGCCAGCTCGGCGTCGCTCGGCAGGTAGTCCCGCTTCGGCTCGCCGGAGGGACCGCGCCCGCCGCGATTGCCCCCGCCGCTCCGGGAGCGGCGTCCGCGACCGCGGCGATTGCCGCGGTTCTGGGAGGAGCCGGATCCGTCCTTGGTCTCGGGCGCGCGCTGCTCACTGCTCACGTGGCGGTCTCTCTTCTGATCGGGGCGGGGGTGGTCTGGTCTGGGTCGATCGGATCTTCAGGCGGGGAGGGCTTTCGGGAGTCGTCGACCGGGCGGGTCGAAGGGCGTCCGAGCGGCGTGGCCGGGTTCGGACGGGCGCCGGGCGCGAGGAACGTCCAGCGGTGGGGCGATCAGCGGGGGCGGGGACTTCGGGAGCGACCTTCGGGTCGCCTTCGGCGGGATCTCGCTCACCGGCCGGGCCGGCGATGGTTCTGGAGAGGGGCCTGATCAGCCCATCGACGAGACTTCGGCCGAAGTTGACTGGAGTGGTGGAGAAGGGACCGATCCGGACGGGTCGAACGGGGACTTCGAGCGAGAAACCAGTGCGATCTCGGTGGTTTGGCTCGGGACTGCTCCCGACAGAGGGGCGGATCCGCAGGGGATCGAGGCCGGCAGGAGGCCCGGGGACCCGGACGGGTCGAAGTGAAAATCAATCTACGGGGGGCCCCAGAAACTGTCAACCCTGACGCGGGATTGCCTCCGGACGGGTAATGAAGTGCCTCAATCGGCCCGCCGCCGCTCCCTCGCGCCGGTAGGACTCGAAGCGATCGGACCCGCAGATGGTGCAGAGGCAGGCCTCCGTTCCGATCCGTTGGCTTTCGACCCCGATTCGGTTCAGGACCCGCTCTGCCAGCAGCGGGAGGTCGAGCTGGAAACGGTCGGGGCGACCTGGAACGAGCACGCCCTTCAGCTGCTCGGAGTACCGCACGGCGAGCCCTGCGCGAACCGGCTCGTCGACCTCGTAGCAACAGCCGCGCGCCGCCGGGCCGATCGCCGCCACGCAGTCCGCCGGGTCCATGCCGTCCAGGACGGCCGCGACCCCGGCCTCGATCACCCCCGCCGCGAGTCCCCGCCAGCCCGCGTGGATCGCGCCGACCCGGGCGCCGTCGCGACTCGCCAGGAGGATCGGAACGCAATCCGCGGTCACGATCCCGATGGACGTCCCGGGCATCCGGGTCACGATCGCGTCCGCCTCGATCCCCGCTGCGACGGCGCGTGCCTCGGCGGAGGCGACCTCGTGAACGTCGATGCCGTGGACCTGCGTGGGGAAGGCGCAGTCTGCCGGCGCGGCGGTGCCTCGCTGACCGAATCCGTGGCCGATGCCGAGGGCCTCGAGGACTGGATCGTGCAGCGGTCGATCGAGGGGGGCGCTCATTCGACGACCTCCTCCGGGCCGAGATCGGCGATCCACGCGATCAGGTCGTCGGGGAGCGGCGTCTCGAAGAAGAGACGGCGGCCGCTGATCGGATGTTCGAAGCCCAGGTGCGCCGCGTGGAGGGCCGGTCGGCCGAGGCGGGCGTCGCTTCCGCGCGCTCGACCGTAGACGGTGTCCCCCACGAGGGGCAGGCCGGCGGAGGAGAGGTGCACGCGGATCTGATGCGTGCGTCCGGTCTCGGGTCTCACCTCGAGCTCGCTCGTCATGGCGCTCCGGAAGCGCCGCAGCACCCGCCAGTTCGTGATCGATTCCTTGCCGACCTTCACCTCGACCGACATCCGTTTGCGATCGCGCGGATGACGTCCGATCGGACGGTCGATCCGACCCGCGTCCGCCCGCGGCACGCCCCGGACGAGCGCTCGGTACAGACGATCGATCGTGTGCTCGGCGAACTGACGCGCGAGCCCCTGATGGGTCTCGTCGTCCTTCGCCGCGACCATCACGCCGGAGGTGCCTCGATCGAGGCGATGCACGATCCCGGGGCGCAGGACGCCACCGATCCCGGCGAGGTCCCCGCAGTGGGCCAGGAGCGCGTTCACCAGGGTTCCACCGGGATGTCCGGGCGCGGGATGGACCACGAGGCCAGCGGGCTTGTCGACCACGATCAGATGCTCGTCCTCGAAGAGCACCGAGAGCGGGATCGCCTCGGGCGCGAGGGCCATCTCGACCGGCTCGAGGGGACGCGCTTCGATCGAATCTCCGAGCGCGACCTTGCGACTGGGACGCACGACCTCACCGCCGACCGTCACGCGACCGGCGTCGATCCAACGCTTCACCTGCGCGCGCGAGACGCCGGACAGCTCCGCGAGCAGCGCATCGACCCGCGCGCCGACGCTCGCCTCGTCGACGGTGAACGCGAGAGACGCCGCCGCGTCGGGCATGGCGCGGCCTAACGTCGGGCGAGGAAGCGGCCCCGCTGCTGCTCGCTCCGGGATTCCTGGACCCGCGCCATGTAGCTCGGCACGACGATCTTCGGGTCGAGCCCGATCGTCTGCGCGTAGGCGGTCACGAAGCCACGCACGTACACGTCCGCCGGAAGATCCAGGAAATTCTCTTCCTCGATGTTCCGGAGGTGGGCCGGGCTCACTTTCGTCACGTCCGAGATGTCGTCGATCTCGTAGCCGCGGAAGAGACGGTTGCGGCGCAAGCGCACGCCGTCGAACTCCCCGCCGCCGTCGTCTTCCAGCGCGTCGAATTCCTCGACGGCCTGATCGACGGCATCGAGCTGCTCCGCGGGATCGAAGCCCTCGAGCGATCTGGTCGACACCGCGGCGTCGGTCTCGTCGGCCATCGCCTCGGGCCGCGGATCCGGTGCGCCGCTTCGTCCCACCGCCGAGGGCAGCGCTTCGTCGTACTCGGTACGCAGGTCCGCGTCGGCGAGCACGCGGTAGGCCTCGTCGAGGCGCTCGCGGATCGCCGCGGCGTCGAGTCGATCGAAGACCGAGTAGAGCGCGAGCGATCCGTCCTGATAGGTATTCTGAGCGTTCCGGTACGCGCGGTCGATCTCCGCGGTGGAAGCGGCGCGGCCGACTTCCAGAAGCTCGTAGTGATCGAGCTCGTCGATCCCCCTCATCGATTCCCTCCAGCGTGGGTTTCGGCTCCAGCAGACGGTGTCGCCGCAGCACCGGAGGTCGAGGGGAGACCCAGGAGCTTGCGGGCGATCCGCTGGAGATAGATCGAGACGTCGGCGTCCTGCCGCAGGTCCACGATCGGTCGACGCGCCGAGACCGACTGTCGCGCCTCGTCGTCGTAGTTCACGTATCCGATGTACTCGGCTTCGACGCCGAAGTACTTCTTGCACACGCTCGAGACCGCGAAGCCGAGCTTCACGTCCTCGGCGGTTCGCACCCCGTTCACGATCAGGCGCGGACGGAAGACGCGCATCGTCTCGACGAAGCGCCGCGCCTCCGCGGTATCCGTCGCTTCGATCTCGCGAAGCAGGTCGAGCGGCGTCCGGATCCCGCGCTCGTTGCGCTGGTCCATCGCCATCGTGACGAGCTGCCGCACGCCGTGCCCGACCATCGCGAGTCGCATGCGCCGGTAGAACGCGGCGCGCAGAAACGTGTAGGCGTTCTCGACGGAAGTCGGCTCGGGCTGCAGCACCAGGATCCCGTCGTCGGAGACCAGGAAGTAGTCGAGCACCGAAGCGTGGGAGCCGGCACCGAGGTCGAGCAGCACGATGTCGGCGTCGAGCTGACGCAGGCCGCGCAGCAGGCGAACGCGACGCAGGTGACTCGGCTGTGCGTCGGCGAGGTTGCCGTTCGTCGCCGCGATCAATCGCAGATTCGGGAGCGGCGTGTCGACGAGCAGCTTCCCCAGATCTTCTTCGCGTTCGGAGACGAAGTCGGCGAGGCTTCGCTGCGGCGTCTGCACACCGAGGGTGGTGTGGAGGTTCGCGCCTTCGAGGTCGACGTCGACGACGACGACCCGCTTGCCGAGGCGGGCGAGCGCCGTCGCCAGATTGGCGGTCACGAACGTCTTGCCGACGCCGCCCTTGCCGCCGCCGATGGCGAGCAGGCGCGCGCCCCCGCTTCGATCGGTCGCGGAATCCCCGGATGCAGACGGAGGGCGCGGAACGCCGGTCGTCGAGCTCACGTTCGCCTCTCTTGCTCCGCTCTCCGATCGACGCCGTTCCTTGCGAAGGACCGATCGAAGGCACGAAGCTCAGGGAAGTCCTCGTTGGACGAGGAACCCTTTCAGGGCTTTCGGGGGGTAGACGCGAACGTACCCAAACCCCCGCCGTTCATCAAGAAAAGCAGGACTTGCGAAGGCGTTCGCGTATCCGGGAAAGGCGTTTCGGACGCGCGATCAGGACGCTTCGCGCCCGGCTTCCAGCGCGAACGCGAGCGCATCCCCGACCCGATCGAGATCGCCGTCGCGCAGGGTCCGCACGTCGAGCCAGAGCGCGTCGTCCCGAAGCCGGGCGAGCACCGGGGCGGGGGCGGACCGCAGTCCCTCGGCGAGCGCGTGGACGGGACCGCCCTCGAGCACGACCGCGAGACCCGCGATGCGGTGTTCGGGAAGTGAGCCCCCGCCCACGGCGGCTTCCGTCGGCGCCACCCGGAGCTTCCACGGCGTCTCGTGAGCGACGGCGTCGATCACGCCGGACACGATCTGCTGGAGTCGGGCGGCGCGCGGCTCGAGCGCCTTCGTGTCCGCGCGCAGTCCCTCGATCGTCGGGACCTCTCGCGCGCGGTCGGGATCGAGCATCAGGTCGAGGGTCGCGTCGAGGGCCGCGACGGTGAGCTTGTCGACCCGGAGCGCCCGGGCGAGCGGGTTCTTCTTCATGGCGTCGACGTACTGGCGCTTCCCGAGCAGGATGCCGGCCTGCGGCCCCCCCAGCAGCTTGTCGCCGCTGAAGCAGAGGACGTCGATCCCGAGGGCGAGTCGACCCGGTGCGAACGCCTCCGAGGGCAGTCCCTCGGACGAGAGGTCGAGGAGCGTCGCACTCCCGAGATCCTCCATGAACGGGAGACCGTGATCGTGGGCGACGCGGGCGATCTCGGCGATGTCGGCCTCGGCGACGAAGCCGCGCTGCTCGAAGTTGCTGCGGTGGACCTTGAGCAGGAGCGCGGTCTCGGGACCGATCGCCGCTTCGTAGTCGGCGAGGTGGGTCCGGTTCGTCGTCCCGACTTCCGCGAGGCGGACGCCGGCGCGCTCCATGATCGCAGGCACCCGGAACGAGCCGCCGATCTCGACCAGCTCACCACGGGACACCACGACGTCGCGCCCCAGGGCGAGCGTATTGAGCGCGAGCAGGACCGCCGCCGCGCAGTTGTTCACCACGTGGGCCGCCTCCGCTCCGGAGAGCGCGAGCAGCTTCGCTTCGAGCGAGCCCATTCGCGAGCCGCGGCGACCCGTCTCGAGGTCGAGCTCCAGGTTCGAGTATCCGTCGAGGGCGCGCGCGACCGCCTCGGCCGCCGCCGGTGCGAGCGGTGCCCGACCGAGATTCGTGTGGAGGACCACGCCGGTCGCGTTGATCACCGGTCGCGGGTGCGGCGAGGCGAGCCGAGCCGCTCTGTCGGCGACGTCGCGCTCCAGCGCGGCGATGTCCGCGCGCTCTCCTCGAAAACTCGATTTCTCTTCGGAAATTTCCACTCGGATGGCGTCGAGCGCCTCGCGCGCGGCGCGAAGCACGGCCCATTCGGGAAGGTCGGGGCTCGAATCCCTCACCTGTCCGATCAGACGATCTACGGAGGGTAGATTCCGGCGGGGATCCGAGTTGATCTTTTGCTGCGAACCCATACTCTCAATCCCGTATTCACACGGCCAGACCGGTTCGTGTTCTGGATCGAAATCGCTGGTGGAACGAGACCTCAGCGACCGGGATCCGGGGTCGAAGCGCGGTGATCTCCTTCGGACGACCCGATGGGACTGCCGCTTACTCAAACCAAGGATCGCCCGACCCCACCCGTCGCCCATTCATCTTGCCATCTGATCATCTGATCGACCGGATGCCTGATGGATGGAGTTCGAAGACCCGCCCTGAGCGTGCCCCCGGAAATCGGGTCGGCAACGCCCAAGTGGTAGCAGCGCCCGCCATCGCCCCGCGAGGCCGGCGCCGACCCAGCGAAGTCGATTCCGATCACCCGGGGGATACGGACGTGGCAGGGTGCTGCTGCAACCGACTCGAGATCTCCCCGAGCCAATCCACGATGAACCGACTGGTTCGGCCGCAACCGCAACGACCCAACACCGCGGAGGCCTTCGCCCCCGCAATCAGAACCAGGACGGGCCGGGACCACGACCGGCCCTCGAACGAGACTCAGAAAACACAGTGCGAGTCATCGATTTGATCAAACCCGTCGACCACCAGCGCCACCGGACCCTCGGAACCCTGATTCCGGGCCGGCGACCCGAGGAGGAGTAGAAAGTCGACGTCCGCGCGACCGGTCCCGCACGACCGATCGCGACTCGAGTCCACGCGCCTCTTCGAGGCCCGACAGCAGCACCCACCATCCCCCGGTCGCCCCTCCCTCGTTCTGGAGGCCGCCGCGCCGGGATCGATGGCCAGCCAGCGACCTTCTCACGACATCGAAGATCGAATCGATCGGACTCGCCGGAACAAGGCGGACCGGATCGGTCTCGCTCGTCCGCGACCCAAGGCCGCGGCCCAGGCAGACACGATCGCCGCCTCAGGCGGAACGATGCAGAACGAGATCATCATCAACGCGGAGCTCGGAGAGACCCGGGTCGCGTTACTGGAAGACAAGCAGTTCGCCGAGCTGCACATCGAACGAGAGCGCGACAAGAGCGTCGTCGGCAACGTCGTGAAAGGAAAGGTCAGCCGGGTCCTTCCGGGCATGCAGGCCGCCTTCGTCGACATCGGCCTCGAGAAGGCCGCGTTCCTCTACGTCGGCGACTACTTCGAGTCGACCCTCGAAACCGGCGAGACCGACGGCGAACCGACGTCGAAGGGACGGAAGGGCCGCGGCCGCGGTCGCAATGCGCCGCCGAAGATCGACACCGTCCTCCACGAGGGCAAGGAGATCATCGTCCAGATCGCCAAGGAGCCGATCGGGACCAAGGGCGCTCGCATCACCTCGAGCATCTCGATCCCGGGACGTCACCTCGTCCTGACCCCCTGGTCCCGCCGCGTCGGCGTCTCCCGCCGGATCGGCTCGGACAATGAACGAAGGCGACTGCGCGAGATCGTCGAGCGCCTGCGTCCCAAGAACCTCGGCTTCATCATCCGGACCGCCGGCGACGGCGTGACCGAAGCGGACCTCGAAGCCGACATCCGGTACCTCGCGACGGTCTGGGCCGCGATCCAGCATCGCCATGGCGAGACGAGCGCGCCAGCGATGCTCTACTCCGAGCACGATCTGCCGCTTCGCGTCGTCCGCGATCTCGCGGGACACGACACCAAGCGGATCGTGTCCGACGACAAGGAGCTCTACGAACACATCCAGAGCTTCGTCGACCGCTTCGTCGCCGACCCGAAGCCCGAGGTCGTCCACTACGACGAAGGGCTGCCGATCTTCGAGCGCTTCGATCTCGAACAACAGATCCACGCCAACCTCGAGCGCAAGGTCTGGCTCAAGAGCGGCGGGTCCCTGGTCATCGACAAGAGTGAGGCACTCACCGCCATCGACGTGAACACCGGCCGCTTCGTCGGCAAGCGCGATCTCGAAGAGACGGTCCTGAAGACGAACCTCGAGGCGGTCCAGGAGGTCGTGCACCAGCTGCGCTTCCGAAATCTCGGCGGGCTGATCATCGTCGACCTGATCGACATGGAGAGCGCGGGAAACCGCGAGAAGGTCTATCGCGCGTTCCAGGAGGCGCTCCGCGCGGACAAGGCGCGGACCAACATCCTCAAGATCTCCGAGCTCGGCCTCGTCGAGATGACACGCAAGCGGACGCGCGAGAACCTCGTGCAGACGCTCTGCGAGCCGTGCAGCTACTGCGAAGGCCGGAGCTACGTCCTGTCGCGGGAGAGTGTCGGCTTCCGCGTCCTGCGCGAGATCCGCAAGCACATGCCGAAGCTGCGCGGGCGATCGATCGCGGTCGCGGTCAACCCGCACGTGGCCGAGGAGCTGCTGTCGAAGTCGAAGGCGGCGCTCGCCGAGCTCTCCGAGGCGATCGGCAAGGACATCGAAGTCCGCGCGCGACCGGGCATGCACCAGGAACAGTACGAGCTGATGGTGCTCGAAGCCGGACCGCCGGCGGAGATCGAGCTCAGCTGGCTGAACGACACCCATCCCGACGCCCGAAAGGCGAAGGAGAAGCAGGAGGCGGGCGAGGGCGGCTCGAAGCGCGGACGCCGGCGCGGCGGACGCGGTCGCGGACGCGGCGGCAACGGAGCCGCGCCCGAAGGCGAGGAGGCTCCGGCCAGCGAAGAGATGCCCGCCGCGGCCGGCGAGGCCCTCGTCGCCGCGGGGTCGGTGGCCGAGAGCGAGGGCGCGCTGGTGAACGGTGCGGACGAAGACGATGGACCGGCGCGGCTCGACATCCAGGCGCGCGTCGGGAAGCCGGATGGCCCCCTCCGCCTCTCCCTCGACGAAGACGACGACGAAGGCGAAGGCAAAGGCGAAGACGAGCCGGACGACCAGGCCTCCGCGGCGGCGATCTACGAGCGGCTCGATGCCGAAGCGGACGCCGCAAGCGGAGCCGGGGGGGCCGAGTCCACCGACACCACCGAGGCGGCCGCCCCTGTCGAAGCCGAGGAGAACCAAGAGCCCGCGATGGCGGCCGACGCCGAGGCGGATGGGAGCGAGGAATCCGCCGACGACGCGATCGAGGCGCCGAAGAAGCCCCTCGGGGCATCCGCCCCGGTCTCGACCGGCGAAGCGGCAGAAGCGGTCCAAACTGTTGACGCGGAAGAGGAATCCAGCATACTCCCGCGCTCCGAATGAGCCGCCGCCTGCGGCTCGTCCCCCGTTCCAGCCGGCTCCCCCTCGTCTCAAGCCGGCTTCCCAGAAGAAGGTGAATGATTATGTACGCCGTCGTGCGAAGCGGTGGAAAGCAGTATCGCGTGAGCCCCGGTGGCTCGGTGCGCGTCGAGAAGCTCTCCGGTGAAGTCGGCTCGAAGGTGACCCTCGACGAGGTCCTGATGATCGGCGGCGAAGGCGACGTGAAGATCGGGACCCCGACGGTCGATGGTGCGAGTGTCTCGGGCACGATCACGGCCCAGGGCCGCGGCGACAAGATCCGCGTCTTCAAGATGAAGCGCCGCAAGGGCTACCGCCGAACCCAGGGCCACCGCCAGGACTACACCGAGATCGCCATCGACGGCATCTCGTCTTAACAGTTCAACGCCTCGTCGGTTCCCGCGCCTTCGGCGCGGCACCCGCAAGACGTTGCACCAGGATATTCGACACGATCGCCGTGCTTGCGATCGAGAAAAGAGACAGGGTCATGTCACATAAGAAGGGACAGGGCAGCTCGCGAAACGGTCGCGACTCCAACGGTCAGCGCCGCGGCGTGAAGGTCTTCGGTGGCCAGGCGATCAACGCCGGTTCGATCATCGTCCGCCAGTGCGGCACGAAGATCCACCCGGGAACCAACGTCGGTCTCGGCAAGGACTTCACGCTCTTCGCGCTGAAGACGGGCACCGTCCGCTTCGGTACCTCCCGTGGCCGAACGATGGCCCATGTGGATGCGGACTAGTTCCTTGCGCGTGCTTACGCACGCTTGGGCCGCAGGCGCTCGTCGCTAGCTGGCCCCAAGGTCTGTCGAGATCGAATAGACGCGCTCCCCCCTCTTTCTTCGAGAGTGGGCGGAGCGCGTCTTTCGTTTTCGGACCCCGGCTCGGAAACCGCCATGAAACACGCCAACCTCTTCGTCGATGAAGTCGAGATCGAAGTCCGCTCCGGAAAGGGCGGCGACGGGATCGTCGCGTTCCGGCGGGAGAAGTTCGTCTCGCACGGCGGACCGAACGGCGGGGATGGCGGACGCGGAGGCGACGTCATCCTGGTCGCGGACGAGAACGTCGGCACGCTCCTCGATTTCAAGGGCGCGAAGAAGATCAAGGCGCCCAGCGGCCAGAACGGGGGCGGCTCCGACAAGAAGGGCGCCTCGGGTGATCACGTGGAGATCCGCGTTCCGGTCGGCACCCTCGTCTTCGACCTCGGCGAGCCCGCCGAGCCCACGAGCGACGACGACTTCGAGGAAGACGACGAGCGCGACGAGGACGAAGCGGCCTCCGACCCCATCGACCTGAACGAACACGCCGCCCTCGCGGACCTGACCGAATCCGGTCAACGGGTCGTCGTCGCCCGCGGAGGGCGTGGCGGCCTCGGCAACGCGCGCTTCAAGACCTCGACCCGCCAGGCCCCCGACTTCGCGACCCCGGGCAAGCCTGGCGAGGGTCGACGCCTGCGTCTCTCGCTCAAGCTGATGGCCGACGTGGGGCTCGTCGGCTTCCCGAATGCGGGCAAGTCGACGCTGTTGCGACGCATCTCCGCCGCGCGTCCCCGCGTCGCGAACTACCCCTTCACGACCCTCGTCCCCTCCCTCGGCGTCGTCGAACGGGACGATCAGCGAATCGTCGTGGCCGACATCCCCGGGCTGATCGAAGGGGCCAGCGACGGCGCCGGGCTCGGCCATCAGTTCCTGCGCCACGTCGAGCGGACCCGCGTCCTGATCCACCTGCTGGACCTCGAAGCGATGCTCACGCTCGGGCGCGATCTCGTCGACGACTACGACGCGATCCGACGCGAGCTCGGGCGCTATCGACCGGAGCTCCTCGATCGCAGGGAGATCGTCGTGCTCAGCAAGGCGGACCTCGTACACGACGATGCGCTGCTCGCCGACCTCGAAGCGAAGCTCGCTTCGCGCGGGATCGAGGCGACGCGGATCTCCGCCGCCGCGACCCAGGGGCTCGACGCGCTGCTGCACGAGACCTTCGACGCGGTCGAGGCGGAGCGTGCGCTCGAGAAGGAGCGCGAATCCACCGAGGCGGGCCGATGACGGAATCGAACGCCTGGGATCTCGTTCCGCGCGCGAAGCGGATCGTCGTGAAGGTCGGAACGAGCTCGCTCACCCGCGACGGCCAGCTCCAACCGGATCGCTTCACGGCCCTCGCCCGCGACGTCGCCGCCTTGATGAAGGGCGGACGACAGGTCGTGCTCGTCTCGTCCGGCGCGATCGCCGTCGGGGCGCACCGCCTCGGCTGGCAGCACACGGGACACAGCGTCCGCGAGAAGCAAGCGGCGGCCGCCGTCGGACAGATCGGCCTGATCGAGCTCTACCAACGCCGCTTCGGCAATCTCGACCGACACGTGGCGCAGATCCTGCTGACGCGCGCGGGCCTCGAGGATCGCGAGCGGTTCCTGAACGCGCGGCACACGATGCTCGAGCTGCTGCGGATCGGCGTCGTGCCCATCGTCAACGAGAACGACACCGTCGCGACCGAGGAAATCCGCTTCGGCGACAACGACAACCTGGCCGCGACGATCGTGAACGCCGTCGCCGCCGACCTGCTCGTGATCCTCACCGACGTCGAAGGTCTCTACGAACGCGCACCGCAGCCGGGCCAACCCGCGCCGCCGCTGATCCGGACGGTCGAAGAGATCACCCCCGAGATCGAGCGCGCTGCGAGCGGGGCCGGCACGCGGTTCGGCAGCGGTGGAATGATCACCAAGCTCGAGGCCGCGAAGAACGCGGCGCGCTCGGGCGCCGCCACCGTCCTGTGTCATGGCCGAACGAAGGACGTGCTCCAGCGGCTCGTCGCCGGCGAGGAACACGGAACGCTCTTCGCACCCGGCAATCGCCTGCGCGGTCGGAAGCACTGGCTCGCCTACACGGCGAAGACCCGGGGGCGCATCGTGATCGACGACGGCGCGGTCCGCGCCCTCGCGGACCGCGGTCGAAGTCTGCTTCCTGCCGGTGTCCTGCGCGTCGAAGGCGCGTTCGAGATCGGCGACTCGGTGAGTTGCGTCAACGAAACCGGCGACGAGATTGCCCGGGGCCTCACGGTGTACTCGTCCGAAGACGTGGCGAAGCTCGCCGGTCTCGCGACGAAGGAAATCGACCGGGTGCTAGGATATTCGAACGGCGACGAGATCGTGCACCGTGACGACATGGTCGTCGTTCGCGACTGAGACTCATCCGTGGCTGAAGGTCCAAGCCCTTCATCCACCGGGGAACCTTCGACGACTTCATCGTCGTCGAAGAGCCAACGGCCGAGCGACGAGGTCCGACCCGCAGCCCCCTCAACTCCGAGACTTCCCCTCATGACCGATCAGACGAACGACGAACTGGCCCGGGAGATCCGAGACCTCGCGACGAAGGCCGCGGCGGCGAGTGCGCGCATGGGCGAGCTATCGACCGCCCGCAAGAATGCCTGGCTCGCCCGGACCGCGCAGAGACTCGAGGCGGCGCGCGACCGGATCATGGAGGCGAACGCGAAGGACGTCGCGGAAGCGGCCGAGAAGGGCGTCGCCGAGACGATGCGCAACCGACTCGGCATCTCCGACGGCAAGTGGGCCGACATGATCCAGGGACTCCACGACGTGATCGCGCTCCCGGATCCCGTCGGTCGGATCTCGAACCACAGCGTGCGGCCCAACGGCCTCCGCGTGGGGCAGATGGCGATTCCGCTCGGCGTGATCGCGATGATCTACGAGGCGCGGCCCAACGTGACGGTCGACGCGGCGGCGCTCTGCCTGAAGGCGGGGAACGCGGTGATCCTGCGCGGCGGGAGCGAGGCCTTCCACTCGAACCAGGCCCTCGGCGAAGAGCTCCGCGCGGCCGCACGGGACACGGACGTTCCCGAGGACGCGATCACCCTCCTGCCGACCACGGATCGCGCCGCGATCGACGTGATGCTCAAGCTGAACGATTCGATCGACCTCGTGATCCCCCGCGGCGGCGCAGGGCTGATCCGCAAGGTCATGGCCGAGTCGACGATCCCCGTGATCGCCCACGACGCCGGCGTGTGTCACGTCTTCATCGACGAGAGCGCCGACGTGGACATGGCCGTCGGGATCGTGCACGAATCGAAGATGCGTCAGATGCCGGTCTGCAATGGACTCGAGACGCTGCTCTGCCACGTGGGCGCTGCAGAGACCGTCCTCCCCGCCGTCCTGAAGGACCTCCACGAGGCGGGCGTCGAGATCCGAGGCTGCGCTCGAACCGTCGAAGTCTTCGGAGACGCGGTCGCCGCGGCCGAGGCGGACTGGTCCGCGGAGTTCCTCGCCCCGATCCTCGCGGTCAAGATCGTCGACGACATGGACGGCGCGATCGACCACATCCGCCGCTACGGCTCGGACCACACGGAGATCATCATCACGAACAGCTACGCGAACAGTCAGGAGTGGCTGCGCCGCGTGAACTCCTCGACCGTCGGCGTGAACTGTTCGACCGGCTTCTCCGACGGATTCCAGCTCGGCCTCGGCGCCGAGATCGGCATCTCGACCTCGAAGCTCCACGCCTACGGCCCGATGGGTCTCGAGGGGCTGACGACGCGGAAGTTCGTGCTGATGGGCGAAGGGCAGCTGCGCGGGTGACGTCCGCAACCGCCCTTCCGGAACGGATCGGGCTCTTCGGCGGCACCTTCAACCCGATCCACCTCGGACACCTGCGCGCAGCGGAGGAGGTCCGGGAGGCCCTCGACCTCGAGCGCGTGCTCTTCATCCCGAGCCGGATTCCGCCGCACAAGACCGCGGACGAGACCGACCCCATCGCCCCGACCGGGGAACGACTCGCCTGGGTCGAGGCCGCGATCGCCGAGGCGAAGCAGTTCTCGGTCGACCGGATCGAAGTCGACCGGGAGGGGCCCTCCTTTCTCGTCGACACGCTGACCGCGATTCGCGAGCGCGAAGCCGGGCGCCGTCGCACGGTCTTCATCGTCGGCCAGGACGCCTTCGCCGAGATGGGCGACTGGCGCGCCCCCGAGGAGATCTTCGCGCTCACGGACCTCGCGGTGATGACCCGACCGCCCGGACAGATGGGCGACCTCCGCGAGCGGATGCCCGAGATCGTGCGCGACGCCTTCGACGTGTCGCCGGACGGGCACGCGGCCACCCACAGGGAAGCGGGCACCCGGATCGAGCTGGTCCCGATTTCCGCCCTCGACATCTCGTCGAGCAAGGTCCGGGAGGCCTGCCGAAGCGGGCGCTCGATCCGCTTCCTCGTCCCCGAATCGATCCGCGCGAGCATCGAATCCAGCGGACGCTATGGTCCGCGGCCGCTTCAAGCGCGACCCTAGAGAGAGCGCCCCGCCGGCACCGCCGGCCGGGCCTCCAGGAGAGCACGTTGGAAATCCCCGATCCCAAGACCAAGGCGCGATGGATCGTGGAGGCCGCCCTCGACCGGAAGGCCGAGCGTCCCGTCGCCCTCGACATGCGAACCCTGACTTCGTACGCCGACTCGTTCATCCTGCTGACGGGCCGCTCCGACCGACAGGTACGTTCGATCTCCGATGCGGTCGTCGAAGTGCTCAAGCAGCACGGCGAGCCGCCGCTCGGCGTCGAGGGCGAATCCGACGGAAACTGGGTCCTGATCGACTGCAACGACGCGATCGTCCACGTGTTCGACCCCGAGACCCGCGAGCAGTACGACCTCGAACGCCTCTGGCGCGATGCGCCGAGGATCGACCTCGAGATCGAGGGCGTCGATCCGAATCCCTCGGTCGTCGACGAGATCGACGTCGACGACGAGGGCGCCTTCCCCGCGGCCTGATCGCGGTCCCTTTCGCTTTCCCCCACCTCGGTCCCGCCACGCGTCGATCCCGTCACGACGCTCCGACTCCCGCCGCGAACGCGGAAGAGGCGAGAACCTGCGATGACCGGGACCTGGCGCCGCGCATCGGCGCGCTTCGTCGACGCGCTCCTCCCCACCGGCTGCGTCGTCTGTGCGCAGCCCCTCCGCTCCCCCTCGCCCGGACGTCCGAGCGCCTTCTGTGGCGAATGCGCGCGGGCGCTCCCCTGGTGGCGGCGGGCCGACGGTTGTCCGCGTTGCGGCGGGCGACGCACCGGGCCTTCGGGCTGTCCCCGGTGCCTGGCGATGGGGAGCGCGCTCCAGGCGAGCCATGCCGCCCTTCGCTACTCGGGCCCGATCGCGCGGTGGATCCCGGCGAGCAAGCGAGCGCAGGGCCGACCGTCCGTCGCCGTCGAGCGCGCGATCGACGCCCTCGCCGACGCGCTCGGCGAACGGGTGGCCCGGGAAGCGGGCGGGCACGTCGATCTCGTCACGAGTCTGCCGCTCCACGCTGCACGCCAGCGCGAGCGGGGATTCAATCAGGCCGACGCCCTGGCTCGCCGGGTCGCTGCCCGGCTCGGCCGGCCCTTCCGACCGGATCTCCTCGAGCGTTTCCGGCCGACCCGCCCCCAGGCTTCACTCCGGGGCGAGGCGCGGCGCGAGAATGTCCGACGGGCGTTCCGGGCACCGAGGAACCTCCCGGGGGATCCCCGTGTCGCCCTCGTCGACGACGTCCTCACGACCGGGGCGACCCTCGAAGCCGCCGCGAGCGCCCTCCTGGAAGCCGGCGCCCTCGAGGTCCGCGGGCTCGCCCTGGCCGCCACTCTCCCGGTCACCCGCAGGAGACCTCGCGAGGGCACTCGGAGTCGCGGGGCGGTGCCTGAGGAAGCAGGCGGTTCCTGACCCGGGAAGCAGGCGGTTCCGGAGAGCGCCCCCTATCCTCGGGCGCCCTCTACGCTCGCGGCCCGCGAGTCCGCGAAAGGGAAGCCCCCATCCGGCCGATCCGAACCGAACGCCTTTCGGTCCAGCCGCGCCTCGCAGAACGAGGCCAGGAGTCCAGCATGTCCGTCGCCCGAATCTCCCGCCTCCTCGTCGCCACCGCGATCCTCTCGGTCGTCTCCCTCGCCGGGGCGACGACCGCCGCCGCCGAGGACGAGAAGGGCCCTTCGGCTGCGTTCAGGAAGTCCTTGCGCGCCTACCTCGAGATCCAGAACACCTACGTCTCGTACGGTGACAGCATCGCCTATCAGGCCGCCAACGAGACGCTGATGCAGATCGCGGCGAGCGGGGCGGAGGTCACCGAGCAGATGCAGCAGATCGTCCTCGAAGAGGCCCAGGCGAAGTTCGGCGAGAAGCTCGGTGACCTCGACTACCTGACGAAGGTGATGGCGCCGGTCTACGCGAAGTACTTCGACGAGAAGGAGATGGAAGCCCTCGTCGAATTCTGGGATTCGCCCCTCGGACGCAAGAGTCTCGAGACCTCGGGGCAGATGAACCAGGACAGCATGGCGGCGCTCCAGGAGGTCACCTTCGGAATCACGCCGGCCTTCCACCTCGCGATCGACGCCCGCCTTCGCGAGCTCGGCTTCGAGACGAGCGTGCAGCCCGGACCGGGCGCGCCGGCGGTTCCGACCGCACAGTAGCGATCGTCGGCGACGATCCCGGTCGCCTAACGTCCCTTCGCACGTTCGCTCAGGTACTCGCGCCGCGCTTCGGCACACTCGGGATCCGAGAAGCCGGTCACCAGCCCGTCCGCATCCGCCCAGCTCCGGCCCGTTCCGACCATCTGGTCGGTCACGGCGTTCACGTGGCGCTTCGTGGAGAAGAGGGCGTGACGCGCCTTCTTCGCGAGGGAAGCAGCCACCGTCTCGACCTCGGCGTCGAGGGACGCGGCGGGGACGACGCGGTTCAGGAAACCCGAAGCCTTGCCCTCGGCGGCGTCGAAGGGTCGGCAGGTCAACACCAGCTCCTTCGTCAGCGCCGGCCCGATCTCACGCACGAGGCGCGGGATTCCGCCCCAGGCGAGGGGAATCCCGAGATCCACCTCGGGAATCGAGAAGCGGGTCTCTTCCGTTGCGAAGCGGAGGTCACAGGCCGCGGCGAGCACGAGTCCGCCCCCGACGCACCACCCCTGGATCTTCGCGATCGTGATCGCGTGCATCGCCTCGACTGCCTCCGCCATCCGACGACCGATTTCCGCGACCTCGCGGGTCGACTTGTCGCTCTTCTTCGAGAAACTGTCGAGATCCGCGCCGGCCGAGAAGGCACGACCGGCCCCGGACACGATCACCACCTTCGCTTCGGTCTCCTCGTCGAAATGACGTGCAGCGAGGGCGATCTCTTCGAGGGTGTCCGTACCCAGGGGATTCAGCTTCTCGCCGCGGGTCAGCGTCAGCCGACCGATCGGCCCCTCGACTTCGGTCGTGAGATTCTGGAACAAGGCGGTCTCCCGTATCGGGTTGTTTCAGCGGGCGGCGGACGCCGCCGCCCACTCGGCGATCTCGGCGTCGACGATCGGTCCGAGGCGTTCGATCGTCGCGCGATCGTCGATCTGGTCGGGGTGGAAGTCGCGGCGGAACCAGGCCCGGTAGTCGGCTCCCAGTCCGCGCAGGAAGCCGCCTCGTCCGAAGAGGAAACGCCCACCACGACGCCAGGCCGCTCCATCGAAGAGTCGGCCGTCCTTCCAGAACATGTAGAGCATGCGCTGGAAGGTCTCGATCGCGAGATCGAAGGTACTGAGGACCATCGCGAAGACGAGCAGCCCGTAGGGCAGGTCCATCGCACGGTACGTATCGAAGGCCACCGCCTTGTGTTCCGACTCCTCGAGGGCGTGCCAGCGCCAGAGGGACCGCATCCGCGGATCCATCGTCCGGGTCCAGTCGGCCTCCTCGTCCAGCACCTGACGCGCCAGCAGCGCGGTCAGGTGTTCGAGGCTCGCGGTCACCGCGAGCGCGAAGGCAGGCGTGCGGCGGTTGTGCCAGCGGACGATTCGGTCGAAGAAGCGGTTGCGGGTCTCGAGGGCGGTGTAGCCCTGGGCGAGGAGCAGCTCCACGTGATCGTCGTGGAGCCGACTGTGCTGGCCTTCCTGGGCGGCGAACGCCCGGATCTCCTTCGCGAGGTCGGGATCGTCGAGGCGGTCGGCGTAGTGGCGGACCGAACGAACGAAGAACGCTTCGCCGAAGGGAAAGGTCGACGAGAGCGCGTTCAGGAAGTGGGTCTGGAAGGGGTCTCCGCCCCACCAGTACCGATCGATCGGCGGGCGTTCGGACGTCGACCGGTTCCCGAGCTCGAGGCGCGGCTGGCGAACCACGATCGGCGGCCGGATCGTCGAGGCCCGGGGCGACTTCGGGCCGGCGTCGGGAGCCGGGGAGCAGGCGTCGGTCATGCTGGAGCCTCGGGGCAGGCGCGGGGGAGCGGGGGAGCGGGGACGAACGAAGGTAGCCTAGAGTGACGCGGACTCCGAAGCGGAGGGACCGCCCATGGACTTCGACTGGATCGCGATCGCCCTCTCCACCGTCGTGGCCGGTGGTCTCGGAGCGGCCTGGTATTCCCCGGCGCTCTTCGGGCCGGCGTGGATGGCCGAGATCGGCCTCGACGAGGGGGACGCCGGGCCCGCAGGTCGCGAGATCGCTGGCAGCGTCTTCTCCTGCTTCGTCGCCTCCCTCGCGATGGCGTGGCTGCTCGGCGGCCTCGGGATCACGGGGGTCGGACCGGGGCTCCTGGCCGGGGCGATCGTCGGCTTCGGGATCGTCGCGATGGCGATGCTGTCCGATGCGCTCTTCTCGGGCTGGAGCGCGCGGCTCTACCTGATCCAGGTGGGTTATCGCGCGCTCTACCTGATCCTGATCGGCGGGATCCAGGGGTGGTTCGCCGCATGACGCGCATGCCGAGAGGCCGCGCCTCGCGCGCCGGCCTCGGTTCGTTCCTCCTCGCTTCCGCACTCGCCTTCACACTCGCTTTCGTCGCGACGCTCACGGCCTGCTCGAGTGGCGGCGACGTTCGCGGAACCTACGACGTCGAGCTCCGCGTCCAGGAGATCGGCGTGCCCATCCATGGCACCCTCGTCCTCGGGTCCCGGTCGCTCGAGGTGAGCGACCCGATCTGGATCGTCCGCAACACGCAGCGCGGCGGCGACCTCTCGGACGGGGACGACCTCCTGCTGGACGCGAACTCCTGCCTGATCCTCGAGAGCCCGCGCTCGCCGATCCCCGTGTCGGTGATGCTCTTCGAGGCACGATCCCGCACCGACGGGATCGAGGTCCCCTTCGGCTTCTTCGACAACGGGCAGGAGCGGATCGAGGTAACCGAACTCAAGCTCTTCGCGGACGCGTTGAGCGGCGATCTCGTCTACACCGACGCGAACGGCTCGGGAGAGGGCCGTCTCTACGGCGATCGAACGGGCGACGCGGACGGGGACACCTGCGTACTTGCGCTGGCGAGCTTCGTCGAGGCGATCGCCGCGGAAGCGCGTGCCGAGACGACCGGCGATGGTTCGCGCTAGATCACGCCGAGACGACCGGCGGCGAACCGCGTCAGGTCGCTCCGATCAACTGCGACCGACGGACTCCGCGATCACCTGGCGGAGACGCTCCGGATCGACCGGTTTCTTGAAGATCACGCCTTCGAGACCTTCCATCCGGCTTCGCTTGATGATGTGGTCCTTGTCGTAGTGGAACGCGGTCATCATCAGCACGGGCATCTCGGGGTAGGCCGACCGTACGCGCAGATAGAGCTCGTGGCCATCCATCTTCGGCATCACGACGTCCGAGAGCAGCAGGTCGAAGCGTTCGCGCTCGAGGATCTCGAGGGCCAGGGCGCCGTTGTCCGCGATCTCGACCTCGCAGCCGTCGACCTCGAGTAGATCCTTGAGCGTGCGACAGATACCCGCGTCGTCGTCCGCGACCAGGATCCGGAGTCCCGCGAGGCGAGCGTCGGGCTCGTGGCGTTTCCGGTCGTCGCTCCGAAGATCGACCATCCGTGCCGGACCCACGTAGTTGGTCGTCTCGTAGCTGTCGCTCTTCACCATGTCGGCGAGACGCTCGACGACCTCCGTGATCCGCCCGACTTCGCGGCGGATCGCATCGAGCCTTTCGTTCTCGACGGAGGAATCGGATTCGCCGGCGAGGCCCGCGATGTCGTTCTCGAGCAGCGTCGCCTGGTTCACGATCACCGAGAGCGGGTTGTTGATCTCGTGAGAGAGGCCGATCGCGACCTCGCCGAGGGTCGCGAGCTGATCCTTGTGAAGGATCTCGCGGAGATCCTTTGCGAAGCCGATCGTACCGTCTTCTTCGCCCTTCTCGTCGTAGAGGACCGTGCCGGAGATCGCGACCGGGATCAGATCGCCGCTTCGGGCGACGAACTGGGTCTCGAGGGTGTTGCAGACGCCGGTACCACCGTGCTCGGGACCGCGCATCGCCTCGGCGACGCGCTTGGCCTCCTCGACGCTCGGGTAGAAGAGCCCGACGAACTCGCCCAGCACTTCGTCGCTCTCGTAGCCGAGGGAGTCATGCGCCCCGTCGTTGTAGTAGACGACCCGGCCCTTGCGGTCGGTTCCCACGATGATGTCCGGGGAGCGCTTCGTCAGCTCCTCGAAATGTTCTCGCGAGAGCGTCATGCGACGTCTACTCCTGGTGCGGGGTGATCGGTCGATCCGGAATCAGCCGATCCCCTGTTCGGCGAGCCAGCGCTCCGCGTCGATCGCCGCCATGCAACCGGTCCCAGCCGCCGTCACGGCCTGCCGATAGATCGGGTCCGCCACGTCGCCGCACGCGAACACCCCTTCGACCGACGTGTACGTCGAGCCCGGCTTCACCTTCAGGTACTCCGCATCGTCCATTTCGAGCTGTCCCTTGAACAGGGAAGTGTTCGGCTGGTGGCCGATCGCGATGAAGAGTGCTTCGAGATCGATCTCGCGGGTCGAGGCGTCGCGTACGTCCTTGAGGCGTACGCCGGTCACGAAATCACCACCGAGAACCTCGTCGACCTCGGAGTGCCAGGCGAACTCGATCTTCTCGTTCTCGAGCGCGCGCTCCTGCATGATCTTCGAGGCGCGGAGCTCGCCACGGCGATGCACGAGCGTGACCTTGGTGGCGAAGCGGGTCAGGAAGAGCGCTTCCTCCATCGCCGTGTCGCCGCCGCCGACGACCGCCATCGGCTTGTCCCGGAAGAGCGCCCCGTCGCAGGTCGCGCAGGCCGAGACGCCCTTGTTGACGAATTCCTGCTCGGAATCGAGACCGAGCCAACGCGCCGAGGCGCCGGTCGCGATCACGACCGCGTCGGCGGTGTAGTTCGTGCTGTCCGTCGAGACCTTGAAGGGGCGCTCGGAAAAATCGACGCTCGTCGCGTCCGTATAGAGGATCGTCGTCCCGAACCGCTCCGCCTGCTTCTGGAACTCCTCCATCATGATCGGTCCGGTCACGCCGTCGGGATAGCCCGGGTAGTTCTCGACATCGGTCGTGATCATCAGCTGACCGCCGAAGTTGAGCCCAGCCAGCATCAGCGGCCCGAGGCCGGCCCGCGCCATGTAGATGGCGGCGGTGTAGCCGGCCGGCCCGCTCCCGATGATGAGCACGCGTCGGTGCTCGCTCTCCATAGACGCTTCCTTCGTAGATGGGTGCACAGTCGCGAAAGTCTACGACCAGCCCGACGGCGTCGCTACCCAAGCCACGGATCCGAGGGTCCGTCAGCCCGAGACCCCTGGTCGGCAAGCAGAGCCTTCAGCCCAAGGGCGCGCTGCGCCCGAGGTAAAGAGTCCTGAACGCTCTGATCGGCGGGCGCGAAGCGCCCACCGATCAGAGCGGTTCCGTGATCGGGAGCTCTTCCCACATCAGCTGGAGGAAGATCCCGATGAAGAACGAAAGGAAGGTCATCAGCAGGAGCGCCGAGGGGAAGACGTACATCCCTTCGAAGCCCACGATGTGGGGCAGCTGGCCGATCATCGGATCCATCGACTCCCGAAGCACCGCGATCCCGACCTCGCCCGTGTCCGGCGACCAGTTCCGGGTCGCCATGAAGGGCCCGATCAGGCTGGTCATGACCACGCCGACCCCGAACGCCTCCACGACGCCGAGCAGGAAGATCGATCGGGCGCGGGAGAAGGCGACCGCCGTATCCGGGATCCGCCGAGCCACCTCGACGTAGATGTAGAGCAGCGTCACCAGCGCCAGCAGGAGCACCACCGAATCGAGCGCCACCTGGGCGCGGCTCGCGAGATCCCAGACCTCGTCGATCAAGAACACCGGCAGGTAGCCGACGATGATCCCCGCGCCGATCCGGGGAACCGAGGCGTGGAAGAAGGACAGGTCCCGCTTCCAGCAGAAGCGGTAGAGGAGGAACCAGATCGCGGCGGCGTAGACGAAGACGACCTCCGCCGCACAGACCAGGTCGAAGGCCCGGGGCGCCTGGTCGTAGGCGAAGGCCGCCCCGACGTAGGGGAGCAGCAGGCCGAGGAGCACCGACAGGTGGATCTTCGGCGTATGCCAGGTCAGGCTGCGGTCGGCGCCGTTCGGCTCCGCCCCGCCCTCGAGCCCGGCCCCGTGATTGATGATCGCCGAGGAATGGCGGATGTCGTACACGCGCAGGAACCAGTGCTCGAGCTTGCCCAGCAGCCGGCGGCAGTTGCTTCCGGGTCGACGGAGGAAGGGGCTGAGATCGCCGCTTCGCTCGATCCGTTCGGCGCCGGTCCCGAGGATCGCGGCGAGGACCTCCTCCTCGCGGGTTCCGAAGGGCGAGTCCTCCTTCTCGAACGCCTGGTTCTCCTCGTCGAGGCAGACGCCCTCGAGCCAGAGATAGAAGGCGCGCTCCGCCATCCGGAGGATCATCCGGTTCTGGGCCTCGGTCTCCCCGCCTTCGAGCACCTGGAAGAAACCGCTCTCGGTCGGGTCGTCCCCGGGATCGACGAGCTGGACCTCGCCGGCCAGATAGGCGGACAGGTAGTCGGGCTCGACGCGATCCTCGACCAGCACGCGAAGCGACTGGAAGATGCGCCGACGCAGGCTGAACCCGGCGACTCGGATCTGACGACCGCCGTCGATCTCATGGGTCTCGATGAAGCGGAGAAGGACCTGAGACAGAAGTGCGACGTCCTGGTGGAAGCGCATGCGCGCGTCCGCGCGTAGTCGATCGCCCCCCTCGAGATGCTCGACCAGCCCGTCGAGATAGCGCGGGGCCGCCGCGAGCATCCGGGTCATCAGATTGCGCTGATCCCGCGGACTCGCGCGCCCCCCGAGCAGCCGGGACTTGGTCAGGAGATCGTCGAGCTGGAGGAAGAGCTCGGTCGGATCGTGACGGCTCGCGTGGAACGAAAAGGTCTCGGGGAAGATGCGCTCGAAGGGGCCGTCCCCGTGTGCCACCTCGAAGCGCACCTCCCGGGCATGGAACGCGAGGGTGAAGCGGAAGGTCAGCTGGAGACGCTCGACGCGGAGCTCGAGCCGCGGCAGCGCGTCGGTCCCGCCACCGCGGACGGACGGCACCTCGTCCCGAACCCCTCGCGCGGTTTCCGCTGCGGAGGCCACGGGACTAGAGGATCCGCTGGCGAGGATTCTCCCCGCTCTCGTAGTACGACTCGACTGCCTTCGAGAGCGCGACCACGCCCTCGGGCATCGCCTCGCTTCGCGGCCAGCGCTGGGCGGCCACGTTCAGCCGATCCCGCAGCATCTGGGCATCCGGATA
>JANSYR010000003.1:300000-518063 GCA_024742285.1 bacterium | reverse complement strand
GTCTGCCGCTCCGCCGGCTGCGGGCGCTCGCCGGGGCTGCCGCTCCGCCGGCTGCGGGCGCTCGCCGGGGCTGCCGCTCCGCCGGCTGCGGGCGCTCGCCGGGGCTGCGGCTCCTCCGGCTGCGGGCGCTCGCCGGGAAGCTCAGCGGCCGACCTGCATCTGCTTGAGGACCCGCCAGCCGAAGAGCAGCTGGAGGGCGAGCAGGGTCGTCGGGATGGCCCCGAAGATCCCGACCGCGAGCTGGTCCCCCACCGCGTCGGCGAGCAGTCCGACGAGGCCGGCGCCGACGAAGCCGAGCTGCGCGAGGGTCAGCACCATGCTGAGGACGCGACCGCGCATCTCCGGGGGCACGACGAGCTGGAAGCCCACCATCGCGCAGATGTTCCAGGCCTGGCCGACCACGCCCAGGAAGAGCTCGACGGCGAGGATGTACTCGAACGAGAAGGCGAACGAGAAGAGCAGGATCCCGACGGCGTAGAGGAACATCGTCCCTGTGATCAGCAGCCCGAAATTCTTCGTCGGCGGTCTGAGCGTCAGGAAGAGCGCGGCCCCCATCGTGCCGATCCCGTGCGCCGCGGACATCGCGCCGAATCCGCTGGGCCCCGCCTCGAAGACGTACTTCGCGAAGATCACCCGCATCGGCCCGATCGCCCCGTTGAAGATCGCCATCGCGCAGGCGAGGAGCGCCAACATCAGCGCGGGCCGCTCGCGGACGTAGGCGAACCCCTCGCGCAGATCGCGGCCCAGCGAGGTCCGCTCGCTGCGCTCCGCACGCCCGAGCGTCGGAATCCGAAGCACCGCGAAGGCCGAGACGATGACGCCGACCGCCGCGATCAGATAGGTCCCGACGACCCCGACGGCCCCGATCAACACCCCGGCGAGCGCCGCGCCCCCGACCGTCCCGAACGAGGAGCCGATCGAGTTGAGGGTCACCGCGTGCTGGGTCCGGTTCCGACCGACGACATCGACGACGAAGGTCTGGGTCGCCGGCCCGAGTACGGACGCCAGCGCCCCTCCGACGACACCGATCGCGACGAGCCCCCAGTACTCGAGAGCCCCGGCGTAGACGAGCAGCGCGGTCGTCGTCGCGACACCCACGAGACCGAGGCGACCGAGCACGATCAGATTCCGCTTCGCGTAGCGATCGACGACGACGCCGGCGAAAGGCGAAGCGATCGCGATCGAGGCGCCCTGGATCATCGAGAGGAAGGTCACCCCCGCTCGTAGATCCGTCAGGCTCGTGACGAGCCACTGCATCGCCATGAACAAGACGTGGAAGCAGACGAACTGGATGAGGTTCGAGCCCCAGAGCGCGCCGTAGTGAGGCAGCCGAAACGTCTCGACGGCTTCTCCGAGACCGTTTCGATTCGCTGCCGAAGGCGACGGGTCGGACTCGGGGGATGCGGCGTGGGACAACGGGGCGGAGCTCCGGGCTTCCAGGGCGGGGGCAGCGGGAGCATAGGGCGTCCGAGCCGGCTTCCTAGGGGGGACCCATCTCGCCGATTCGCGCGCGCAGTGCGGCGTAGTCCGCGCAGCCGGTCGGGCCCGCGACGACCTCGGTCCAACGCGCGTCCCAGGCTTCGCGCACGGCGCCCGTCACGAGATCGAGCTGCTCGCCGGCGCGCTCCCCCGCGTCGTCCGCCCGGACCTTCGTGCCCTTGAACTCGAGCGACAGTCCCATCGCCGGATTGCAGTACTCCCGCAGCCGCTCGTCCTCCCAGAGCGTCGGGTACTGCTGCATGAACGACTTGCTCGCCTGGCGGGTCGCGATCTCGAGACGCTCGGGCTCGTCCGGGACGCCGATGAAGCGCGCGACCCGCGCGACGGTCCCGGGTAGATCGGCGACGACGTCTTCGTAGCAGAGAGGCAGCACGTCCTCACTCGCGAGCCGTGGCCACCACGACGCGACGTGGTGCCAGTAGTCGTGGCGCCCGCGGCGCCCGAGGATGTATTCCAGGGCGAAGCGTTCGAGGCTCATCGCCCCCGGCTCCATGAACCAGCCCGAGTTGAAGTGGTAGAAGGAGACGAGCGCCGCGATCGGCTCCCGTACGACGTAGACGACGCGCCCGCCGATCGCGAGGGAGTCGCCGTCGAAGTGGGTCTTGAACGCGCGGGGAGAAGTTTTCTGCTCGGCCTCGAGGTCCTGCCCGAGGTCGTGGGCGACCTCGATCCAGGGTACGACCTCCGAGATGTCCCGGAAGTCCATGTCGCCCTTCGTGCGCAGGCCGTGCACGATCTGCTGGAGGAGCGTCGTTCCGGACTTCGAGTAGGTCGCGATGAAGACGTCGGTCGACCGGGGCTGGAAGGCCCGCGCCCGAGCCACGCTCTCCTCGGTCGAGAAGTTCCGGCGAATCGCGTGCAGTCCCGCCGGTGTGAGTGCGCGTCCCGACGGCGCGAGATCGGCGGGAGGCGAGGTCATCGCGCTGGTCGCCGAGTCACGCAGCCGCCCCGGGATTCGCAAAGCCGAGGTTGCTCGCGGTCTCGGCGACCGTCGACGCGTCGAGCACGTTCATGTCCTCGTCGAGGGTCTCGAAGACCGTGCCCTCGACCGAGTGCAAGGCGAAGAAGACCGTCGCGCCGTTCGGTCCGCCCTTCTCCATGTGCGCCTCGCCGCCCTTGCTCATCACGTAGGTCCCGGCCGGACGCACCTTCGTCTCGCCCTCGGATCCGTCGTCGAGGATCTCGGTCACGACCTGTTCGCCCTCGAGGACGAGGATCGCCGTGTCGGCGACGTGGCGATGGAAGTGGCAGTAGGAGTTCGGCGGCCACCTCACGATCAGGTCGATGCGGTTCGTCGCGGGGTCGGCCCCGAGGATCGCCATCTGGTACTTGCACGGATAGTCCTGGCTGGGATCGTCGAAGTCGATCCAGTCGATCTCGTCGCCGTCGAACCGATAGGTCGGGGTCATCACGTGTTCTCCTGCCGGGCCCGACGGCTCGCTGCCACCGGATCCCGGATCCTAGCCACTCCGAGATGCGCGCGGGATGGCCGATCGGAGGGCGGATCTGCGTGGTGGCCGCCTCCGGCGATCTGTGGAACCGTGTTTCCGACGCACGGAATCCCCCGCTCCGCAGGAGGCGCCCCAGCCATGGCCGCGACCGCCCTCGCCGCAGAGGCCCACGCCTTTCGTGACGAAGAAGACCTCCAGGAGACCTACCACGCGAACGGCTGGACCGACGGCCTGCCGATCGTGGCGCCGACGCCCGAGCGGGTCGAGGCCTTCCTCGCCGCGGGCGGCCTCGCCCCGGACGTGCTCCTGGGCGAAGTCCCCACCCGCGAGGTGCGGGTCACCGCGGAGCACGCCGCCATCAACGCCGTCATGGCCGGCTGCCGCCCCGAATACTTCCCCGTCGTCGTGGCCGCCGTCCGCGCCCATCTCCACGAGAAGGCCAACTGTCACAGCACGACGGGCACCCTCTCAGGGGCGGTCCAGACCGTCGTGGTCAACGGCCCGATCCGCACGCAGATCGGGATCGAGTGCGGCGCCGGATGCATGGGTCCGGGCTTCCGGGCCAACGCGTCGATCGGCCGCGCCCTCCGCCTCGTGGTCCGCAACGTCTGCCGCGCCATCCCGGGCGTGCTCGATCGCGCGAGCTTCTCGAGTCCCCATCGCTTCAGCTTCTGCTTCGGCGAGAACGAAGAGGCGAGCAACTGGACACCGATGCACGTCGAACGGGGCTTTCGCGCCGACGAGAGCGCCGTCACCGTCCACTCGGTCATGACCGTGGACTCCGCCGTCGACTTCACCTCGCGGGCACCGGAAGAGCTCTGCGAGTCGATGCTCGCGACGCTCCGCCGCAACGGCATCGCCGGGGACGAGTTCCTGGGCGAGGACACGACGGCGATGCTCGTGGTCGGCCCGGAACACCAGCGCTTCTTCGATCGCGCGGGCTGGTCGAAGGCCGACATCCGTGACTACCTCTTCCCGAAGTTCACCGAGGATCCCGGGCCGAACGGCCGGATCGTCGGTATCGGAAAGAAGGAAGGCATCCTGATCGTCGCGGCCGGCGGCGATGGCATGGCCCAGACCTGGGTGCTGCTTCCCCATCTCGCGATCGCGATCACCGAGCCGGTGATCACGCCCGCGTGAAACGATTCCACCCGACGGTGCCCGAGCGCACCGACGCCAGGAGGACGACATGACCGACAAACCCCTGATCGGACTCGACCCGACGAGCGGCCCGCTCGCGCGGACGGACGAGCGCGCCCTGCCCTCGCGGCCGGCGAGCCTCGACGGCCGCGTGCTCGGCCTGGTCGCCAACGGACTCGGCGAATCGAAGCTCTTCCTCGACGCCGTCTACGAGAAACTCACCCGTGACGACGACACGATCGCGGCGGTCCGCGTCCTCAAGTCGTCGGTCTCGGTCGCGCCGGAGCCGGCGGACTGGGCACGCCTCACCTCGGAGACCTCGCTGGCGATCGCCGGCTTCGGAGGTTGAGGGAGCTGCTCTGCACGCAGTTTGCGTGACGCGATCGAGCTCGAGTGGGCGGGCATTCCGACCGCCGCCATCATCCACAAGGCCGTCGAGGGCTCTGCCCAGGCGATGGCCAAGCTGTCGGGCGTGCCCGACTTTCCCTTCGTGATCATCGACTATCCGGCGATCCCGACGGCGATCTGGAGCAAGGACGAGATCCGCGATCTCGCTGCCGAGGTCGCCCCCAAGGTAAGGGCGAGACTGACGTCCTAGCCGCCGCCTGCGGGCGCTCGGCGGAGTTGCCGCCGCACAGCCTGCTCGAATCAGGAGTTCCCATGTCCGAAGGCGCCCGTCAGGTCGTCGAGCAGTTCAACGAGATCGTGAAGCCCGAGGGCGGGAGCGTGACGCTCGTGTCCGACGACGGTGGCGTGCTCCGCGTCCGCTACGTGCCGGGCGTGAACGAGGAGTGCGCCGAGTGCGTCATGGAGCCCGATGCCCTGGGCGCCATGATGAAGGACATGGTCGTGACCCTCGACCCTTCGATCACCGCGGTCGAGGTCGAGGCCTGAAGGAGGACCCACGAATGGCCCTGGACCCGAAGACCGTCGTCCTCGAGTACCTCGAGGACATCAAGGCCGGCCGCCACGACGCGGCCTACGAAGCCTTCGCCGAGGACGCGACCTGGACCACGCCGCCCTCGCTCCCCTGGCCCGGCAAGTTCTTCGGACGGAAGGACATCTTCGAGGGCTACTTCGCCGTCGACAAGGGCCTCTTCACGACGGGCATGAGCTCCTACGACCTCGAGACGCACCTCGTCGTCACGCAGGGCGAGCACGTCGTCGTCGAGATGACCCACCGCTCGACCGGACTCAACGGCAACGAATACCAGACCGACCACTGCCTGGTCTTCGACGTGCGCGACGGGAAGATCCAGGCGGTCCGGGAGTACATCGACTCGCTCTACCTGAAGGAGTCGATGATCGACCCGGCCTGAGCGCCCGCAACGAAGGAGCCACCGATGGCCAGCGCCGCATCCGCCGAAGACACCGACTGGCAGCGCCTCGACGCCGCGATCCGCCCGGGCGACCCCCAGCCCCAGGGCTGGTACGCGGTCGCGACCTCCGAAGAGGTTCCCGCGTCGGATCCGGTCGGCGCCGACTTCCTCTCCGGCCGGGTTGTAGTCTATCGCAAGGCCTCCGGCGAGCCGGTCGTCATGACCGCCCGCTGCCCGCACATGGGTGCGGATCTCGCCCTGGGCGACGTCGTCGACGACACGATCCGGTGCACCTATCACCACTTCTGCTTCGGGCCCGACGGATCCTGCGCGAAGATCCCCTCGGAGGGGCCGATCCCGACGGCGGCACGTCTCCACAGCTACCCGACCCACGAGTCCTTCGGTCTGATCTGGGCCTGGCACGGAGACGACACCCCGCTCTATTCACCACCCACCGTTCGCGACTACGAGGAGAAGGACCTCGTCTTCCGCGTGAAGCGAACGAACGTCTTCGAAGTCGCCCCCTGGCTCTCGATCGGGAACACCTTCGACTTCATGCACCTGCGCTACGTGCACGATCTCGACTTCGCGGTCGAGCCCGAGGACGTCCGCTACGAGGGCGAGCACCACATCGAGCTCGACATCCCCTTCGTCTCGAAGGAGACCGGCGCTTTCGAGCAGCGCATCCGCGTGACGGGCACGAACGTCGTGTCGTTCCAGACCGTGACCGATCACACGACGGTCGGGATCTTCACGTCCACGCCGATCGGGGACCGCGCCCAGACCTGGTACGTCGCGGCGGTGCCCAGGGACGGCGGTCTCTCGGAGAGCGAGATCGACGCCCGCCTCGACGAGCAGCAGAAGTTCGGAGACGACCTGCTCGTCGACGATGCCCGCACGCTCCAGGGGATCCGCTTCAAGGTCGGCAGCCTGGTCGCCGGCGATCGCGCGATGGTCACCTACATGCAGTGGGTTAGCCGGTTCCCGACCGCACTGCCCGCGGAAGACTAGGGGAGCGCGCCGGCCACGCGCGCCGAACCGGCGATTGCCGGCGCGAGATCGCGGTGCCAGACTCGGAGGCGCAGGATTCGCGCACGCCGCGCGCCTCGGAAGGAGCCCCCATGTCCCTCTCCCCCGTGATCGACCTCGACGGAAAGGTCGCCCTCGTGACCGGCGCCGGCTCCGGCATCGGGCGCGCCACCGCGATCCGCTACGCGCAGGCGGGCGCCAGCGTGATGTGCGCCGACATCGACGCCGACGGCGCGAAGGTCACGGCGGAGTCGATCCGTGGCGAAGGGGGCGAGGCCGCATCGCTCCAGCTCGACGTGACCGACGAGAGCGCGGTCGAGAAGAGCCTCCAGCAGACGATCGACGCACTCGGCGGATTCGACATCCTCTTCAACAACGCCGGCGTGGGCGACATCGACTACCAGAAGACCCTCGAGGTGAACCAGAACGGCGTCTACTACGGACTCAAGCACGGCTCGGCGCTCCTCGCCGAGCGGGGCGGTGGCGCAATCGTGAACACCGCCTCGATCGCCGGCCTCCAGGGCCTCGTCTCGCCGATCTCGATGAACCAACCCGCGGCGTCGATGGTCGAGGGCGGCGGAATCGCCTACATCGCCTCGAAGCACGCCGTCGTCGGCATGACCGCTCAGTACGCGATCGCCTTCGCCGAGCGGGGCGTCCGGGTGAACGCCGTCGCACCCGGCTACATCGAGACCCCGATGACCGAGATCCTCCGCGAGGACCTGCAGATCCAGCACGAGTACGAGCGCCTCCACCCGATAGCCCGGCTCGGCCAGCCCGACGAGATCGCGACGGCCGTCGTGTTCCTCTCGAGTTCGGCGGCGTCCTTCATCACCGGCCATACGCTGCCGGTCGACGGCGGGTACTCTTGTCGTTAGGCGGTAGCGACGGCCAATGAGTCGGAGATCTCCATGACCCGACGGATCGATCTACCGCCCTATCCGCGGGGCTGGTTCGCCGTCGCGAGCTCGGATCAGCTCGCGATCGGCGAGGTCCGCCCGATCCGCTACTTCGGCCGGGAGCTCGTGCTCTTCCGGGCGACCAGCGGCGAGGCCCGGGTCTTCGACGCGTACTGCCCGCACCTGGGCGCCCACCTGGGCCACGGCGGCGCGGTCGAGGGCGACGACCTCGTCTGCCCCTTTCACGGCTGGCGATTCGGTGCGGACGGCGCCTGCAGTGGCATGCCGTACGGCAAGCGAATCCCCGCCAATGCGAAGACGCCGACGTGGCCCGTCCGGGAGAAGCACGGCGTCGTCCTGGTGTGGCACTCCGCGCGCGGCGATGCACCGGACTGGGAGATGCCCGACTGGGACGATGCCTGCTGGACGCCGAGCCTGTCGCGCACGTGGACCATCGCAGGGCACACCCAGGAGGTCTGCGAGAACACGGCGGACTTCGGGCATTTCCGATTCATCCACGAGACGCATCTGATGCGCGCGATCGCAGAGCCCGAGCTCGAGGGGCCCACCTTCACGGTCGCGATGGAATCGGACCCCGAGGCGCTGGTCCCGGACCTCCGACTGGAGGACCCGATCCTCGCGGGACACGGCTTCTGCTTCGGGCCCGGGCTGACCGCCGCGGATCTCACGGTCAAGGACTCGGGGCTCGAAGCGATGCAGCGGCTCTACGTCACGCCGGTCGACGATCAGCACGTCGAGCTCCGCGGCGTCGTGAACGTCGGCCGCCTGGACGACCCTGCGGCGACCGAGGCCTACGCCAAGGCGCTCTCCGAGGCCGCCTTCGCCCAGTGGGAGTCCGACGTCCCGATCTGGGAGCACAAGGTCTATCGCGAGACGCCGGCGCTCAACGAGACGGAGTCCGCAATCGCGGTCTTCCGGCGTTGGTACGCGCAGTTCTACGCGGAAGCAAGCGCCTAGAAGAGTCCGACGAGGGCGCGCAGGATCAACACCGCCAGCACGATCCAGGCGAGCAGGAAGAGCCCGAAGCGGATCGGCACGACGTCGATCGTCGCCTGGACGCAGGAGTGAGCGACGCGCAGCCCCATGAACGCCCACGAGCAGGCGACGTGGAGTTCGTCGACGGCGCCGATCGTCGCGATCATGAGCACGACCGCGTAGTAGAGCGTCGGCTGCTCGAAGAGATGGTTGTAGTTCCGCGCGACCCGCTGCACTTCGTGGGGGAGCAGGTCGTTCAGGCGCGAAGTGTCGCGCGCGTCCTGCGGATCGATCTTCAGCTTCGCCATCGTCGGGATCCGCGTCACGAACATCCAGGCCGTGATCACCAGGGTCCAGGCGGCGAGCAGGAAGGCAGGGCGAAGGAGATCGGTCGCGTTCATGGCTTGGCACCTCGATCGGAGTCCCAGAAAGCCTATCGCAAGCCCGAGATGACCGACTCGACGACTCCTTCCGCGTGATAGGATCTCCGCTGGAGGAAGAACATGCCCCGCGCCGACAAGCTCCTACCGATCGATCGCAGCCTGCCCGAGGATCTGTTCCCCGGGATGGAGCTGACCGACGAGCACCGCGAGCGACTCGACATCGAAGAGCGCTTCGTCCCCGGCCCGAAGGGCGCCCCGGACGTCCGCGTTCTCGTCTATCGCCCGAAGGATGCGGAGGGCGCGCTGCCGCTCCTCGTCCATTTCCACGGCGGCGCGTTCTGCTTCCTCCATCCCGAGACCTTCGCCGGAATGGAGGCGAACTGGTCGATGAACCACCACTGCGTCCTCGTCTCCGTCGACTACCGGCTCGCGCCGGAGCACCCCTACCCCGCCGCGCCCGAAGACTGTTATGCGGCCCTGCTCTGGGCCGCAGACAACGCCGACGCGCTCGGCGCCGATCTCGACCGCCTGGTCGTGACCGGGGGGAGCGCCGGCGGCGCCCTCACGGCGGCGATCACCCTGATGGCACGAGACCGGGGAGGACCGGAGATCAGCTACCAGGCGATGATGATTCCGGTGATCGACGACCGCTTGAACACGCCCTCGATGGGTCAGGCGGGGCCGGGGACCCCGGGGTTCAACGCGGCCGCCGCCGAGGGCATGTGGCTCCACTATCTGGGCGAGGACTTCGACCGCGAGAAGACGCCGGCCTACGCGGCGCCGGGTCGGGCGGAGGACCTGAGCGGACTCCCGCCGGCCTTCATCCAGACGAACGGCCTCGACCCGCTCCGGGACGAAGGCATCCAGTACGGACTCGACCTGCTCGCCGCCGGGATCGAAGTCGAGCTCTACAACTGCCCCGGCGCCTATCACGGCGCCGATCCCCTCGATCCGCGGACCGCCGGAGTCGCGTTCACCGTGTACAACGCCGCCCTCGGCGCGGCGCTGAACCCCGACGCCCCGACGTCGGGCTTCTGATGCACGAGGCGCGCGAACGATGAGCGAGGTGCGAGGACTCGACCTGCCCGCGATCCGGTCCTGGCTCGCGGAGAACGTCGAAGGAGCGGACGCCGAGCTCTCCTTCGAGCTCGTCGCCGCCGGCGGCTCGAACCTGACCTACGTGGTCGAGCGCCCCGACGGGCATCGCTGGGCGCTTCGCCGCCCGCCGGAGCGGGCGCGGATCGCGACGGCGCACGAGATGGGTCGCGAGTGGCGGATCATCGAGGCGCTCCACGCCCACCCGGAATGCGGCATCCCGGTTCCGGATGCGGTCGCCTACTGCGAGGACGTCTCGGTGATCGGGGCCGAGTTCTACGTGATGGGCTTCGCCGAGGGACGGATCCTCCGTGGTCCGGAGGACGCGAAGGACATGGACGCGGACGCCTGCCGGACGGCCGCCGAGTCCCTGATCGACGTACAGGTCGCGATGGCGAAGCTCGACGCGGACGCCGTCGGACTCGGCGATCTCGGTCGGCGCGACGCCTACGTCGAGCGACAGCTCGCGCGCTGGCTTCGTCAGTTCGAGGCGTCGAAGGGTCGCGAGCTGCCGGTCGTCTACGAGCTCCACGAGACGCTCTCGAAGCACGTGCCCGCGCAGCAGGGCTGCGGCCTGGTCCACGGCGACTACCGCTTCGACAACACCGTGCTCGGGCGCGACTTCCGGATCCGCGCCGTCCTCGACTGGGAGCTCTGCACCCTGGGCGACCCCGTCGCCGACTTCGTGTGGTCCGTGCTCTACTGGACCGACCCCGACGAGGAGCACGACTTCGGCTCGCCCTCGCCGACGCGCCACCCGGCCTTTCCGCGCCGCGCCGAGGCGATCGCGATGTACGCCGACCGCTCCGGCTTCGACCTCTCGCAGGTCGACTACTACCGGGCCTTCAGCTGGTGGAAGATGGCCTGCCTCGTCGAAGGGGTCGCCGCGCGTCTCCGAGCCGGGGCCGCGGGGGGCCTCGGCGGCGGAACCGACGTCGATCACGTACTCGCCCGGGTCGACCGGATGCTCGAGAACGCGGTGGCGTGTGCGGGGAACCTGTAGACGCCGTCGCGACTAGCGAACCGGGCCGCCCGGATCGTTCGGATCGAGCAGGACCTCGACGAGCGTCCCGAAGCCCGGGAGCGCCGTCGGCCGAAGCCGGGTGAAGACGTCCTTCCGATATTCGGGCTGATCGGTGACGGCGCGAGCACGGCCGAACAGCTCCTCGCCCTGCACGAAGACCGTCACCTCGTGCGGTCCGTCGCGGAGCTCCTTCCACCACCAACCGTCCGCGCCCGCATAGACGCGCCCGTCCTCCCGGAGGAAGTTCACGGGGATCGTCCTCCCGGACGGCAGCGTGAGGAGCATGACCTTCTGCGCGCGCTCACCCGAAGGATCGTTGCGGACCTCGTCCTCGACACCGGGGTTCGACAGGCGCCCCTGGACGTACATGAGGACGGGCATCGCGACCGCGAGCACGACGAGCGTGCCACCCGCGATGACGAGCCACTTCATTCCCGTTCTCCCGGTTTCCGGTCGCGCTCCGTCTGCGCGATCCGAGCGGCAGGATAGGACACGATCGACGGGAGCAGGCTGCTAGTACCACGCCCGAAGCGAACGGATCCGACCCGCCTCGTCGACGGCGATCACGTAGATCACGTCCATCGCCGGAGGCGCGCCCGCCGCCTCGAGCTCGGCCCGGACGTGCACCGCGAGCTCGTCGCCCCCGACGAGCAGCGCGCCCGCCCGCTCGATCGTCATCGGACCGTTCCGAGCCTGCGTCCCCGAATAGAACCCCTCGATCGCGTCGAGACCGACGTAGCCCGGTGCGCCGACGGGATCCTCGACCGTCGCATCCGGAGCGAACAGCGCCAGGACCCCGGCGAGGTCGCAACGAGCGTGTCGCTCGCTGTAGGCCGCGAAGACCGCCTCGGCCCGTTCCCTGGTCAGCGCCACGCCCTCGCCCCTCCTCGATCCTGGACCCTCGGTCGCCGCCGAGGATAGCCGGGTCTCGCGCCCGCCGAGCCGCGAGACGAAGGGCAGGGCCGCGCCCGCGGGCCGGCCTGCGTGCCTCGACGTACGCCCGGGTTCCGCACTTTTTCCGCGAACCGGACGAGAGCGCGGCGACGCGGATTCCCGAACTGCGCCCGGTCTACGCCGCTCCCACGCCTCAACGGACACGCACGAGACGGGGACGGAACGCCCGCCCTCGACTCGACCGTCGTCGCCAGAGAGGCAGGTCGCCTCGAGCGCGCTGACGAGACCGCGTGCCATGGAGGACCGAGACATGGACCGTCGATCGCAATCCCGCCACCGGAATCCGAATCCCGTGACCCGCTTCTTCCGGGAGGGGCGACCCTTCCCGAGCGAGCGACGGACGCGGTCCCGCGTGCGGTTCGCACCGATCGTGGCGCTGGCCGCGCTGGCGCTGCTCGGCGGCGCGGGGTCCGCGCAGGCCAACAGCCGATTCGATCGCATCATGGCGGAGAACGGCGACTACGCCCGCTCGGGTCTCTACGTCGGCGGCGGCCTGGTCGGTGGCTTCACGACGCGGCTCGAGGGGCAGCTGACGGAGATCCCGGGCGTGAACAACGTGGAGGTCGATCCTTCGTTCGGCCTCGCAGGCCGGCTCGGTGCGCGCATCACGCCGCACCTCGCCCTCGAGGCGCACTACGAGTGGATGGAGGACTTCGAGACGTCGGTGGACGGAACGGAGATCTCGGAGACGCGCACGCAGGCGCTCACCGGCGACGTGAAGGGCTATCTCGCGACCGGGCGCGTCCAGCCCTACCTCTCGGCCGGACTCGGATTCCTGAGCGCGAGATCCGACGACCCGGTCTCGACGTTCCAGAAGACCGACACCGATTTCGCGGCTCGCTTCGGCGGCGGTGTCGAGTTCTACGTGACCGAGAACATCGGCCTCTCCGTCGACACGGGCTACGTGCTTCCGACCGGCGACGTCGAGGACCTGGACTACGTCTCCGTGGGCGCAGGCGTATTCTTCCGGTTCTGACGCGCGGCGGTCGGCCCGGGCGGCCCGCTTGCCGGGGGGCGGGCGGGTCGCCTTCTGCGTTCCGGATCGAGGCCACGCCCACCCGGTCGGGAAAGCGCTTCCAACGCCGCCGTCGATCGGTCTAGAATGGTGAGGCGCTACGCCTCTTCCGGCGGGCGCGCGCAAGGGAGCCCACCCATGGACGCCAGGACCTTCGGCCGCGACATCGCCCACATCGACCTCACGAACCGAACCGTCACGAAGAAGCCGGCGCCGCAGGAATGGGTCGACAAGTACATCGGCGGTCGCGGCCTCGGCGTCCGCTACGTGCTCGAGAACGGCGTCGACGTCGACCCACTCTCGCCCGAGAACATCCTCTGCTTCATGAACGGACCGCTCTCCGGCAGCGAGACGAGCATGTCGGGCCGCTGGGCCGCCGTCACCAAGTCGCCGCTCACGAACACCGTGACCGACAGCCACCAGGGCGGGTGGACCGCCGCCCGCGTCCGCTGGGCCGGCTTCGACGGGATCGTCTTCGAGGGCAAGGCCGACACCCCGGTCTACGTCTTCGTCGAGGACGGCGAGATCGAGATCCGCGACGCGAGCGACACGTGGGGCAAGGGGATCCACGAGACCGTGGCGTTCTACAAGGAGCGCTACGGGGAGAAGAACCTCTCGGTCAACGCGATCGGCCAGGCCGGCGAGAACCTCTCGCGCTTCGCGGTCTGGGTGAACGAAGACGACCGCGCCTTCGGCCGCGGCGGAACCGGCGCCGTCGGCGGGAGCAAGAACTTGAAGGCGATCGTCGTCCGCGCGGGCAACGAGAAGAGCGACGTTCCGGACAAGGCCGCCTGGCAGGGCGCGCGGAAGGCCGCCCTCGACACGATCCGCGACGAGAAGAACATCACGAGTCCCAAGAAGGGCGGCCTCTCGGTCTACGGCACGAACGTGCTGATGAACGTGACGAACTCGATCGGGGCCCTGGGCGTCCGGAACTCCCAGCTGACCTCCTTCGGCGAGCGGGCCGAGACCCTCTCCGGGGAGTACGTCGAGCAGAACCTCCTCTCCGGAAACCCGACCTGCCACGCCTGTCCGGTCGCGTGCAAGAAGGAGGTGACCATCGAGGACGGCCCGTGGAAGGGCCTCAAGATGGAGAGCGTCGAGTACGAGCCCGCCTGGGCCCTCGGCGCCAACTGCGACGTCGACGACATCCGCTCGGTCGCGAAGCTGATCGACCAGTGCAACGACTACGGCCTCGACCCGATCGAGCTCGGCAACGTCTACTCTGTCTTCATGGAGTGCTCCGAGGACGGGCTGACGAACGGGGAATCGCTCGCCTGGGGCGATGATGGCCGCATGGTCGCGTTGACCGAGCAGCTCGCGCTTCGCGAGGGCGTGGGCGACAAGCTCGCGGACGGTGCAGTCCGGGCGGCCGCGAATCTCGGAAAACCGGAGGCGGCGATGGCCGTGAAGGGCCAGGCCGTGCCCGCCTACGACCCGCGCGGCTTGAAGGGGATGGGGCTCGGCTACGCGACCAGCAACCGCGGCGCGTGCCATCTGCGTGCCTACGTGGCCGCCGCCGAGCTCGGCGTGGTCGACGTCGAAGCCGACCCGCTCGCCTGGAAGGGCAAGGGCGAGCTCGTGATGATCTTCCAGGACCTCGCCGCGTTCTCCGACAGCCTCGACCTCTGCAAGTTCAGCGCCTTCGCCCAGGGCGCCGACGAGTACGCCCAGCAGTGGGCCGGCGCCATGGGAATCGAATGCACCGCCGACGACGTGATGAAAGCCGGCGAACGCATCTACAACCTGGAGCGCTACTACAACAACCTGGCGGGCTTTCGCGAAGGCAGCGACACCCTGCCGAAGCGCTTCACCGAGGAGGCCTCGACCCTCTCGGGCTCGAAGGGCCACGTCTCCGAGCTCGATCAGATGCTCGGCGAGTACTACGCGATTCGCGGCTGGAAGGACGGCGTCGTCCCGGACGAGAAGCTCGCCGAGCTGCAGGTCCCCTGATCCAGGTCGCTCGCGTCCCCGGCAGCGGAGGCGGGTCGGGCTGATTCCGTTCGGAAAGACCGTACGGCGGAATTCCGACGCACGGCCTCGTCCGGCCGCGTGCGCACTCGACGGCACAGGACATTCGCCTACGCTTCGACCGTCCCGTACTGGCCGCGCATTCGGCGCGAAGGAGAGGTCATGTCCCGCTCGGCAATCGTCCTGCTCACCGTCCTCGCGACGATCTTCTCGCTCGTCGGCTGCAATACCCAGGCGAAGTGGACCTACCCGGTCAACCCCGACCAGCTCTACCGCGCGGATACCCAGCCCACGGAGTTGACGATCGGCGTCCTCCCGTTCCGGGAGTCCCGGCCGGTGAAGAACCAGTCGGCGACGATGTTTCTCTACCTGATCCCGCTCATGCCCTACGCCAGCGTGAACTACGAGCGCCCGGAAGCGGCGAAGGCGTTCATGACGATCTCCGAGTGGGAGTTCCAGGTCGACGAGGATCTCGGGAAGGCGGCAGCGCGATCCTTCGAGAACTCGGGTCTCTTCAAGCGTGTCTACTTCACGCTCGGAGGCGAGACGCGCGAAGCGGACTACATGCTCCGCGGCACGGCCCACCGGACCTTCTATCAGGGAACGGTCTACTCGTACGGTCTGAGCGTCTTCGGCCCCCTGCTCTGGTACATCGGATTCCCGGCCGGATCGTCGATCAACGAGACCGAGTTCGAGTTCGAGCTCGTCGATCCGTCGGGCCAGGTCGTCTGGACCTACCAGACGGACGGCCGCCACAAGCTCACGCAGGGGCTCTTCTACAACTGGGGCAACGACGCGCTCTACTTCGCCACGCTGACCGAGAACGCGCTGAACGAGGCCTTGCGCGACCTGGGTCCCAAGCTCCCGAGCCTGGGCGCCAGCTTCGCGACCCTGCACTGAGGCGCGACCGCTCGCGAGGGTCCGCTGGGATCCGGGCTAGCCGCCCGCCACCGCCGGGAAGAACTCGATCGACTGGCTCCCGTCGACCTCGGTCGCGAGGCCGGCTTCGAGGAACTTGGAGCTGCGCCCGTCGACGAAGAGATGGATGTACCGGTCGAGCCCCCCGGATGGGTCGAGGATCTCCTCGCCCAGATCCGGATGGGCCGCGACGACGGCGTCGACGATCTGCTGGAGCGTGCACGGCACTGGCACGTCGAGCTCGACGTACTTCTCGCCCACGATCTTTCGAAGGGTCGCGTAGAAGCCAATGCGCATGGACGTCCTCCTCTCCAGCGGCCGGAGACGACCGGGGAGAGTGTAGAGTAGGCGCGGTCCCTCGCCGCACCGGGCCCCGCTTCCCCAGGAGTCACCCATGAAGGTCGGAATGAACCTCTTCCTCTGGACCGACGACCCGGTCGACGAGTCATGGTTGCCGCTCTACGGCCGTCTGAAGGAGATGGGCTTCGACGGGGTCGAGCTGCCGATCTTCGATCCGGATCCCGAGCGGTTCGCCGCCCTCGGCCGCCACCTCGACGACCTCGGCCTCGAACGCACGGCAGTCACGGTCTGCAACCCCGAGCACGACCCGATCTCTCCCGATCCGGCGGTGCGGTCCGCCGCGACCGAGCGTCTGCGTCTCGTCGTGGACTGCTGCGAAGCCGCCGGCGTGTCGACGCTGGCCGGGCCGCTCTACGCCGCGATCGGGCAGTTCAGCGGCGCGGGCCCGACCGAAGAGGAATGGAACGGCAGCGTCGAGGTGCTCGGCGAGGTCGCCGACCACGCGGCGAAGCACGACATCGCCCTCGCCTTCGAGTTCCTGAACCGCTTCGAGATCTATCTCCTGAACACCGCGGCGGACACGGCGCGCTACGTCCGGGACCTCGACCGTCCGAACGTCGGCATCCACTACGACACGTTCCACGCCCACATCGAGGAGAAGGATTCCCCGGGCGCCGTGCGCGCGAACGCCGCGGCCATCCATCACGTGCACATCTCGGAGAACGACCGCAGCACCCCGGGCGCCGGACAGGTCGCGTGGGACGCGACCTTCGATGCCCTCGTGGCCGGCGGCTACGACGGCTGGCTCACGATCGAGGCCTTCGGCAGCGCCCTGCCGTCCCTCGCCGCCGCGACGAAGATCTGGCGCCCGATGTTCGAGGACGAGGAGAAGCTCGCCCGGGAGGGCCACGACTTCATCCGCCGGGAGTGGGCGAAGCGGACGGGCTGAACCTGTTCTGGAGCGAATTCATTCGTCAGGGCAGACTGTTACCACGATATTGAAAATGATTTTCAATTTCGTAATCTAGGCCGCGTCACCCCAACACGGAGTCCCGAGATGCCCCGCCGCCCCGCTTCCGACGCCTGTCGCCACCGCCTCCTCGCCCGCGGAGACGGTCACCAGATCACCCACTGCACCTGCGGCAGCGTCCACCTGACGCTCGCCAACACGACCCTCCGCCTCACGCCCGAGGCCTTCGCTGCCATGGCCCAATCGATTGCCCGCGCCACCACGAAGATCGAGCCCCACCCCACCACGGTCCCCACGACCGTCCACTGACCCCCCGGAGACCCGCGCTGGGCGAAGCGCACCAGACGCAATGGCGATCCGAGCGCATCCCCCACAGCCCTGAGCGCAAGCCGCGGGCGATCAGGCCGCGTCGAGAGACGCAAAGCCGATCCGAGCGCGCTCCCCACAGCCCTGAGCGCAAGACGCAGCCCACAAAGGTTGCGTCGAGAGGCCCAGGCGATACAAACGCGCTCCCCCACAGCCCTGAGCGCAAGACGCAGCCCACAAAGGCTGCGTCGAGAGGCGCGCAGCGCCGCCAGGTCTCAGTCGAGCCCCATCAGCTTCGTGTGTCCGTGTCGATGACCCGCGACGTAGCCGCCGTCGACCGGGAGCGCGTGGCCCGAGACGAAGCTCGAGTCGTCCGAGGCGAGGAAGAAGGCCGCGCCGGCGATCTCTTCGGGTCGCCCGAAGCGGCCGATCTTGTGCTGCTCCTTGATCTTCTCGGCGAACTCGGCCTGGCTCGGCTGACCGATCACGGACTGGAAGAGCGGCGTGTCGATGAACCCGGGGCAGATGCAGTTCGACCGGATGCCCATCCGGCTGTAGTCCATCGCGAGGTTCTTCGTCAGCAGCACGACGCCGCCCTTCGACGCGTTGTAGGTGCTGCCCCCTTCGGCGCCCTCGAGACCTTCGACGCTGGCGACCGTGATGATCGTACCCGAGCGCTGCTCGAGCATCGTGTCGATCACCGCCTTCACCGACAGGAAGGTCCCGGTCAGGTTGATGTCCTGCACCCGCTGCCACTCCTCGGTGGGAATCAAGTGGACCGGGCCGCCGCTCGCGACGCCGGCCGCGGTCACGATCGAGTCGATCCGACCGTGCGCGGCCTTCACGTCCGCGGCCCACGCCTTCTGGGCCGCCTCGTCGCGCACGTCGCCGACGGTGAACGTCGAGCCGGGCGCGTCCTTCTCGATCGCCGCCCAGGCCGCGGGCTTTTCGGCGACGTCGAAACCGTGGACGACCGCGCCCTCGCGCACGAAACGCTCGGCGCAGGCGAGACCGATCCCGGAGGAGGCCCCCGTCACCATCATCACCTGGCCCTGCAGTCGCTGATCACTCATCGCTCGCCTCCTCTCCGCCCGACGATTCGGCGTCGGAACGCGGGCGGAGTCTAGGCAGCGGAAGGAGGACGGGCCATCGCGTCCGACGCGCGATCAGTCGCCAGGAACCGGCACGCCCTCGCGGCGCGCCACGTCCTTCAAGAGCTCGAACTGCTCTTCGAGACAGACCGGCGCCGCCGCGAGTCCCTCGACGAGGAGGTCGGTCTCCTCCCTTCGATCCAGCTCTGACTGCGCGTAGCGATAGGCCTTGGCTCGGCAGATGCCCCCGATCGCCAGGACCTGCTTCTCCCAGGTCGGCGGCACGGTCGCCAGGAGATCGCCGACGGCCTCGTGGAAGAGCGAGGAAGCGGCTTCGCACGCGGGTCCGTGGACGGAGACGTTCGTCTCATGGCGACGGCAGTCCTCGGCCACGAGATCCGGGATCTGCGCGCGATACGCGGCCAGGCGCTCGTCGGAGACGGTGTCGTCGGGCGCATCGGAGCAGGCGACCGCCGCCAGCGCGAGGACGAAGGCGGCGATCAGCGAGCGGGGCGTCGGTGTGGGGTCGGAGAGGGGGCGGGACGTCGACATGAGCTCTTGGCCCGGAGGCTAGGTCCTCGAGGCGGCGGGACGGATGGCATTTCGGTGAATTCTCGGACGTCGCCCCGAGAGTCAGTTCTCGGAGCGCGCCGGCAGTCGGCCGATCAGCTCGGCGAGGGCATCCATCCACACGGTCTCGCGGCTCGGGCCGACGAGCATCCCCGCCTCGGGGAGCCGTACGCGCGATTCGCCGCGCCACGCTTCGAGCCCGCGCCCGTCGTCGACCGCCGAGAGGACGAGGACGGCTTCCTCGCGTTCTCGCTCGACATAGGCGTTGTATCCGGGATCTGCGGACCACGTCCGGCGGACGACCCGCTCGGGACCCGCCGTGAGGCGGATCGAGACGGCGTGGCCCGCGCCGGGCGCGAGTCGGTAGCCGCGCTCCGTGATGAGCGCGCCCGCCTCCCGCTCGAGCAGCTGGAGCGGGATCCCGTCACGCTCCGGATCGGCGCCCTCGGCGCTCGCCACCTCGAGTCGGAAGGCGTCGAAGTCTCCCAGCCGGATCTCGTCGTGGTTCCGGGTGGCAACGGAGATCGGACCCGTACAGGCGACCGAAGACACCAGCAAGCATCCCGCGAGTGCACCCACCCATCGTCGGATCCGATTCGACGCGATCATTGCGTTCCCTCCCTCGCAGATCGAGCAGATCGTAAGGGAGGTCGGGGACGAAGGCGAAATCGAGGGTGTCTCCCTCGGTGGATCAGCGTCGGCGTGATCCGGCCAGACCGGCCAGCCCCATGAGCAGCAGCAGCGACGTCGACGGCTCGGGGACGACCCCGACCAGCTTCGACGAACCCTCGCGGGAGCCGTCGGTGCCGACGCTCGTCGCGCGCACACCGAAGGCCTGTCCGCTCAGGAAGGAGGTGCTCAAGCTCTCGGTCGCGTGCGAGAGCGTGAAGGTCACGGACTGGATGTCATCGGAGCCGATTCCCGGGCTTCCGATCTCGAGGCCGAGATCGCATGGGCAGAGCGACCCACCGCCGTTCAGGTTGTTGCCGCGCCGGAGATTGATCACGTCGTTGGCTGCGAACGTCGCACTGCCCACGCTCGCGCCGCTCACGGACAGACCCGCCAGCAGGCTCTCGTCGGCGACGTGCGCGAAGAAACCGCGCAGATCGGCGGTCGATTCCGACTCGTCGACCGAGAGCGTGATCACGAGGCTCCCGGCGTCGGCTTCGTCGTCGATGGTGACGGAGACCGAGAGCGGATCTCCCGTGAAGGAGGAAGCCGTCGCCTCGATCACGGCGGCCGAAACCCCTCCTGCGCTCAGCAGGAGGCCGATCGTGGCCAGAATCGGGAAGAGAAGTCGCGTGTACATCGGGAACCCCAACTACCCGCTGCGGTCCCAGAGCAGGCCCGCTGCGTGTGGGGTTCCGTGGTGTGGAGACTTCCGATGTGTCGGAAAATCGGGCGGTTTTTCGTCGAGGGGACGTGTTTCCCCGAGGCCGAGACGGTGAGCGCTCAGGATTCCGGAGCGGCGTCGATCACGACGGGGGCGCCGGCCCGTCGTCGGCGCCGGATCCGGGTCCCCGGGGTCGCTTCGCCCCCCTCGTCGGCCCTACGCGTAGGTGCAGAGATAGGCCGTCGCGACGGCGACCTTCAGCTGGAACGACTGGTTCGCCTCGACGACGAAGCGCTCGCCCGCCGGATAGGCGCGAAAGTCGTTCTCGCCGGGAAGCTTCACGACGAGCTCGCCGGAGACGACGGTCATCGTCTCCTTCTGACTCGTCCCGAATTCGTACTCGCCGGGTGCCATCACGCCGACGGTCGCCGGGAGGGTCTCGGTCTGGAAGCCGATCGACTTCACGTTGCCGTCGAAATATTCGTTCACCTCGAGCACGGTCATCTCCTGATGGGTCCCGCCCGGATCGGCGCGACGCGGGCGCCAAGACTAGACTCTCGCCGCGCTCCCCGCAGCGCGCCGGAGGCCCCTTGAAAGCCCACCCGATCCCCTCGCTCATCGCGTTTCTCGCCCTGGTTCCGGGCCTCGGTTGCGAACGGACGGACGCCGATCCGAGCGTGCCCTCGCCGGCCACGGCCTACGACGCTCCCTTCCGGACCGATGCACAGCTGACGAGCGAGCTCGACACGCTCTGCCGCTCTTCCCTGGAGTCCGCGCGCCCCCTGCTCGTCGAGTTCTCCGCGGCGTGGTGCAGCGATTGCCGGCGCCTGCACGGGATGAAGCAGGACCCCGCCCTCGCGGACGAGCTCGACGCGTGGCCGCGCATCGTCGTGAACGTCGGCCGCTTCGATCGCCATCGACCGCTGCTGGCGGCGCTCGGCGTCGAGTCGATCGCCCACTGGGAAGTGCTGGCGCCCACACGCTGCGACGTCCCGATCGCCGACTGGCCGAGCCTCGCCCGACGGACCCTCGAGATGTCGAGCGGCGAGGCGCGGAACCTCACGCCGGACGACCTCGCGCGTTGGCTCGCCGCCTTCCGCGCGGGCGGCTCGGGCTAGGCCGGGCGACCGCCTACCAGAGCTGATCCGCGTAGGTGTCGGTCCCGACGACGGTCTTGTGGAACGGGCCCGCGAAGCAGACCCGCCCGAGACCGCTCCCGTCGATCGCCTTCGCGTACGCCTCGACCTCGGTCCAGGCGTCGGCGGCATCCCGCTCGAGGAAGGCGAGCTGCATCGTCCGTTCCGGCCCGCCGGTCCCCGTCCCGAGGTCCATCGGCGAGTTGCCCGTGATCTCGTTGCGCGGCTGTGGTCGCCAGGTCGAGATCGAGGCGACCCCGCCGTCCGAGAGCGCCTCGGACGAGGCGGTCCACGCGGCGAGGTCCGCCTCGGAGACGCCTTCCGCGCGCTCGGTCGCGATCATCGCGATTCCGGGGTAGCCGTGATCGAGGGCCAGCTGGATCGGGACGGGATCGGCGTCGCGATAGGCGGTCGTCACGTAGTCGAAGAGGACCGTGTGGACGTGGGTCCGTTCGGCGAAGCCCCGATCGTTTTCGTAGAGCCAGTGAACCTGCTCGCCCGCCCACTTCCAGTGATCGTCGTCCTTGCCTTCGAGCACCCAGTAGATCGCCACGTACGACCCGGCATCGACCGGGTTCGCGACCTCGCCGCCTCCGTCGGAGATCCGCAGGTCCTTGAGGGCGCGGGTCGCGACCCAGCGGCTCCCGGCGAAGAGCCAGGGACCGACCATGCAGCCCGCGTAGAAGTGGTCGCGCTCGTACCAGCGGTTGTACGCGGCTTCGTGGCCCGGGCTCGGGTCCACGAGGGTGAGCAGCATGCTTCCGATCTGGATCGGACAGTCTTCCACGAGTCGTGCCTCCAACGTTCCGACGGTCGTCCGCCGGTCGGATCACCGTAGCAATCGCGCCTTCGGATGGGTCGCGAGCCGCGGTGCGCCGAGGCTAGACTCGATCGCTCGCGAAACGTCCATCCGCCAGGAGATCCCCATGAAGGCCGCCGTCCTCCGTGAACTGAACGCCCCGCTCTCGATCGAAGAGGTCGACATCGACAAGCCCGGCCCGAACGAGGTCCTGACCCGGACCGCCGCCTCGGGCATCTGCCACAGCGATCTCCACATCATCACCGGCGACATGGGCATGATGCTGCCTTGCGTCCTCGGCCACGAGCCGGCCGGCGTCGTCGAAGCCGTCGGCGAGAACGTCACGGACTTCGAGCCCGGCGATCACGTGATCGGGTGCCTGAACGCCTGGTGCGGCAGCTGCAACTACTGCCTGACAGGCCGCCCCCATCTCTGCCTGCCCCCGCAGATGCTCGCGCGCCTCGACGGCACGTCGCGACTCACCCAGAACGGGGAGCCGATCGTCCAGTTCGCGCTGTCGTCGTTCGCCGAGAACATGCTGACCCACGAGCGGGCGCTCGTGAAGATCCGCGACGACATGCCCCTCGATCGCGCGGCCCTGATCGGCTGCGGCGTGACGACGGGGATCGGCGCCGCGCTGCGAACCGCGAAGGTCGAGCCCGGTGCGACGACCGCCGTCATCGGCCTCGGCGGCGTCGGCCTCTCCGCGCTCCAGGGCTGCCGGATCGCCGGCGCCGGCCGGATCATTGCCATCGACACGATGGACTGGAAGCTCGAGCTCGCGCGCGATCTCGGCGCGACCGACGCCGTGAACGCCGCCGACAAGGACGCCGTCGGCGAGGTCCTCGAGATGACCGGGGGCGGCGTCGACTACGCCTTCGAGTGCATCGGCCTCCAGCCGACCATCAAGCAGGCCGTCGGCATGATCGCGAAGGGCGGCGCGGCGGTCCTCGTCGGGGTCCTCCCGACGGACCAGGAGGTCCCGATCAACGCGTCGGACCTGACCCTCCAGGAGAAGCGGATCCTCGGTTCGTTCATGGGCTCGAACGCGTTCCGTCGCGACATGCCCCAGTACGTCGACTACTACCTGGACGGTCGCCTGCGGCTCGACGAGATGATCTCCAAGCGCATCCCCCTCGACGAGATCAACCCGGCCTTCGACGCCATGCGTGCCGGTGAGGTCGCCCGCTCCGTGATCGTCTTCGACTAGGTTTTCGCCTGCGGGCGCTCGGCTCGTTTTTCGCCTGCGGGCGCTCGGCGAAAGGGGGGGTCGCGCAGGCGATGGGCTTCTGCTGAGTCCGTTGCCTGCGGGCGGGCGTCAGTCGGGCTTCGCCGGGAGGCGGAGGGCTTCGGGCGGGTCGAGGAAGCGGTCGAGGATGGTGTGCATCCGGCCGATCCGGGATTCGGCGGGGGTCAGGCGGATTTCGTGGAGGCCCGGCTGGCGGAGCCCCTTCTGAACCTGGCCCAGAAGCTCGAGGTCCTGCATCAGGACGGGACCCAGGGCGGGCCATTCGTCGCGCGGGAGCACGACGTCTTCCGGGCGGGGGTGCGCGTCCGGGTCGTCGGCGCGGCGCAGGTCGAAGTTCCACATGTCGAGGAAGCACGTGTTCGGCGTCGGCCCGGGGCGCGTGCGGATCAACCCGTACCAGCCCGCGAACACGTTGAAGACCGCGTTCGGGAAGACGTGGTAGTGGAAGTCGTCGATCACGTGGTGATCGTCGAGGTCGTCGTAGAGCGATCCGAGCGTCGACAGATGGGCGCGGATCCGGCCGACCAGCACGTCCCGCATGGTCTGGCCATCCGGCACCGTCGGCGCGGGCCCCGGCTTCATCTGCTCGGCGAAGGGGATCCCCATCCGGTGTCCGAGGTTGGACGCGAAGCTCTCCCACAGCTCCTGGTCGCCGACGTCTCCGCCGCGTCGCGGACTCGGAACGCCGTAGGGCTGCACGAACTTCGTGTGTTTGTCGTAGAGGGTGATCGGCGTGTGTACGTCGTCCGCGATCGCGAGCATCTGCGGGTGGACCGCGTGCAGATGGTAGGTCTCGATGAAGGCGTCGACGGCGACCTTCCAGTTGCAGTCGAGCTCGATCGTCATGAAACGGTCGCAGCCGAACCGCGCCATCTCGACCCAGGCGAGCTCGTCGGGAAGGCCCTCGAGCCAGCGCTCCAGCGGCTCGGCTTCCGGGTCCGGGTTCACGAAGACGAATCCGCCCCAGACGCCGACCTGGACATCGACGAGGCCAACTCCGGCGCCGCCCGTCGCGCGCGTCGGGGCGCCTCCCCTCGCTGCCGCCTCGCCCTGGGCTGAGACCGATTCGAGGCGCCCGTCGAGCCCGAAGCACCAGTGGTGGTAGGCGCATCGGATCCGGTCGAGGCCGCGGCCGTGTCCACGGACCAGGGCATTGCCCCGGTGCGGGCAGGCGTTCAGGAAGGCACGGATCCGCGCGTCCCCTCCCCGCACCACCACGATCGACACGTCGCCGATCTCGTACAGCCAGTGGTCGCCCGGCTCGGGAACGCAGTCCTCGGTGCAGGCGATCTGCCACGTTCGCGGCCAGAGTCGCTCCCGTTCGAGGGCGGCCCAGTCTTCCGAGGTGTAGCGGGCGCTCTGCAGGCGTGTGGGATCCGGATTCGACACTTCGATACCTCGAACGAAGGGTACCGCCGCCGCTCGGCACGCGAGAGAGGTGTCCGAAAGGAAAACGTCCCGAGATCGCGGGACTGTGAAGGTCGATACATCGAAGCCGCCGGGCGCGGCGCATCCTCGTGATGTGTCCATCGCGCGCCGAGCGGCATTGTGCTCCGCGAATCCAACGACGAGGAAACCATGAGACCCCTCGATTCAGCGAAGGTGGAGCGGGCACGGAAGGTGCTCGAACGGGTTCGCGGCGCGTGGCTGCGTCGCCCGGGCGTGACCGGCGTGGACGTCGGACTCCGCGAGCGGCGGGGCGAACTCCTCGACGAGGTGGCGATCCGCGTCCACGTGACCTCCAAGCAGGCCCTGCGAGAGCTCGCGCCGGCGGAGATCTTTCCCGACGAGGAAGAGGGCGTCCCCATCGACGTGCTGGAGGTTCCGCCGAACGGCTCCACCACCCCCTGACGGACCGCGCGGACCGACCCTCGGTCGGTGGGCAGCCGCGGGTTCGTTTGCGATGCTTCCGGCCTCCGTGCGCGCCGTGCAGAGGGTGTTCTTCCTCGCCTGCCTGCGGAATCGACGAGGAAGCGCCCCGCCCCATGCCGCCGATCGGACGCGAAGAGCTTCTCAGCCTGCTTCGGAGTTCGGACCTGCTCGGCCAGATCCCCGGGCACGAGATCGATGCCCTCGCCGGACGCGTTCGCCGCGTCCAGTGCCCGCGCGGCAAGATCATCTTCATGAAGCGCGACGAAGGGACCGACGTCATGTTCGTCGCGAAGGGTCGCGTCAAGATCGTCTCGACCTCGCCCACCGGAACCGAGGTGATCCACAACATCATCGAGGCCGGCCAGGTCTTCGGTGAGATGGCGCTCCTCGACGGCCTCCCGCGCTCCGCCGACGCGATCGCCGCGGTCGACTCGGAGATCGTCGAGCTCGCGCGGCAGGACTTCCTCGACGTCCTGCGCCGCAATCCCGAGACCGCGATCAAGATGATGGCGATCCTGTGCGGCCGCATTCGCCAGTCGACGTCCTTCGTCGAGGATGCCGTCCTGCTCGACTCCGGGACGCGGCTCCTCCACCGACTGAAGACGCTCAACGACCAGTACGGCCACCAGAACGACGACGGCTCGCTCCGGATCGAGCACAAGCTCTCGCAACAGGAGATCGGCGAGAGCGTGGGCATGACCCGCGTGAGCGTGAACCGGATCCTGAGCGGCTGGGGCACCGACGGCCTGATCGAGCACGGACGCGGCTACGTCGTGGTCTACGACCTCGAGAAGCTCGAGCGGGCGGTGACGTCGGAGCGAGCCTGAAACGATTCGCGGCCGAACGCCGCTCGTCGGATCAGCCCGGGCGCGCCGCGCCCCCGTCGAGCACACGGCCGGGATTCGCGCCGGTCAGCTCGCCGTCGCGCTGGGTGACGACGCCGTTGCAGGCGGTCAGCCGATAGCCCCCCGGCGGCCGGCGGAGGCGAGCACCGCCGCTGGGCAGGTCGTCCACGAAGTACTCGTTCCCCCAGGCGAGCTCGTCCAGGTCGAAGATCGTGAGATCCCCGGCGTAGCCGGGCGCGAGGATCCCGCGATCCTTGAAGCCGAGGCGTTTGGTCTGGGCACCGGTCAGCTCCCAGATCGCCTTCTCGAGGGTGAAGTCGCCGCGCTCGCGGACATGACGCGTCAGGAAGAGCGTGGTGTCCCCCGCGGCGCACATCATCTGGACGTGCGCGCCCGCGTCGCTCGCGCTGACGATCACGCGATCGTCGACCAGCATCTCGCTCACGCCCTCGACGCTCGAGTTCGACACGCCGGCGGCGACGACCCCGGGCTCGAGGTCGTTCTCGAGGATCCAGTCCGCGAAGACGTCGCTCGGGTGCCCGCCACGCTCGTCGACCAGGTCCTTCAGGCTCTTCGCGAGCCAGCGCTCGTGCTCGGGCTTCGTAACCGAGGTGAACTTCACGTGCTCGATCCGCGTGTTCGGGAAGAGCGACTTGTCGACCCGATCCCACTCCTCTCGCGCGACCTTCCGCCACTCGGGATCCCGGAGCATCGCGGCGCGCTCCTCCCCCGCGACCAGCATGATCTTGTTCCAGCCTTCCGGGAGCATCATGAAGACCATCGTCTGCTCCCAGTTGACGTTGAAGTCGACGGTCCGCGGCGAGGCGACGGGCCAGATGTCGGCGCCGGCGTCGCGGAGCGACTGCGAGTAGTCGATCAGCTCGCGGTGGCGATCCGGGGCCATCTCGGTGTGGAGCAGCCCGTTCCAGATCGCGGTCACGCCGGCGTGCGGCGCCGTCGCGTCGGCGATCTGCTTCATCTCTTCGAGGGGCTTCTCGCCGGTGAAGTTCGGGATGAACTCGACGAGGCCGTGGCCGGCCTTCCCCATCGTCGCCGCCAGGGCGTCGAACTCCTTCTGCTCGGCGAAGCGCGTCGGGACGAAGCGCCCCTGCCTGTCGACGTCGAAGAACGACGTCGACAGCCCGTAGCAGCCGGCCTCGAGGGCATCGGCGAGCTCCGCGCACATCGCCTCGATCTCTTCGTCCGTCGCCGCGCGCGTCCAGGCGTCCTCGCCCATCACGTAGATCCGCAGCATCGAGTGACCGATCAGGGACGCCATGTTGAGCGCCGCCCCGTTCTCGTTCATCGAATCGCGGTACTCGCGCCAGGTCTGCCAGTTCCAGGGGATGCCGCTCCGAAACTCCTCGATCGGCATGTCCTCGATGTAACAGAAGACGTCCATCACCTCGTCGAGGTGCTAGGGCTTGACCGGCGCCAGCGAGAGCGAGCAGTTGCCGATCAGCGCCGTGGTCACCCCGTGCTGGGGCATCGGGTCGCAGCCCGGATCCCAGAACATCGACGGATCGAGGTGGGTGTGGGAGTCGATGAAGCCGGGGGTCACGTAGGCGCCCGCGGCATCGACGACCTCCTCCCCGTCCGGTTCGAGATCGGGTCCGACCTCGGTCACGAGGCCGTCGCGGATCCGGACGTCCGCCTTGCGGGCCGGGCTTCCGGTGCCGTCGATCAGGAGGCCGTTCTTGACGATGAGATTGCCCATGGGTCTGTCTCCGAGGGTGGGTGCCTGTCAGCGGCACGCGAACGTAGCCACCCGGGAAGACCCGCGCGATCGGGCTCCGAACGGCCCGCCGGGGCGGTTAGACTGGGGGCATGCTGACGATTTACCACTCGAAACAGTCGCGTTCGATGCGCGTCGTCTGGCTCTGCGAGGAGCTCGGGATCGACTACTCGATTTCACCGCTGGCGATGTTCACGCCGGAGATGAAGACCCGCGACTATCTGGCGATCCATCCCCTCGGCAAGGTCCCGGCGATCGACGACGACGGGTTCGTGCTCTGGGAGACGACCGCGATCTTCGAGTACCTCGCGACGAAGCACGGCGGCGATTCCCTGGTCCCGCCGCGGGGCACTCGCGAGGGCGCCCTCGTCTCCCAGTGGATGGCCTACGGCGAGAACCCGCTCACCATCATCATGGGCGAGGTCGCGGCGCACGGCGGGCCGATGCCCGAAGAGATGCGGATCCCCGCCCTCGTGGATCGGGGCAAGGAACTCGCGCCGTCGTTGGTCGGCGTCGTCGAGCGCGCTCTCGAAGGCCGTGACTTCATCGTCGGCGACACTTTCAGCGCCGCCGACATCATGATCCAGTTCGGTCTGAACATCGCGGGCTATCTCGGCTTCGTCTCGGAGGCGACGCCGAACTGCCGGGCCTACTGCGAGCGGATCGCGGCGCGCCCCGCGTACCAGAAGGCGGGGACCGTCTAACGGGCGCGGCGGCGGTGGAGCCCGGGGGCGACGCAGGCCGCCATGGCGGGGACCCGCGCGGGATCGATCCCACCGACGAACTCCGCGATCCGCGCGGCCACGAGATCCGGTAGCCGCAGCAGCATGGCGTGCGAGAAGAATCGGATCTCGACGTCGGAGCGCGACACGAGCTCGCCGGTGACCTTCTCGAGCAGGCCTCGAAAGGCGATCGCCATCGCGGGACCCGAAGCGTCGTCGACGGTGCCGCGGCGCTCCATCATCGCCTCCTGCGAAGCGAGCACCTCCTCGAGATCCCGCTCCATGAAGACGATCCGGTACGCGTGCCCGACCGGCAGCTTCCCGACGAGGGGGGCCACGACCTTGACCGCTCGACCGACGGCTTCGTCGAGGAAGGACGCGTCTTCCGCGAGTCCCTTCACCGCTTCGAGCTCGTAGTAGCCCTTCGGATTGTCCTCGTCCGGGGCGCGTAGGTCGTCCGCCAGGATCGGAACGCCGCCCGCCTCGAGCATCTGCATCACGAGCGACGTGCCGGAGCGCGGAAGGCCCGAGACGATCAGGATCTCGTCGTCGCTCAGAAGGTCGACTCCGGATCCGCGAGCAGGAACGCGTCGCCGAGCACCGTCTTGCCGTCCAGGCTGTGGACCTTGCGCGCCGTGCCGTGGACGATCTCGCGACTGGTCAGGACGCGGCCGACGTGGCGGCCCGAGCAGAGCTCGAGCGCGCCCTCGGCCATCATCTCGACGGGCTCGACCCAGTCGGGGTTGGCGCGCGCGATGTCGCGTACGTAGTCCGCCCCGCTCGTCAGCACGATCGAAGTCGGCATCATGCAGTTCACGAAGATCTCGTGCTCCTGCATCTCGTGCGCGAGGGCTTCGGTGTAGCGGTCCAGGGCGGCCTTGGTCGCGCCGTAGGCGCCGATGATCCAGGCGGACGTCTTCGAGTCGCGGTAGGGGAGCTCCGGATTCGACGAGGTGGCGCTCCCGATGTTGAGGATCCAGCCGCCGCCCTTCTCCATCATGCCGGGAATCGCCTGCTGGGCCAGGTCGACGGGCGCGTTCACGTTCAGCTCGAACATGAAGCTCCGGTCCTCGTTGGTCGTCTGGCTCGGAAGCTTCATCAAGCCGGCCGCCGCGTTGTTCACGAGGATGTCGACCGGACCGAAGAAGTCGCTCGCGCGATCGATCAATCCCTCCCGGGCGGCGGGATCGGCGAGGTCGCCGGCGATCGCCGCGGCCTTGAAGCCCGCCTCCTGGAGATCGGCGGCCGCGCTCTCGAGGGTCCCCGGCAGATCGCCGTGGGCGCCCATGCGGGAGGCGTTGAGCACGACGGACGCGCCCTCACTCGCCAGACGCATGCCGATCGCCTTGCCGATTCCGCGGCTCGCCCCCGTCACGAACGCCACTCGCCCTTCACATCGTCCCATGTCGCCTCCTCCCGCCCCGGTCCGGGCCGGCTCGCGCAAGATCGCGGATTTCCAGAGAGATTTCGACTCCGCCACGCCCTGGCAGCGGCCGCGAGTCGGCTTTTCAGGTCGTTCGACCCATTTATCTTGATTATTTAGTTCGATCGAACTAAACAAGGGCGATGCCTGGACGGACCCGACGACCCCAACAGCGCAGCGCCGAGACCCGCCAGCGGCTCGTCGACGCGGCCTGCCACGAATTCGCTCTCCACGGCTTCTCGGGCGCTTCGACGCGCGCGATCGCCCGGCGCGCGGACGTCGCCCAATCCGCGATCCCGTTCCACTTCACGACCAAGGAGGCGCTCTGGAAGGCCGCCGCCGAATCGTTGATGGGCACGATCAGCGAGCGGCTCATGACCCGGGCGCAGGGACTCGACGGCGTCGACGTCCGGACCCGGGTCCGACTCCTGGTGACGGAGTTCGTCCGCTTCAACGCGACCCATCCCCACTTCCACCGATTCATGCTCCAGGAAGGCAAGACCTCGAGCGAACGCCTCGTCTGGCTGGTCGACCACTACATCCGCGGCTTCATGGAGGTCTCGATGAGCGGATTCCGTGAGCTCGAAGCGGACGGCGTCGAGCTGCCCGCACCACCCGAGGAGCTCATGTACATGCTGATCGGTGCGGCGACGACGCGGTACACCCTCGCCCCCGAGTTCGAGATGATCACGTCGAAGGACGTCTTCGCGAAGGAGGCGATCGACGCCCACGCCGAAGCCGTCGTCCGCCTCTTCTTCCCGCAGCTGGCGGCCGATGCGCCGGCGACGGAGACCCGCCCGTGACCGAGACGCCCGTCCTGATCGCCGGCGGAGGCCCCGTCGGTCTCGTGCTGGCCCTCGAGCTCGAGCACCGCGGGATCGACGCCGTCCTCGTCGAGCGAAACCCGTCGACCACGAAGCATCCGAAGATGGACGTGACCAATGGCCGGAGCATGGAGCACTTCCGGCGACTCGGGATCGCGGGCGAGATCCGCGGCCATGGCGTGCCCGAAGAGAACCCGATGACCGTCGTCTGGTGTACGCGCCTCGCGGAGTGGGAGGTCGCGCGTTTCGACTATCCGAGCATCCACTGGGGCCGCGACATCATCCGGACGACGAACGACGGCACGATGCCCCTCGAGCCCGACCTGCGGATCTCGCAGGTGGTGCTCGAGCCCGTCCTGAAGGGGATCCTGGAGCGGGGAGCGAAGCACGTGAAGGTCCGCTTCGGTCACGCGCTCGAATCGTTCACGCAGGACGAAGACGGCGTGACCGCGACGATCCGGAACACCGCGAGCGGCGCGACCGAGTCGGTCCGCGCGCAGTACCTCGCCGGCTGCGACGGCGCCGGCAGCGTCACGCGCAAGGAGCTCGGCACCCCGCTCGACGACCTCGCGCCCGGCGAGGTCGCGCGCGCCTCGGGCGGGCTCTGGAAGCTGATCAAGACCGCGGTCAAGGGTCTGATCCACGGCCAGCGGCCGCCGGGCGGCGAGATGTACATGATCCACTTCAAGTCGAGCGACCTCGACTTCATGGAGCGCTTCGGCACGGCCTGGCACATCCAGAGCGCCGTGGGCGGCACGATCATCTCCCAGAACGACCGCGACACGTGGACGATCCACGTTCCGCTCCCCGGCGGCGTCGACGCGACCGAGCTCGACCCGCAGAAGTTCCTCTTCGAGAACGTCGGAGCCGAGTTCGACTGCGAGATCCTCGTCGCGAACCCCTGGCGCCCCCGGCTCTGCCTCGCCCGCAGCTACGGCCAGGGCCGCGTGTGGCTCGCCGGCGACTCGGCCCACCAGGTCGTCCCGACCGGCGGCTACGGCATGAACACGGGCGTCGGCGATGCGGTGGATCTCGGCTGGAAGCTCGCCGCGAGGGTCGAAGGCTGGGGCGGTCCGGGGCTCCTGCCTTCCTACGACGCCGAGAGACGACCGGTCGGCTTCCGGAACCGAGCGGCCTCGGCCCGCCATCTCGGGGTCCGCGTCCAGATCGCTTCCCATCACACCCCGGCGGTCCACGAAGACTCGCAGGCCGGCGCCCGGGCACGCGAGGCGTACGGCGCGAAGATCCTCGAGCTCGGCAACCTCGAGAACGAGGCCCTCGGGATCGAAATCGGGTATCGCTACGACGACTCGAACGTCCTCTGCTACGAGGACGACGAGGCTCCGCCCGTCGGCATGGCGCACTACGTGCCGACCACGCGCCCCGGCGCGCGCATTCCGAGCCTCTTCCTCGAGGACGGGCGCGCGCTCTTCGACCTGCTCGGCAAGGGCTTCACCCTGATCCGCTTCGTCGACCGGGACGTCGAATCGATGCTCGCCGCCGCGCGCGAACGCGGAGTCCCCCTCGACGTGCTCGACGTGCGCGAAGACCGCGTCCGCACGATCTACGAACGCGACCTCGTCCTGGTCCGCCCCGACCAGCACGTCGCCTGGCGCGGCGACGCCGTGCCCGACGATCCGGGCGCGATCCTCGATCGCGTCCGCGGGGCCTCCCGGTCCTGACCGGTCCCGCGCAATCCCACCGCCCGTCCAGAATGGAGTCCCTCGACATGGCCCATGCCTCCCGTCCGCCCGGCTCGATCCCGCTCGAGCGCCACGACCCGATCATCAAGGCCGCCGAGGTCGCCTGGGTGATCTTCGACAAGCCCGATCTCGCGAAGGTCCAGCCCTTCCTCGAGGACTTCGGTCTCGTCGCCTCGGGGTCGAGTCCCGAGGGCCAGTTCTTCCGCGGCGCCGGTCCGCTGCCCTACGTCTATCTCGCCCGTCCTGCCGAGGATCCGGGCTTCGTGGGCGGCGGCTTCCTCGCCGCCTCGCGAGAAGACCTCGACACCCTGTCGGCGACAACCGGTCGACCGATCGAGAAGCTCGAACGGCCCGGCGGCGGCGAGGTCGTGCGCTTGACCGACCCGAACGGCTACCTCGTCGAGGTGGCGTACGGCGTGGAACGAGTCGAGCCCCTGCCCTTTCGCGAGGAGATCCTCCCGGTCAACACGCCCTTCGACAAGCCGCGCGTCAACACTGGACAGCGCGCGCCCCTCGAGCCCGCCCTCGCCTGGCGCCTCGGCCACTACGTGCTCCAGTCGAACCGCTTCGAAGAGACCGCGGAGTGGTACATGCGCCACCTGGGCCTCCTCCCGAGCGACGTGCAGTGTCTCGACGACGGGCGCCCCGCCCTCGCCTTCATGCGGACCGACCGCGGCGACGCGCCCTCGGACCACCACGCTGTCGCGCTGGCGATGGGACTCGCGCCGACCTTCGTCCATTGCGCGTTCGAGGTGATCGACGTCGATGCGATCGGTCAGGGCAATCAGGTGATGCACGCTGCCGGCTGGAATCATTTCTGGGGAATCGGACGCCACCTCCTCGGCAGCCAGCTCTTCGACTACTGGCGCGATCCCGACGGTCACGAGATGGAGCACTACAGCGACGGCGACGTCTTCGACGCGAGCGTGCCGACGGGATACTCGCCGCTCACCCGAGGCGGGATCTACGCCTGGGGCGAAGATCTCCCGAAGTCCTTCGGTCCCCAGCCCGGCCTCGGCCTGCTCCGCGACGTCCTGCGCGAGCTCCGCGCCGGTCGGATCGACTTCGCCACCCTTCGTCAACTCGCCGGCGCGATGGGCCAGCCCGCCCGTCCCTGGCTTCGATAGTCCCGCGCAACCCGCGTCTTCACAGGAGATCCCACGATGGCCCTCAATGTCGTCCGCTATCAGACCGCCGGAGGCCCCGCCTGGGGCGTCGTACTCGGCGATCGCGTCGCCCCGATCGAAGGCGACTTCCCGACCACGCGCGACTTCATGCAGACCGGGCGCGACGCCGCCCGCTCCGTGGCGGCAAGCACGGGCGAAGGCGCGCTCGCCCGCGCCGACCTCGAAGTCCTCTCGCCGATCACCCAGGAGCGTCAGTTCCTCTGCCAGGCGATCAACTACTACTCGCACATGCAGGAGTCGGGCTTCGATCCGAAGACGAGCCCCTTCAACGTCTTCTTCCGCAAGGCCTCGTCGTGTCTCGCGCCCGCGACCACGGCGATCCGCAAGCCCGACCACGTCGAGTTCCTCGACTACGAGGTCGAGCTCGGCCTCGTCTTCGCGAGCGACGTCGACGGACCGGTCGAGGTGGACGAGCAGAACCTGCACGAGTACGTCGGTGCGCTCGTCCTGGTGAACGACATCAGCGCACGCGACGTGCAGCTCCCGGAGATGCAGTTCTACAAGGGCAAGAGCTACCGGACCTTCGGGCCCTGCGGCCCCTTCCTGACCCTCGTCGACGCCGACGATCTCGCCCGCTTCGACGACATCCGCCTCGAGCTCTCCGTGAACGGCGAGACGCGACAGAACGCCCTCGCGACGGACATGATCCATCGGCCCGCGCCGACGCTGACCGAGCTCTCCGGTCTCCAGGACTGGCAGACCGGCGACCTGCTGGCGACCGGGACACCGGGCGGCTGCGCGATGCAGGCGCCGCCGAAGCCGATCATGGCGATCGGCCAGATCGTGAGCCCGAAGCGCCGGCAGGGCATGTTGCGTCGGGTTGCGAGCGGCAACGAGCGAAGGCTCCAGATCGGGGACGTGATCGAGGCCCGGATCGGCACCGACGATGGCGCCCTCGATCTCGGCCTCCAGCGCAACGAAGTCGTTCCCGCCTGAGCAGGAGTCGCGTCAGGCCGTCGCCGGCTCGTCGGCCAGCGCCGTGCTCCGATTCTCGCGCAGCGTCATCGCACCCATCGCGAGAGCGGACACGAGCATCGCCGCGATGAAGATCACGATCGCGAGGTCGTAGCTCCCGCGCGTGTCGGCGATGAAGCCGGCCAGGGACGGGCCGGCGATCTGGAACGGGATCTGGATCGGTCCGATCAGGCCCTGCGCCGGCGCGAAGCTGCGAGCACCGACCACCCGCGCGAGCAGCGCGACCTGGAGGGGCGAGATCCCGCCGAGGCCCAGGCCATAGACCAGGCTGATCACGAGCAGGATCTCGTAGGACGCGAAGACGAGGTAACCCGCAAGGGTCACGACCTGCAGGCCGAGCGCGATCGCGAACGCCACGGGTTCCCCGAATCGCCCACCGAGCCAGCCGAAGACGAGCTTGCCCGCTCCGGCCCCGAGGGCCATCGCCGCCACGATCACCGACGCGCGAAGCGGATCGATCCCGCGATCGACGGCGAACGCGATGCCGTTGTTCATGATCCCCATCGAGCCGAAGAAGACCAGGCCGCAGGCCGCCGCGAGCAGCCAGAGGGACGGGTTCGTGACGATCTCGCGAGTCGACGCGATCGATCCGTCTTCCTCTTGCGCGAGCAGTGCGGGACCTTCGTCCCGCGCGTCGGTCGCGCCATCCGGCCGGAGGCCGACGTCCGAGGGGCGCGTCACGATCGTCAGCGCGAGCAGCGGAACGACGGCGAGATCGATCGACGCGAGCATCCGGCATACGCCTCGCCAGCCCGACGCTTCGAGGACCCAGCCCGAGAGCGGCAACATGACCACACCCGCGAGCGACATCCCCATCATGGCGACGCCCAGGGCGAGCCCTCGCTGCTCCTCGAACCAGTTCACGACCAACGTGTTCGTCGCGACCACCCCCAGCGCCCCCAGGCCGAAGCCGCAGGGGAGCGAAAAGAGCGCGAGGATCTGCCAGAACTCGGTCGCGAGGGACATCGCATAGAAGGCGAAGGAGAGCGAGAGCGCCCCCGCGATCATCATCCGGCGGATCGGCACCGTCGCCATCAATCGTCCGACGAAGGGCATGATCACCATGCCCCCGGCCAGGGTCGCCGCCGACGGCAGGACCGCCCAGGCACGACCGACGCCGAACTCCTCCACGAACGGGAGGAGCAGGACCGGAACCGGCTGGAGCACGGTGCCCATGGCGACGAAGTTCGCCACGAACGCGACGGTGACGATGATCCAGCCTCGAGACACGCGGTCCTCCTGTGGGTCTCCGAACGTTAGCGGGTCGCGCGGGCCCGGGACGGGCCCTCTACACTGGCCACATGGGCGAGAACCTGCGCGCGCGCGTCGTGATGACCGAGGACGAGATCGATGGCTACCTGTCGGTCCATCGGGCCGCCACGATGGCGACGATCGGCCCCGACGGGCTGATCCACCAGATCGCGATGTACTTCGCCTGGTTCGACGGCGCGGTCCATCTCCTGTCGAAGGCGAAGGCGCAGAAGATCGTGAACCTGCGCCGCGATCCGCGCTGTTCCCTCCACGTCGAGAGCGGCGCCCACTACGACGAGCTCGCGGGCGTGAACGTGGCGGGCCGAGCGGAGCTCCTCGACGACGAAGCGACGCTGTTCCGGATCGGCGTCGCGCTCAACGAGCGTCAGCAGGGTCCCTGGGACGAATCCCGACGCCCGATGGTCGAGCACGTGATCCGCAATCGCGTCGGCGTCCGCCTGCGCCCGGAGCGGATCGTGTCGTGGGACCACGCGAAGCTGCCGAAGGACTCTTACCCGGTCGGCTGAGGGCTCTTACCCGGTCGGCTGAACGCGGTCACTCGCACGCGATGCCTTCGAGGCCGAGGACGCGGTGGGCGGCCTGCATGAGGTCGAGCTGTTCCGGCGCGGAGAGCTCGCCGTCGAGGGTCCGCAGGCAGAGGTGCGAGGCGCCGGCGCCCTCCCAGTCGCGCAGCCGGCCGAGCCACTCCTCGGTCGTCTTGCCCGCCATGCCGCAGCCTCCTTCGAGGCCGATCGAAGCCGGGTCGCGACCCGCCTCGCGCGCGTGCACCGCGATCGTCTCCTGGAAGCCGGCGACGGAGGGGATCGGCACGATCGCGAACCAACCGTCCGCGTGTCGACCGATCCGCCGCAGCAGCGCCTCGCGTCCGAAATCCTTGCCGAAGCCCGCGCCCCCACCGACCCAGATCGGGATCGGCCGCTGGACGGGGAGCGGGTCGAGCCCGAACCCGTCGACCCGATCGAACTCGCCCTCGAAGATCGGATTCTCCTCGGTCCAGAGCTTCCGGAGCAGCTCGATCTGCTCGTCGCATCGCCGGCCGCGCGTCGAGAAGTCCTCGCCGAGCGCTTCGTACTCTTCGCGACTCCCGCCGACGCCGATCCCCATCCGGAGCCGACCGCCCGAGAGCACGTCGATCTCCGCGGCCTGCTTGGCGAGGAGCGCCGTCTGGCGCGAGGGGGTCACGATCACGGAAGGCACGAGCTCGATCCGACGCGTGATCCCGGCGACCCAGGCCAGCAGGGTCATCGGCTCGTGCAGGTGACCGCTCTTCGGGCGGATCACCTGGTCGGGTACGCGCAGATGAGCGAGGCCGAGATCGTCCGCCGTCTGGGCGAACTCGCGGATCGCACCGAGGTCGTTCTTCAGTTCGCGGACGGGGAGCGAAATACCGATGCGCATGGGGCCTCCGGGCTGCAGGACCGCGGACGGTGTCCGCGGCGCCGGAGCGTACACCGCCGACGAACCGTCTCGCGAGCACCCGCCAATCCGATAGCGTGTACGCGGGCCGGCGATCGGCCCCTGCGAAGGAGACCCCATGTTCGATCTCACCGGGCGCACCGCCCTCGTCACCGGCGCCGGACAGGGCGTCGGCCGCGGCATCGCTCAGGCCCTCGCGAGCCAGGGCGCGAAGGTCGCGATCAACGACCTCTTCGAAGACCGCGCCGCCGAAGCGGCGGACGCGATCAAGAGCGAGGGCGGAGCCGCGATCGCCGCCGCCTTCGACGTCAGCGACTACGAGGCCGTGACCGCCGGCGTCGCGAAGGTCGAAGCCGAGCTCGGCCCCCTCGACATCCTCGTGAACAACGCCGGCGTGCCGCCGGGCATGGGCGTCGGCCAGTTCCGCGAGACGAAGCCCGAGGATTGGCGCAAGCAGATCGACCTCAACACGTATGGCGTGATGAACTGCAGCCACGCCGTGATCAACGGCATGTGCGATCGCGGCTACGGCCGGATCGTCACCATCAGCTCCGGTGCCGGCACGACCGGGATCCCCCTCGGCGTCTCCGCCTACGGCGCCGGCAAGGGCGGCGGCATCGCCTTCATGCGCCACCTCGCCATGGAGGTCGCCCGGAACGGCGTCACCGCCAACACCGTCGCCCTCGGCATGATCGACAATCACACGGACCCGAGCGTCACGGCCCACATGGCCAAGACCGTCCCCGTCGGATTCTGCGCCCAGCCGGAACACATCGCGCCCTGCGTCGTCTATCTGGTGAGCGAGGAAGCCAAATGGATGACCGGACAGACGCTCCAGCTGAACGGCGGCAACGTCACGACGTGACGCGGATCGTTGCGCGGGGACTCAATCGTCCGGCGTCATGCTCCGCGCCTTCGCTTCGCGCTCCGCGAGACGCTTCGCCCGGCGCTCCTTGCGCTCTTCGTAGGCGTCGCGGCCCGCCACGTACGACGCCATCGCCTTGTCGAAGTGGTTCGGGTTGTAGAGGGTCTCGATCACCTTGAAGAGGCCGTCGCCGTGGTACTGGAGCTCGGCGAAGACCTTGGCCTCGTGGCGGATTCCGTCGCCGACGTCGGCGAAGCGGGCCCAGAAGAAGGACCAGACGCTCTCCCGCGCTTCGTCGATGATGAACTCGCCGGCGGGGAAGCGGCAGAGCTGGACCCAGGGCGCATCGTCCTCGACCCGGTGGAGTCGGTCTTCGATGGTTCGCAGGATGCCTTCCCGCTTGCCGATGTGGCCGAGGGCGCAGTCGATCCAGGTCGCGTCCTTGGTGATCGCCGCGCCGAAGTGGCTCCAGTCGCGCGTCTTGCCCGCCAACGCGAGCTGCTTGCGGAAGTGGTCGAACGCCTCTTCGATCTCCTCGCGCGGGAAGCGTCCCTGCGACCCGCGATTCGCGCGCGCCTCGGCGTGGCGCTTGCCGAGGTCCATGGGCGGCGACTCGGCTTCGAAGGTCGGCTCGTCCGCGAAGGCCCGCGCGGCCTCGGCGCGCGCGGCGCGCGTCGTCTCGTCGATCGCGTCCTTCTCGCACGCCTCGTGGATCTTCACCCACTCCTTCACCATCCGGACGTAGGCGTGGGGGTTGTAGAGGTCCTCCTCGTACGAGAAGAGCCCGTCCCCGTCGTAGCGGAGCATGGTCAGGCAGTTCTCCTGGAGGACCTGCCCGTTGCCCGGGTCCTCCATCCGATTCCAGATCTGGGACCACACCCAGCCGCGATCTTCGTCGACGAGGTACGCCTTGACGGGATACTGGTTCACCCAGACCCAGGGCGTGCCCTCGTTCTGGTGCATGAGCGCGGCCATCTCGCGGACGGCCGCCGCGCGCCCGCCCCACTGACCGACCTCCTGCTCCACGTAGGTCACGTCCTCGGTGAACATCTCGCCCCAGCGCGCCCAGTCTCCGGACCGCGCGGCGGCGCGGCCCTGGACCTGATAGGTCTTGAAGGCGGCTTCGATCTCTTCCTTGCTCCAGCGTCCCATCCCGTGCCCTCTCGCGCGCTCCGCGCCTCGGGAGCGGATTGCGATCGATGGTAGAGTAGTCGGCGATGATGCGGATCGGCCTTCAATTCGACACCCACGGCGTCGCCGAGGCGGAGACGATCCTCCAGGACTTCGAACGCGCCGAGGCCGAAGGATTCGACACGGTCTGGATCGGGCAGATCTTCGTCCACGACGTCTTGACGCTCTTCGCGATGGCGGGCCTCCGTACGAACCGGATCGAGCTCGGGACGTCGGTCGTGCCGCTTCCGACGCGCCACGTGGTGACCCTCGCCCAACAAGCCCTCACGACCCAGCTCTCGACGCAGGGGCGTCTGTGCCTGGGCGTCGGCGCGGGTCATGCGGCGATCCTCGACAAGAAGCTGGGCCTGCCGAACGACCGCCCGCTCGCGCGAACGAAGGAGGCGCTCGAGGTGCTTCGCCCGCTGCTGCGCGGCGAGTACGTGAAGCACGCCGGAGAGTTCGAGCGCGTGCGCGTGGACACGCCGATCCAGGGCACGACGCCCCCGAGCGTGATCCTCGCGGCCCTCGGCCCGAAGATGATCGAGCTGGCCGGCGAGCTCACCGACGGAGTGACCCTCGTCTTCGCCGGCCCCGACTTCATCCAGTCCCACGTCGCCCCTCGCCTGCCGGCGGGCAAACGCATCGTCGCGAGCGTGCCGGTCATGCTGACCGACGAGGTCGACGCGATGTCGACGCTGATGGACGCCTATACGGCGCCCTCGATGGCGCTTCCGCCCTACCAGCGGGCGATGGCGGCCCAGGGGCTCGAGCGCGTGAGCCAGCTCGCGATCGTCGGGAACGAGGACGCGATCGTCCAGGGACTCGAACGCCTCGAGGCGAGCGGCGCGACGGACCTGAATCCGATCATGGTCTCGGGCGACGCCGATCCCGAATGCGCCGACCGGACGCGCCGCTTCCTCGCCGCCCGGGCGCGGGCGCAGCGCGGCGAATCCTGATCGCGCGGGGGCACTCCGTGCGTGGCGCGTCCCTTCCGGGATCGCGCCTCAGAACAGGTATTCGCGCATCGCCACGCTGCTCACGGTCTCGAAGTCGAGGAAGGAGAGCATGTCCTTCACGAGCTTCTTCCGGTTCTCGCGCCCGCTGTAGAAGATCTCCGGATCCGCGGCGACGGCACAGGATCCGACGGACTCGCTGACGATCCCGTGGAGGGTCGGCGCGTTCTCGGTCAAGGGGCGGAAGACACTGTTGCGCACGTAGCGGGTGAGGGGATGGAGGAGCAGGGAGAGCGGACCGTGGGACCCGTGCCATCGCGCATAGAAGGTCTCGAGGTCGAGGGCGTCGGACTTCGGGAAGGTCGAGAGGATCGTGACGCCCGGGCTCGCCTCACCGCGCTTCCAACTCCGATCCGGGTACTCGCGCAGGATCGACTCCGTGACCAGATAGCCGGCATGTCGCGTCGCCAGCCCGCGGACGATCGCTTCCACCTCGCCGCGAGCATCGACGTGATCGAGCCAGAGCGAGATCTGGCCGTCGATCAACCCGTGGGCGTTGCCCTGGGCGATTCCCTCGGCGGCCGGATCCGCTACGTCCGCCACGGAGATCGTGAGTGACTTCCCGCCGGCGGACTCGAGCGCCGGGACGACGGAGAAGATCCGATCGCGCAGGTCGTCCCGACTTCGCGGCGTCGTCCCCGCGTCCGTATCCCCCAGCAGATAGACCAGCTTCTCCATCGCTTCGCAGTGTACAGTGTCGGCGAGGGCCGGATCGGCCTCGATGTCCGTGATCCGAGGGGAGGAAACGTATGGGAGCCGGAACCTGGGAGAGCCACCACGCGATCTCGACGCTGATGTTCCGCTATGCGGAGTGCGTCGATCTCGCCGACTTCGACGGACTCTCGGCGCTCTTCGCGCACGGGACGATGCGTTCGACGTCCGCCGAGGACAGCGAGAACGGCATGACGGGCGAGCAGGTCGGCCGCTTCTACGCGGCCACCAACCGCGTCCACGAGGACGGCACGCTCCGCACGCGCCACCTCTCCACGAACGTCCGGATCGAGATCGAGGAAGAGCAGGACACGGCGACCGCGAAGTCGTACTTCGTCGTCTTCCAGGCGACCGAGAAGCTTCCGTTCCAGGCGATCGTCGGCGGTCGCTACGAAGACCGGTTCGAGCGCCGGGACGACGTCTGGCGTTTCGCCGATCGCGTCGTGATCGTGGACCAGATCGGAAACATGGAGGAGCATCTCTCCTTCGACCTCGCCCGCGGTGGTATCCGATTCGAGGAAGTCGCCCCGAAGCGCTAGGCGAGGAACGGAGGTTTCCATGGCCGAGTTCGAACCCCTCCCCGGTCGGATCGGCGCCCGCGTCGACGGCGTCGACCTCGAGGCCGGCCTCGACGACGCGACCTGGCGCGAAATCGAAGCGGTCTGGAACGATCGACACCTGTTAGTGTTCCCCGACCAGGCGGAGCTCTCGATCGACGCACAGGTCGCGCTTCTCGCGCACTTCGGCCCGGTGATCGAGGAGCGCGTTCCGGGAGAGTTCCACTCGTGGGTGTCGAACGCGGACGGTCACGGCACCGACGAGATGAACGACGGGTACCGCGAGGGCGAGCTCACGGCTCACATGGACTACACCTACACGCCCTACCCCGCCGACGTGATCTCGCTCTGGGGCGAACGGCTTCCCGACACGCCCTCCGAGACCTTCTTCTACAGCAACGTCGCGCCCCTCGACGAGATGCCCGCCCCTCTGCGCGCGGAGCTCGCCGGCTATCACGTGTTCTGCGCGCACGACCTCGCCGAGATGAAGCCGGACGTGCGGCTCTATCTCGAGGGGCGCACGGATCCGGCGGCGCCCACCCAGAGCCACACCTGGCCGTTGATCCGAGAACACCCCCACAAGCCCGGCGTCGACGCGCTCACCTGCACGCTCCAGCAGACGGAGCGGATCGTCGAGCTCTCCGACGAGGAGCATGGGGATCCGGAGAGCCGTGCCCTGCTGGGCAGGATCTTCGAGGGCTACCTCTACACCGAGGCCAATCGCTACGTCCACGTCTGGCGCCCCGACGATCTGGTCGTCTGGGACAACGTGGCCCTGCAGCACGCCCGGGCGGCCTGCCCCCGGGTGGTCGGCCCGCGCGTGCTACGCCGCGTTGCGGTCTGCGCCGCCGGAAATGCCATCCAGGACACCGTGGCGTTCCTGGGCCTCTCGGACTCCGCCGTCGCGTTCTCCTGACCTCGTCGGCCTCTCCTCGCAGCGACCGGCAGCCCCTGACTTCGGGGGGCGTTCCCCCGACCGGTCGTCGCCGCGCGCGGGGCGATCGCGGGTGCGCGAACACCCGAGGCGCGGCAGACTCCATTCGAAGGCCCGCTCGGGAGGATCCGTCATGGCACCTGCTTCCTTCGACCATCCCGGCGCACGCCGGCTTCGCGCACGTTCGACGCTGGCGTTGCTCCTGATCGGTGGGCTCCTCGCCTGCACGGGCGCGGACGGACCCGGCGGGAGCCGCGGCGTCCCGGACGCCCCCGAGATGACCCCCAGCGGCCTGGCGCTCGTCCGCAAGACGCCCCGGTCGATGCTCTGGGTCCGTCCCGATCACCACGTCGGACACTACGACGACATCCTGATCGCCGGCGTCGGCTTCACCTACGGGCTCGGGCAGACGGAGCTGGAACCGAACGAGGAGCAGAAGGTCCGGCTCATGCTGATCGAGGCGATGGAAGCGTTCACGGAGGAACCGAGCCCCGTCGGGCGCGCCTACAAACCCGGTCCGTGCGTCGTCGCGATCCAGCTCGGCTTGAAGGACATGCGACTGCACATCGACGAGAGCGGCGGCAGCGGATCGTCGACCTCCTTCGTGAACTCGTTCGGCTCGGCGACGATGATCATCGAGTTCAGCGATTCCAGGTCGAATCAGGTCCTGATCCGCTACGCGTCCCATCGCGGACTGGGCGGTGGCCCGGGCACGGGTCGCGTCGGCGCGAATCTCCCGCGGCTCGGGCGGGCCCTCGGAGAGATGGTCACCGACATGACCAACGAGCTGCAGAAGATCACGCCTACGACCACCGTCCGCACCGAGACCGAATGCAACGACGGGATCTACAAGCTGACGGGCCGCACGCCAGAGTGACCCACCGCGGCGAGTGCCCGCAGCCGCCGGATCAACCCTGCGAGCGCCCGCAGCAGGCGGATTAGACGAGCGCCCGCAGCCGGCGGACCAACCCGGCGAGTGCACGCAGCCGGAGGTTCAGACGGGGTCGAGGACCACGACCGGGATCACGCGCTCGCCGGCGTTCGTCTGGTAGTCGTCGTAGGGCGGATAGAGCTCGGCGAGCTCGGCCCAGAGCTTCGTGCGCTCTTCGCCTTCGGCGACCCGCGCGCGGGCCTTCACCGGCTTCGCGCCGACCATCAGGTCGCACGCCGGGTTCGCCTCGAGGTTGAGGAACCAGATCGGGTGGTTCGGCATGCCGCCCTTCGACGCGATGATCACGTAGGCGCCGTCGATCTCCTTGTAGATCAGGGGCAGCGACCGCTTCTCGCCGGTCTTGCGACCGGTCGTCGTCAGCAGGAGCGTGGGCAGGATGCCCGGACCGCCGAGATGTGAGGAGTCCCACATGTGGGCCTTCTCGGGATCCTTCTCGTAGAGCTCGATGTGTTCGGCGATCCAGGGAATGGCGGCGAAGGTCGACATGTCGGGAGGTCCTTTCTCGGTTTCGGTTTCGGTTTCGGTTCCGAACTCGATCTCGATGCGCGACTCGGCCGCGCTCGTTCGGGCGAGCGGCAAGGGTCGCGGGATTCGCGGCGACGCGCCACCGGCGGCGCGCCGGCCGTCCGCGACCGCTACGGTGGCGAGATGGCCCTCGCCGACGATCCCGAAGACCTTCCCCTCGTCGACCTCGCCGACCCGGACCTCTGGCAGGACCCGGCCGCGGCCCTCGCCCCCGCCCGCGAAGCCGCCCCCCTCGCGCGCACCGGTCGGGGCGAGCGCGTCGTCCTTCGCTATGCGGACACCGAACGCCTCCTCGCCGACCCGCGCATGCTCACGGTCGGCGGGCGGCTCCTCGAAGGCATCGGCATCACCGAAGGCCCTCTCGCCGACTGGTGGCGCCTCGTCATGTTCAACACGAATCCACCGGAGCACGGACGGCTTCGCGGACTCGTGAGCCGCGCCTTCACGCCGCGCCGCGTCGACGCCCTTCGTCCGCGCGTGCGCGCCCTCGCCGAGCGACGCGTCCGCCCTGTCGTCGACGCGGGTGACGTCGACTTCGAGGCAGCGGTCGCCGACCCCCTCCCGATCGCCGTCATCTGCGAGCTGCTCGGCGTTCCCGAAGACGCCTGGCCGGCGGTGCGCGACTGGACCGCGGAGCTCGGCCGGGTCTTCGCGACGCGCCTCTCGAACGAGCAAAGGGCGCGGTGCGAAGAGGCGGTCGAGGCGCTGACCGGCCTGCTTCGCGGGCTCTTCGACGCGCGGCGTCGCGCGCCGCGGGACGACCTGCTGACCGCGCTGGCGAGCGCGACCGACGCGGGCGACCGGCTCTCGCCGCAGGAGTGCGAGGCGATGGCGATCAACCTCCTCTTCGCGGGCCACGACACCACGCGCGGACTGCTCTCGATCGGGCTCGCAGCGCTCCTCCGCCATCCCGCGGCGGTCGCACGCCTCCGGGAGGATCCGACCCTGATCCCGGTGGCCGTCGAAGAGATGCTGCGCCTCGAACCCCCGACGCTGGGCAGTCTCCGGGCGCCGACCGAGGACCTCGAGACGCAGGCGGGCCACGCGCTTCCCCGCGGCGTCCCGGTCCACTTCCTGTTTCCAGGCAGCAATCGCGACCCTCGCGCGTTCGACGCCCCGGACCGCTTCGACCTCGATCGCCGCGGCCCGAGACCGCTCTCCTTCGGCCTCGGCGCCCATTTCTGCCTCGGCGCCGGCCTGGCGCGCATGGAGGCCCAGGAGGTCGTGCGCGCGCTGCTGTCGGCGACCCGCGAGATGGAGATCGTCGAGCCGCCCCGACTGGTCCCCTTCGCCACGATCCGGCGCCTCGCCTCGGGCCTCACGCTGCGACTCGGCGGCACCTGAGCGCACCCGCCGGGCTCGTCTGGCGCCGCCCCACCGATTTGACATGATCGGGGGGCGGCTGGAGGCGCTCCCCAGCAGGCCCGGTACGCCCGAACCCCGCCCGAATCGAGAGAGGTCCCATGAGCAGCGAACCCTTCGTCGTCATCTCGTCCGACACCCACGCCGGTGCCCAGGTCAACCGATACCGCGATTACCTCGACAGCAAGCACCAGGCGCTCTTCGACGACTGGCGCGGTTCCTACACGAACCCCCAGAAGAAGCACATCGGCTCCAAGAAGCACCTCAACTGGGACGACGATGCGCGCATGACCGACATGGAGAACGACGGCGTCGTCGGCGAGATCATCTTCCCGAACACCGTGCCGCCCTTCTTCCGGACCAGCGTGCTCATCTGCGGCAATCCGAGCCCCGAGGACTACCCGCTCCGCCTCGAGGGCATCCGCGCCCACAACCGGTGGCTCAAGGACTGGTGCGACGAGTTCCCGGCCCAGCGCGCGGGGATCGGGCTCGTCTATCTCAACGACATCGACGAAGCCATCAAGGACATCGAGTGGATCGCCGACGCCGGCCTCCGCGGCGGCGTGCTCCTGCCCCACGTCCCGGACGACTGCACGAGCTTCATCAAGCCGCTCTACCACCCGGACTACGACCGGATGTGGGCGCTGCTCGAAGAGACGGGGCTCGTGATCAACCACCACGGCGGGACCGGCTCCCCCGACTACGGCCGGCTGCCGATCTCGCTGCCGATCCGCCTGATCGAAACGCCCTTCTTCTCCACACGCAGCTACAGCCAGCTGATCCTGTCGGGCGTCTTCCACCGCTTCCCGAAGCTCAAGTACATCATCACCGAGTCCGGTTGTGCCTGGGTTCCGGACACGCTCCAGCGCCTCGACTCGGCGTGGGAGCGGATCTCGAAGGGCGTCGCCGGCGAGTTCCAGTTCCCGGAAGGCGTCGCGACCCCGGAGCCGCCGTCCTTCTACGCCCAGCGCAACTGCTACTACGGCGCGAGCTCCGCGTCGCCGGTCGAGATCCGCGATCGCGACGTGATCGGCACCGAGCGGATCCTCTGGGGCAGCGACTACCCCCACTACGAAGGCACCTACCCCCACACGCGCCTGGCCCTGCGCCATACGTTCAACGACGTCGGCGAAGAGAACGCCCGGAAGATGCTCGGCCTGAACGCCGCAGAGCTCTACGACTTCGACCTGGAGGCACTCAAGCCCCTCGCCGAGAAGTGCGGTCCGACCTGGGACGAGCTGAGCGTGCCGCTCGCGGCGAGCGAATTCCCGGAGCAGACCCACACCAACGCGTTCCGGACGCTCGGCTAAGCAGTCGGCGCTACGCGCACTTTTTTTGGTCGGCGCTACGCGCCTCTCGCCGCGTCCTTCGTGGACGCGGCTTGCGCTGAGGGCTCTGGGGGAGCATGGGACGCGGCTTGCGCTGAGGGCTCTGGGGGAGCCCGGGACGCGGCTTGCGCTGAGGGCTCTGGGGGAGCCCGGGACGCGGCTTGCGCTGAGCGTTCCTCGGCTCGACTAGCCGAAGTGGACCGGGAGGGTGCTCGGGCGGCGGATGATTCCGACCGACTCCCATTCGATCTCGTCATCGAGGAGCCGTGCCGTCTCGGGCAGGAAGCTCGTCGCCGCATCGAGCATGCAGGCCATCTCCTGCAACGCGAGGTTCGCGCCGAGACAGTAGTGGGGGCCGCTCCCGAAGGTGAGCATCTCCCGGTTGTCGCGCGTGATGTCGAACCGATCCGGGTCGTCGAAGACACGGGGATCGCGATTCGCTGCGGCCGAGCTCAGCATCACGACCGAGCCCTTCGGGATCGCCACCCCGTGAAGCTCGAAGTCCTCCATCGCGAAACGGGGCGACCCTGCGATCGTTCCGAAATCGAATCGCAAGGACTCTCGGACGGCCGCCCTCGCGAGACCGGGGTCCTCTCGCAGGAGTTCGAGCTGGTGCGGATGCCGGAGCAGCAGCTTGAGTGCGTTCGTCCCCCCGAGCGTCGTCGTCTCGGAACCCGCGGCGATCAGGATCGCGACGATGATCACGATCTCCTCGTCGGTCATCGGATCGTCCGGATTGCCGTGGATCAGATCGGACACGAAATCCTCGGCGGCCTGCTCGCGCCGTTCCTCTGCCAGCTTTCCGACCCATTCGGCGAGCTCGTCGAAGGCTGCCTCGCCCCGACGGATGTTCTCTTCGTCTGCCATCGGAAAGAAGCGACGGATCACGTCCTGGGCGAGCTGACGAAACCGGTCCTCTTCGTCCGGATACGGCGGGATTCCGACGATCCGGCTGATCACCGTATTGGGAATCGGATTCGTGAACGCGTCGACCAGATCGACCACGCCCTTTCGCCCCCGCAGCGGATCCCCGAACTTCGCCACGACCTCCCGGACCTGCGCTTCCTGGCGAGCGACCGCGCGCGGCGTGAATCCTTTGGAGAGCCGCGCTCGCCAGGCGCGATGGTCCTCGCCCTCCGCGCGTCCCGTCCCCTGCTCGTCCATCCTCTCGGCCCACGACCCGGGCGGCGGAGGCACGAAGTCGGGCGCGAGCCTGCGGTCGCGGGAGAGCAGATGCTCCTCGGCGAACAACGCCTTGACGTCGTCGTGTCGCGACAAGACGAAGAGACCGACCGCCTCGTCGTGAAAGACCGGTGCGTGCTCTCGCAGGATCGCCAGGGTGGAGAAGGGATCGCGGATGATCTCCGGATCGAACAACGTCTTCGGAAGCTCGGGCATTGCGGGGACCTCACTTCTCGGATCACTCTTCTCGCCTGAATGGCCTAGGATTCCGACGCGAGATGGACAGTGACCCAACGAATCGACGGTAGCCCGGCAGGCGACGAGAGCATCAGGGAAACGCCGCCCCTCGATGGGGCGTGCGAGGACGACGTGTGTGCGCTCCCCGGCGCCGATACCGAGGGCCCCGCGAAGGCCCCCCTCGACGCCGACATCGAGCTCCCCGACGACGACCCGGAAGCCTTCCTCGAGTTCGCTCAAGGTCGCGGCTGGGGGGATGGACTCCCCTTGATCCCGCCGACACCGGAGCGAGTCGAGCGGGCCCTCTCGTGCCTCCCGATCGGCGTCGACCCGGACGAGGTCCTGACCTCACTCCCACCTCGGGGGGGTCTCGTCACGCGACGTACCCTCGCCGTGAACGCCGTCATGGCGGGCTGTCCCGCCGGAACGCTCCCGATCCTCACGACCGCGATCCGGGCCCTCACCCGGGCCGAGGTGAACCTCCGCGGCGTGAACGCGACGACGCATCCCGTGGCGCCCCTCCTGATCGTCCACGGCGACGCGGTCGCCGAGCTCGGCTTCAATGCCGGGCTCGGGGCCTTCGGGCCGGGCAACCGCGCGAACGCGACCGTCGGGCGGGCACTCCGCCTCGTGATGCTCAACGTGGCGGGCGCACGCCCCGGCGCCGGCGATGCCTCCACGCAGGGGCAACCGTCCAAGTACACGTACTGCGTGGCCGAGAACCAGGCCGACAGCCCCTGGGCGCCCTACCCGGCCAGCCGCGGACTCGACGCTCCGAGTGCCGTCTCGGTCCACTGCGGCGAGAACCCGCACAACGTCCAGGACCACGAAGTCCGGTCGGCTTCGCAGACGCTCGAGATGATCGCGAGCACGATGACGACCCTCGGCTCGAACAACGCGCCGGTCTCGAGCGCGGAGTGGTTCGTCTTCCTCGGCCCGGAACACGCTCACGGGATCGCCGATGCCGGCTACTCGCGAGAAGACGTCCAGCAGTTCTTCTTCGAACACGCGCGACTCCCGATGGGACGCTTCCGACGCGCCTTCGAGATCGCGCAGTACGCGGAGTGGGAAGAGGCCCTGGGCGACGACGACGCCAAGCCGATCGCGCGGGATCCCGACAAGTTCCGGATCCTCGTGACCGGCGGCGCGGGGAAGCACTCCTGCGTCGTCCCCAGCTGGGGCATGACAGCCAGCGCGACGCTGCCGCTGGCGCCCTGAAGCGATCCCTCCCCGCCCGATCCATCCCCCACCCCCCGACCCCGAACAAGGAGCTCGACCCGATGGCCGCCACGAACATCTACTCCCCGGAAGGCAGCGTCGATCCGAACGCGATGCCGACGGCGCGCGTCGCGATCGGCGCGCTCGCGGGCAAGCGGATCGCTGCCCTCGACAACGGGAAGGCGGGCGCCGCACACCTCCTGCGCGCAATGGGCCAAAGCCTCGCGACGCGGACGGGCGCCACCTTCGTGGGCGTGTTCCAGAAGCAGACCGCCGCCACCCCCTGCGAAACCGACCTCCTCGATCGCCTCGCCGCCGAAGTGGAGGTGGTCCTCACGGGCACCGCCGATTGAGGCAGCTGCACGTCGTGGAGTCTCCACGACACGCGCTCCCTGGAAGAACGCGGCCGCGCGACCGTCGCGATCGCGAGCCGCGAGTTCGCCGCGCTCGCCGACCAGATGGCCCGCGAGCTCCGCTTCCCCGACGCCCGCGTCGTCGTCGTCCCCCATCCGATCGGCGGCACCGCGGACGCGACCCTCGAGAGCTGGGCAGAAGCCGCCCTCGACGACCTCGAGCGCCAGCTGCGCTAGCGAGGCCCGCCTTCGATCCGCGCAGACGAAGGCAGCGGGCGAGACCCGGCCTGGCTCGTCGCCAGATGCGCAGGCGATGAAGCGACCACCTCCCAGGCGCCCGATACGGCGACCGGTCGCCCGACGAGCAACTCCCGTCGCGATCAACTGCGCCGAGCAAGGCCGCAAAAAAGAAAACGGCGGGCTCCTCGTCGAGGAACCCGCCGTCGTCTGGGTGGCGGAGCCAAGCAGCCTTACAAAAGCCGAAAGAAAGGGGAGCTCGGCCCCGCCGGCCGCCTGCCAGTCAGGTCTAGCGGCGGCGAATCGTGGCCAGGCCGGCCAGGCCGAGGCCCATGAGGAGCGCGGTGCCTGGCTCCGGGATGACCTGGATCGTCAGGCTGTCGTTGGTGAACGAAAGGAACCCGCCACCGTCACCGACCGCCTCGTAGCCGAGCTCGGAGAAGACGCCGAACTCGAGCGTGATGTCGGTCAGGCTGACCAGCGGGCTCGAGGGACCGTTGGTGGGCGAGAAGGTCACCTGGAAGTGGACGTTGCCCGCCTCGACGTTGAAGTTCGGGCCGACGCCGAAGTCGTCCTGGCCGTCACCCGCACCACCCAGCGTGTCGAGTCCGGAGAAGACCATCGCGTGCAGCTCCACGGCGGGCGTCTCGGACGGCGTGCCGGGGAACATCAGCGGGGAACCGCGCAGCTGGATGCCCGGGTTGATCGTGTTCTCGATTCCCAGGTCGCCGGCGCCGATGTCCGCGAAGAGGTTGAAGGACGTCTGCCCGCCAACGATCTCGAGACCGTCGTTGGCGAGGCCGTCACCATTGACGTCGTGGCCACGGGCCGCGATGTCGATCCCGAAGATGTCATCGAGGGTCGCGTTCTCGACGACGAGGTCGACCGTGATCGTGTCACCGAATCGAACCAGGCCGGGGGTGCCGCTGGTGCTCGAGGAGCCCACGACGGAGATACCGAGCGCCATAGCGCCCGAGGGGATCATCAGGCCAACCACCGCGGCAACCGCGGCGAGACTCTGCTTTCGAATCATCTTTCACCTCATCAGAATCAGCAATCCCACGCGAAAGACGCGCGCGATCCGTATCCACACGGAGCGAATGAGCCAGCGCTGGACACGAAGGTCCGCTGGCTGGAGCCCGGCGCCGCGAACCATCCGCGGTGACGCGCTCCCTCCGCACACTCAATCTGACCTGATGGTGAAAAAAGACGGTTGAACAAGCCTTTGCACCGTTTGCGTCCCACCGCAGACGGCCATCCCCTACAGGTCTCGACCACCCTATCACGAGCCAAAGCAGGAGTGGGGAGAAAAATCGAAGAGTTGTGAAAATCCCACCCTTCGATTTCCCCGCGGGAGGCACCGCAGAGATCGACGCGTCCCCGACGCGGAGACGCGGCTCGGGCGGCACGGGCCGAGCCCGGAAACCGACCCAGTCACCTCGAACGGCCTTCGCAGCGCGCGGGCCTGCGCGCGCGAAGCACGATCGCCCGCGCGCGCTAGGTGCTCGAGAGGGGCAGCGTCTCCGGCGGCGCGGCGAAGCGATCCGCCTGCGCTGTCAGCCGGGCCTCACGCTCCGCATCGGCGTCGTCGCCGAGGAGCTCGGCGAGTAGACGCGCGCCCCGCCCGTCGTAGGGAGCGACGCGTGCGACGAAATCCTCGAGCCCTTCGATCGCCGCAGCTCGATCGCCGCGTTCCACCAACAGCTCGGAGAGCGGGCCCGCCGCGGCAAAGCGCGTGTCGTCGATCTCGAGCGCACGTTCGTAGTGCGCGATCGCCTCGTTCGCCTTCCCGGCACGACGGGCGAGATCCCCCAGCCCGATCACGGCATCGACCGCGTCCTCGTCCGCTTCGAGGGCGGCCTCGAACTCGACGCGAGCCTCCGCCTGCGACGCGTCGTCCTGCGACAGCGCGCGCCCGACCGCGACGCGAAGCGTCGGGTCCTTCGGAAACCGCGCGGCCGCCGACCGGGCGACTTCGATCGCCTCCGTCGTGGCGCCCGATTCGAGCAGACGCACGATCCGTTGCGCGATCAACGGAGCCCGGGAAGAGGGCTCCGCAGCCTCGACGAGCTCAGCGAGGGTCGCGGCGGCGCCGGCGGGGCCGGCGACGTGGGCGAGCCCGTTCGCGAGCGCGCCCGCGACGGCGACCTGGAAATCCCGAATCGGCATGTCGAGTCCGCGCGGAAGCGAGAGGTTCGGCTCGATCGCGAGCCGCGCCTGGAGCTCGACGCGCAGCAGATGGAGCCGGGTGCTCGAGGCCGAGTCCCCCTTCGGCGAGTTGAAGTTGAGGATCGTCAGCGCCTCGCGGGCACGCCCCTCGGACATGTAGAGCGCGATCAAGCGTTCGCGCGCCTCGGCGAGGGACGGATCCGACCGGACCGCCTGACGGTAGTGCTCGACGGCCTCGTCGAACTCCCCGATCCCCTCGGCCGCGCGAGCCAGGTAGTACCGGACCGGGGCGTTCTGGGGCCACAGCGTCGCGGCCCGCGTCATGTAGGCGATCGCGCCCGCGTAGTCCCGGCGCTCGAAGGCCACGCGCCCCATCACCATCTCACGGTGGACGTCCACCGGCGTCCGGCGCGCGAGATCGAGCGCATCGTCGTAGCGCTCGAGATAGATCAACGCGTCCGCTGCCCGGAAGAGGAGATCCGGTGCCGCGAGATCCCCCGCGAGCTCGAGGGAGCGCTCGTAGGCCTCGACGCCCTCTTCGTAGCGCCCGAGATCGATCATGAACGCACCGTATTCGGCTTCGAGGGTCGCCTCCGCGACGACAACCCCGTCCGAGGCGTTCTCCTTCGCATATTCGATCGAGGAACGAATCACGTCCGCGGCGTCGTCGACCCGTCCCAGCTCGGTCAGGTAGGTGACGTAGGCCCGGCGGATCTGAGCGTCGCCGGGCGACTCGTCATACGCCTGCTTCAGTACGTCGAGGCTTCGATCGTTCTTGCCGAGCGCCGCGTAGAGCTGGATCGCTTCGTTCAGGACGCCACGAGACTCCGGAAACTTCTCGAGGCAGGACGAGGCGATCTCCTCGGCCTCGGCGATGTCGCCGGCTTCGCGCTTGAAGCTGATCCGCACGCTGCACCAGTACTCTTCCCCGTCGACCGCATCGATCTCCGCGGCCGCGACGGCCGCCGCCTCGCTCTCCGCGCCCTCCGCGTCGCCGTCCCGAGGCGGATCGGCTGCCGCGAGGGCCGGCCCGTCCCCCTCGTCCTCGGGATCCCCAGGAGCCTCTTCACCGGCCTCGGCGACGGGATCGCCCTCCTCCGCAGTCCCACCGCTTCCGAGCAGACCGGCGGCGAGAATCGTCTCGTACGCCGCATCCGCATCGCCCACCCGAAGCTGCGCCACCGCCTTCATACGGCGCGCCATCTCGGACTCCGGGAAATCCTCGACGATCCCCTCGAGAAGCGAGAGCGCCTCGTCGTTCATGCGCCGCGTGTTCAGCCGGACCCGCGCCTCGAGCAGGCGCGTACCGAGGTCCTCTTCGGGATCGTCCGGCCGCTCGTCGCGAACCCGCGCGAGGGTCGCGAGCGCGAGATCCCAGTTCTCCCACTGGTTGCACGAACTCGCCAGCGCGACACCGGCCGGCACGACCCAGTCCTCGAGGTTCATCGCCTCGTCCAGCGCCCAGACGGCCTGGCCCGCGCGGCCGAGCCGGCTCAGCGTGCGCCCATAGAGGAAGAGCGTCTCCCCGCTCCGATCCCCCGCATCGATCATCGCCCGCATCGCTTCGACCGACTCGTCGACCTGCCCCGCCGCGAGCAGCGTCCGGACCTCGTCGAGGGTGGGAACGGGCTCGCTCGCGCAACCCGACAGGATCGCGACGACCAGGCAGCACGTGAGCGGGAAACGCGCAGCGCGTACGCGGTTCGCCCGACGTCTCACACTTCCGAGGGTCCCGGGAAATCTCCGAACGGTTGCCGAGGTGAGAATCTCGTTCTCCTTGCGCGCGAGCGATCGGCGAGGCGCCATCGATCGCGCGGCCGCAGGTCGTCTTCCGATCAACGCGCCGCTCGCTTCATCAAGCACCGCTGGTCCTCTACGACGCCGAAGCGCCGTAAAAGGGGGGGCAACCGCATGCACTGATCGAATATGCGTGTCGGTTAGCATCGCCGCCCTCGATTCGCAAAGTGCGAAGGGCATCCCTACCCCCGGAGAATCGAATCGAGTAGAGTCCGCCGCCATGTCGGAGAACGCTTCGAACCGGCCGCTCTGGCCCTTCGTCCTGCTGGCGGTCGCGCTCATCACCGCCTTCCTGTTCCGCTCGATCCGGATCGAGCCCGGCGAGTCGTCCTGGCGCCCGACGGGATCGATCGAGGATCTCGTCGCGCTGTCCGAGCGGACCGATACGAACATCCTGTTCGTATTGATCGACACGCTCCGCGCGGAGCGCATGAGCGCCTACGGCTACGAGCGCGACACGACGCCCTTCCTGACCGAGCTGGCGAGCACGGGAATCCGCTTCGACCGACACATCGCCCAGTCGTCCTGGACCAAGTCCTCGATGGCCTCGCTCTGGTCCAGCCTCACCCCGCTCCGCGTCGGCGTGACCAAGTTCAACCACACCATCCCCGACGACGTCCTCATGCCGGCGGAGCTCCTCGCGGAGGCCGGATTCATGAACGTGGGCCTCTACCGCAACGGTTGGGTCCACGGCTATTTCGGCTTCGACCAGGGATTCGACAAATACTTCCGACCCATGGGCCTCGGGCTCAAGCCTTCCGAGGTCCAGCTCCGTCCCAACGCGCAGGCCCACGGCAACGACGAGACCCTGATCGACGACGGCATCGAGTTCCTTCGCATCCACGGCGAGTCCAAGCGCTGGTTCCTCTACCTGCACCTGATGGACCTGCACGAGTACACCTACGACGAGGAGTCGGCACTCTTCGGCAACACGATCGCGGACCTCTACGACAACTCCCTCCTGCGGACCGACTGGGTCGTCTCGAAGCTCTACGATCACCTCGGCCAGCGCGGACTGCTCGACGAGACGATCGTCGTCATCCTCTCGGACCACGGAGAGGCCTTCGGCGAGCGCGGCTTCGAAGGCCACGCGCGATCCGTCTTCCCGGAGACCACGGAGACGCCGCTCATCATCTCCCTGCCCTTCGCCCTCGAAGAGCCGATCGTGGTGACCGAGCTGACGTCGAACGAAGACGTCTGGCCGACCCTCCTCGAGCTGGCGGGTGTCCCCGACGATCGATCGGGTCTCGACGGCCACTCGCGCTTCGACACGATCGTGGCGAGCGCTCGAGGCACCGCGCCCGAGGCCGCGCCGGACGACGTCGTCATGGCGTACCTCGACGAGAACTGGGGACGCCCCGGGACCGACGCCTCGGGTGCCGTCACGGTGCTCGACGGGCCCTACCGTTACGTCGCTGGGAGTGACGGCGACGGGAAGCCGTTCGAGTCGCTGTTCTCGGTGGAAGACGGACAGCAGTTCGATCTCGCGAGCGCGGAGGGCGAGGTCCTGGAACGGCTGCGCGCGGTGGCGGACCGGGAGGCGGGGGAGCCGCCGCTGTTCGAGCAGCAGTTCTATGAGCTGGATGAGCTGCAGTTGGATCAGCTTCGCGCCCTAGGGTACGAAATCCCGTAGGTGGACCGAAGATTTCTCCTGGCACCGATCGTGCGATGCCAGAAGGGATGTCGATCACCACACGCCTGCACCGCCCTCCCTTCTGCCCCAACCCTTGCTGTGATTCCCATGGCGAACCAGGGGCTTGGCGCTTCGTCAAGAAGGGCTTCTACGTCAGGAACCGAGCACCTCGCCGGATCCAGAAGTACCGCTGTTCCCATTGCGGCCGGAACTTCAGTTCACAGACGTTCTCCACTACCTATTGGCTGAGACGCCCGGACCTGCTCGCCCCCACGTTTCACCGGCTCGTGTCGTGCTCCGGCTTTCGTCAGATCGCGCGAGAGTTCGGCGTCTCCCACACGACGATTCGTCGTCTATCGGACCGGCTCGGCCGACACTGCCTCCTTTTTCACGAGCGCATCCGGCCGCGCGCCTGCCCGACCGAGCCGCTCGTGCTCGATGGCTTTCGTAGCTTCGAGCACAGCCAGTACTGGCCGATGGACCTCAACCTGGTCGTCGGAACATCACTCTTCGTCTACGGCTTCAACGATGCGGAGCTCCGGCGAAGCGGGGTGATGCGTCCGAGTCAGGCCGTCAGGCGGCGAATCCTCGAAAAGAAGTACGGAAGGCCCGACGCTCGAGCGACCCGCAAACGAGTCGAGGAGCTGCTCCGGCGCGTGATCCCGCCGGGAGGCGTGGTCGAGCTCCGATCCGACGAGCACACCTCGTACCCGGCGGCGCTACGCCGCCTCCCGGACCGAACGTTCCTTCACCAGCGGACGAATTCCCGAGAACCGCGCACGACGAGCAACCCGCTCTTTCCCGTCAATCTCACCGATTCTCTGCTTCGCCACTCGAGTGCGAACCACAAACGCGAGACGATCGCCTTCTCGAAGCGCCGCCAATCCATGCTCTATCGAGCCGCGATCTGGACGGTCTGGCGCAACTACATGAAGGATCGATCCGAGAACCGACGGAATGGTCCACCGGCGGTGGCGCTGGGCTTGATCAAGCGGGCGCTGACGCTCGACGCGATCCTCGCCCGACGCCTGATGCCCTTCCGGTCACGGCTCTCGAAGTGGCTCGACGACTGCTACTTCGGTCGAATCGAGACGAGAGCCATCGGCCGCTGCGTCGAACACTGTGCGAAGAAAGCCATCTGACCGGAACCGAGGGCTATCGCAGCGGACCAGTCGGGCACACGATGGCCGGGGCGAATTCTCCGGTCCACGACTTACCAGTTGAAGCGGATGTCCATCCCACAAGTCCGCGGCGGCGCCACGAAGTTCAGAATCAACTCCGCGAACTGGCTCAGATCCACCCCGAAGTTCACGTACCGCTCGTCCGTCAGATTCCGACAGAATCCAGCCACCTCGAACTGCCCCTCGAGCGGCGTATACGACAACCGCACGTTGTGCAGGATGTACGCGCGATTGCCGACCGTGTAGGGCTGCAAGCGGTCGTTGCCGTCGTTGTCGACCTCGCCTCGACCGCCGTTCGGGCCGAAGGGCGTGTCGTCGGTCCAGGTGAAGTCGTACTGCGGGGTGATCGTGCCGAAGCGGTTGATGATGATCGGCCAGGTGAAGACGCCGACCACCTGCAGGTTCGGGGCGCTGATGAGCTGGTTGCCGGAATAGTCGATCGTGACGCCGATGAAGCCGGCCGAGAAGGGCCTTTCCTCGAAGGCCGTGAATTCGACGAAGCTGGTATCCAGCCAGCCGAGGTTGAGCTTCATGTTCAGGCCCTCGATCGCCTCCGGGGCGTAGCCCTCGAGGGGCCTGATAACCAGCTCGGCCTCGGCGCCGTAGTTCCGCGCCTGCTGGGCGTTCTCGATCGTCCGGAAGACGCCCGACGCCGTGCTCGAGAGACGGAAGACCTGGTAGTTCTTGTAGTTGTAGTAGAAGATCGCGCCGTTGCCCTTGATGCGGTCGGCCCAGGCCCCGAACTCGAAGCCCCATTCGACGGCGTCGATCTGCTCCGGATCCGCGAAGCCTCGCCCCGGCGCCTTGGCGTCGCGGGGGCGGCTCGGGTTGAAGTGGCCTGCCTTGAACCCACGCGTGTACTTCATCCAGGCGGCGATGGACTCGGTGAATTCGTACTTGACCAGTCCGAAGCCGGTGATCGCATCCCAGGTGCGCTGGTTCGCCGACTTTTCGATCGGCGACGTGGGAACGGTCCGGTTGAACCGCCGGACGTCGAAGTCCTTCCGCTCCCAGTTGTATCGGATGCCCGCCTCGGCGCTCCAACCCTCGAAGAACTCGTATCGGGCCTCGGCGAAGGTGCCGAAGCTGTAGATCTCCTGGGTGAAGTCGTTGATGAAGTTCGTGGCGGCGTTCGAGATCGCGATCGTCTGTCGCTGCGTCGCCTCGACCTGCTCGATCAGCGTGTAGCCGCCGAGCTTCCATTCGATCGGGAAGTCTGCGATCGCGTCCCCGCTCCAGTCCAGACTGCCGTAGACCTCCCAGGCCTGGTCGTTCGAGCGTGAGGGGAAGAGGATGTTCGGACTCATGTCCGTGTCCTGCACCTCCGACTTCTTGTAGTCGACGAAGCCGAGATTCACCTCCAGGACGGACGAGTCGAGTTCGTAGTCGAGCCCCATCGAAGCCGCGTTGGTCTCGAGGATCGTGCGACCCGGGCTGTCGAAGTCGCCGCGATAGGGGCTCTCGTCGAGCGGCTGCTTGTACAGCTCTCGATTGAGCTGCCGCTCGGCGAGCGCCAGGACCCCGTTGTTGTTGAGGCCGGGGTTCGCGTTGCGGAAGAAGTCGATCAGCTGATCCTCGCGCGCTGCGATGTCGGGATCGATGTATCGACGCCGATCCCCACCACCGAGGTGGCGCTCGAAGATGTTTCCGCTGCCTCGGATGCGGCGGCTCGTACCGATGTGCTGGCCGACCGTCGAGTCCCGGTTGAGGTTGGAGAGCTCGACCCGGAAGGTCACGTCGAGCGGGAGGTCGGGAGGCTCGATCCTGATCTGACCGCGGAAGGCGAAGTCGTCGACCTCGCCGATGTAGCGACCGAGATACGGAGTGACCTGACTCTTGTTGGGCGGCCCCGTACGTGCGGGACGAATGTCTTCCCCGCAGAGCGCCGCCTCTTCCGACGAGATCGGCCCGCCGAGCGAGACGCCGAGTCGATCGTCGATCGGCGTTCGATTCGCACATCCGTTCTCGTGGAAGGGATTCTCGTGGCTGTATCGCGTCGACAAGCGAATCGAGACCACGTCGCCCCAGACGGGGCCGCTCACCGCCGTCTCGAAGCCGTATCGATTCGCGTCGCGGGCATCGACGCTCACGATGCGGGCGATGGTCGTCGTCGCATAACCCGTGAAGTCGCTCGTCGGCTTCGCCGCCTCGAACGAAATCGCGCCCGCCGAAGCGTTCCGATAGTTCCCCGATCCCTGCGGCCCCCGCATCACGCTGAGGGCGCCGATGTCGAAGAGACCCGACAGCTGCGTCGCCGACGGGTTGCGGACGATGCCGTCCTGAAAGATCGGCACGGAGCTCGAAGCGTTGGCGCCGAAGTCCTGGAGGCCGACGCCACGAACGAAGAAGGAAGCGTTCGTCTGGTTCTGGCTCCGGATCTCGAGGTTCGGAACGTAGTCCGCGACGTCGCCGATGTTCTCTACGCCGAGGCCATCGAGGTCGTCCGCGTTGAAGCCAATCGAAGAGGAGTTCGTCTCCGCGAGAAGCGCCGCGGTACCAGAACCCGTCACGACCATCTCTTCGACGCCCGCGAAGGGGTCGGCGGAATCGGTCTCTTGCGCAACCGCTCGAGGAGCACTCGCCACCACGCCGACCACGGCCATGCCGAATACGCACAGAGTGATCTTGACGGGCGAGCAGTGGGCGGCGCGAGCCCAACAATCACGCATCGGGGCGGACTCCTTCAGTCTTCCGGAGGTCCCGACGCTAGCAGGGTGCCCTCCGGCCTCAAGCCCTCATAGGCTCCACCCATGGGTACCGGAATCGATACGTGCGCGCCTCGCCCAGTACTTCGAACATCGCCCCTTGCCGGTCTCCTGCATGAGGCCCCAGCAGTTGACGAGTCGTTAGAACACGAGCGATTCCCACCCGGTTCGAATGTGTCGACAACGATTCCCATCCAGCTAGCCTAGGCAGCCGCTCGACGATGGCTGTGCGCCCGGCCATTCTCGTTTCCGTACAGGCGCACCTCCGAGCACACTTCGAGCGCCGGATCGAATCCGGACCATTCGGGTGTTCTCGACCCTACGGGTGCAGTAGTCATGTCTCGACGATTTCGAATAGACTTGGGAGATGCGCATGGCGAGCCTGCACCGAGACGGAGACGTCCGGAGATGATCAACCCGTCCGCCTCGAAGTCGCCCGACCGACGACGCGCCATCCGTGGTGCGTTCGAACGCCTCGCCTTGATCGCTTCGACCTCGGCGCTCGTCGCGGGATCGGCAACGCCTGTCACGGCCGCGGACGACGACTTCGATCCCGAGCGACGATGGACGCCCGCAATGGCGCTCCAGGTCGATGTCATGGGCACGACCGGCAAGGCGGTCACGACGGGGACGACCATCGTGGGCCCCCGGGTCGCGAACGCGGGTCAACGCTTCCTGGACTTCAACGGCGATCAGGTACTCAACCCGTCGCGCTCACGAGAGCAGATCACCGCCTTCACGGTCGGCGGCGACTTCGAGCTGATGTCGCCTCGCGTCGCGTCCGCCGAATACGCGCCGCGCTTCTTCCTCAACGTGAACGTCGCGGCGGCGATCGGTCCGGAAGTCGGTCTGGCACGAGACGGCAATCCCGGCAGGCTCGGCATCCCGCTGGGCGTCACCGACAGCTCGACGGCCATCCTCGGCGAGACCGCGGTCACGGGACGCGGCACGAAGACCACCGTGCAGTACCAGGGTCCCCAGGTCCACGCCGGCTTCGGCGCCGCCTTTCTCGTGGACATCGAGGGCCACCGTTTCCGGCTGAAGCCGTCCGTCGTCTACTCGCGCCTCCCCTTCGACGTCTACGGCGTGTTGCGCCGCGCGGTCCGATTGAACACCAACGTGGGTTCCGCGCGGACCTATGACAACACCTACCGCTCGATCGAGATCAGCGGCAAGCAGCGCGAGATCTACCATGGCGCCGGCGCCGCGTTCGAGGTCGAGTACGAGGCGGGGGACCACCTCGGGCCCTTCGCCTGGTCCATCTATATCAAGGGTCAGGGCACGCGGATCTTCGGCGACCTCGAAACGAACCTCTCCGCCGCGAATCCCGAATACCCCGAAGAGCAGGCAACCTGGACGTACAAGCACGATCGGTGGTTCTACCGGCTCGGCACCGGGGTCCGGGTCCGCTTCGACGGCACTCCGAGCCGCCGCCGACGCTAGTCCTGCGACGTCGCCGGGGCCGACTCCTGCGAGACGGCCGAGCACGCCGCCCGGGGAATCCGATCAGCAGGAATCTACGACGGTGACTCCGTCGTCTGATCCGCAACCGCGGCCTTGATCAATGCCGACTCGTTGTCGGGCACGAGACCGAGGCGCTTCTTCACCTTCTCGGGGAAGCGGTCCGGGTTGGCCTCGAACCAGGCGAGCACGGCCTCCTCGTCCACGAGGTACCAGCGCTGGAGGACCCAGTAGACCTCCTTGCGATTCTGCGCCGGCTCCGTGATCGCTTCGGCGACCTCGAGCAGCGCGCGCCAGTCGACCTTGTACTGGCGGCTCTTCGACCCCGACCGCACGAAGGTCGCCCGCATCTTGTCGAACCCGACGTCCTTCTGCTGCCCGCGGAGCCATTCGCGGAACCCGTCGTAGTCCCATCGCACCCAGTGCTGGGCCACGGACTTGAGCGCCACCGCTCGGTCTCGGCTGTCTTCCTGTTCGAGCAGCCAGGCCGCCGCGGCAACGGGGTCGTGGTGGCCCCAGGCATTCGCGATCCGACGCATCGCGCTGCCCACGTCGGCGCCCATCTCCTCGGCTCTTCCCAGCCACTCGATGGCGAGCTGAGGGTCTTCGTGGGACACGACGTTGAGGGCGAGGCCGAAGATCGCCTTCCTCCCCTCGTCTTCGTCGAGGGCGAGCGCCCAGCGGAGCGCTTCCTCTCCGCCGTCGTACATCACCTTCATCGTGACGTAGGTCTTGAGCCCGGCGGACTGGGCACTCGCGTCCGAGAGCCCGGAGAGCCAGGCTTCGAGGTCCGGTTCGCCCGACTCGTACCAGCCGATCGTGACCGCCTCGACGAGCTCGGGGCGCATGCCGGGCGCCGTCGATCCCCAGGTCTGAGGATCCCAGAGCAGCTCCGACCCGTTCAACGCCTTCGGATCATTCCGCGCCCAGGTCCGCATGATCTGACGGATGACGTGGCCCCCTTCCATCCGCAACGAGTTGAACGTGGCGTCGTAGGCGGCCTTCGGATCGAAGGTCGCCCACCAGTGGCCGAAGAGGGCGTACTCGCGATCGCCGCGAGCGAGCGGCGCCGTCTCGAACACGTACTGGATCTCGAAGAGATCCTCGGGGTCGGCGTCCTCCAGGTACTCCGCCGTCCAGCGAATCCGCTCCAGCGGATCCGGGTGGCGAAGAATCGCGGCGAGGCCGCCTTCCGGCGGCTGCGACCGGCCCGAATCGCCGTCTGCGCAATGAAGTGTCACGAGCGACGAGCCCAGCAACGCGATCATCAAAGCGAGGTGAATTAGACCCGAACTTCGCCCTGTCGCTCGGGACTCCGCCCCGATCTGCGTCGATGCGGGGGTCGAATCATCGTTCTTCTTCGTCTGTCGGGACATGATCGGCGCCTTCCTGAATCTCACCCTTCGAGAGCCTCCCCATGGGCCTGGAACGCGGCACGCATTTCTGGACCCGGGAGACGGCCCATGGGCCTTCTCTTATCGGCAGCGAGACGAGGATCGTTGACTCCGAATCTCGCGGGGAGGCGGCGATCGTACCGCTTCGCAGCCGTCCCGCCCGGATCCGAGCGCGCAGCCTGGTCGTCGACCAGACGGCCGGCAATTTGACGCTGGCCCGCGAGGTGTCTGCTGGGCGACCGCCCTGAGGGACCGCACAGCCCATCGTCCCAAGAAAGGTGACTGCCGATCAACAATTCTTCCCGGTCCGGGTGGCGATCATGTTAGGCTGAAAAGTGTCCCTTCCGTGAGGGTGATTCGCAACGGAATTACACAGGACGGAAGGGCCGGCCTCGCAGCCGGCATAGCAACGGGGCTTGTGCCCCACCATGAAGGAAACGGGGCCTGGCTCCGGTTCCGCGGAACATGAGCGACGTCCAGCTGAAGCGGACGAAGAAGAGCAAGCGGGTCGCACACAGGATTCGATGAGACCGACCGAGCAAGCGCTTCTGCAGCATTCAATCTGAAGGAGAGACTCGATGTACAAGCACTGGCTTCGCGGCGCACTCGCCGTCGCGATGATCGCTGGCTTCGCTGGGAATGCCGGCGCGGTGGGGCTCGCGGGGAATTACCACGAGACCAACGGCATCATCATCAACATCCCGCAGAACCAGCCGCTGGCGGACTGTGACGCGTCCTCGGACAACGCGCGCTGCCACTTCAAGCGACAGGCGTTCTTCGGGCAGGGCGTGGGCCGCACGACGGCGCCCGCCATCGGCGTTCCCGGGGCGACCTCGATCGTCGGCGACCCGCGTGCGGTCGGCTCCGCGTTCACGCTGCCCCCGGGCTTCATGGCGCAGAGCCAGACCGAGGACGCCCAGGTCCTCGGCGCGGTCGCGATCTACCTGACCACGTTCTTCACGGCGAGTGCCCCCGGCGCGAACCGCGACACGAACCTCGGCCTGACGGAGAGCGCTCCGGGCTACGTGACCCCGCCGAACACGCGCGTCTTCGCGAACCGCGTGTTCTCGGTCAGCAACGTCAGCGCTTTCGGCCAGAACAACGGTCTCGCGACCACGGATCCGAACTACGACTACCGGCAGGCGATCAACACGACCGTCACGGATACGTTCAACGCCGGCCTCGAGCGCGTCTCGGTCACCTACAGCGGCGGGGGCGGCTTCTCCGGGACGGCGGCCCTGCTCCTCAGCGGTGGCGGTCGCCTCTTCATCGGCGGACCGAACATCGACGCCCTCGGCACGCCGGCCCAGGCGCCGGTCATCGGCGTCAACCCCCTCGCGTCGCCCAGTGGCGCCGTCCAGCGGGAACGAAACGGTGTGGGATGGAACTACGTGGTCACCGGCGGCCAGCCCCCCGGCACGCTCAAGACCTTCGGTCTCGACCCGCACGACCCGCTCCCGGGCGGCTTCTGCACCTCGACGGCGGCCCCCGCGATGCCGCCGGGCTGCAACATCGTCGTCGGCTTCGACACCAACGGCGGCCCCGGCCCGTTCCCGCTCCCGAGTGCAACGTCGCAGAAGCACGTCTTCGCCTGGACGACGGGCACCATCACCATCACGCGTCAGGCGACGCGGATGGCGGGTGCGGCGACGATCCTCGACACCAACACGATGGTCGGTGACGGACACGACGCCGTGTCCTCGTTCGCGACGGGTCTCCGCCGCAACGTCGGTCTGGTGGCGGGTTCCTACTCCAGGCGAACCGACGGCACGGGCGTTCAGGCGATCAACGCCCAGCTCGCCGGCATGAACCTCGTGTTCACCCCGGAGCCCGCTTCGGCGGTGGCGCTGCTCGCGGGCGTCGGCCTGCTCGGCACGATGGCGGTCCGACGACGCCGGTAGGAACGCCGATAGGCACGCCGATAGGCACATCACGCTGAGGGCCTCTCTCCTCGGAGAGACGGCAGGAAGCAGGGCCTGAAAAGAAGAGGCCGCCTCGACTCCGTCGAGGCGGCCTCTTTCTTTGGCCGGGTCGCGCCCTCGTCCATCTCGTCTGCCACCGCGGCTGGGGGCAGTTGGGGCGACGAATCACGACTCCGCGACACCTGATGCCCCCTCAGGAACACTCGCGAGCCCCCGGGGGATCAATGAGGATCCACCTAGAGAGTCGCAACTCATGTCCTCAAAACGCTGGAATCATTTGAGATTTAAGATCTCGACCGGCGACTTTGCCGATGATTTGCCCGTCACGGAAATGTCCGAAAAGACGACTTCTCGTTGATAATTCTCACCAGTCGCACAGGCGGCCGTGATAGGGTGCAGCGTGTTTCTTCCCGGGGGCGATTCGCATCAGAATCACCGTCAGGGACAAATGGGGGACATGGGGCATCCGCGACGAACGGATGCCCCTGGTCACATCAAGATCAAGAGAGAGATGGAATGAGGGCCATGGGCCCCTTCCGAACAGGACATGCGCCGCGCCTCGGCGAGGCGGATGAGGAAGTGCAAGCGGGTCGTACGCGTGACGAGAGCGACCCGACCTGAGCTTCCGACGAATTCAATCTGAAGGAGAAACTCGATGTTCAAGAACTGGCTTCGCGGCGCACTCGCCGTCGCGATGATCGCTGGCTTCGCTGGGAATGCCGGCGCGGTCGGGCTCGCCGGTAACTACCACGAGACGAACGGCATCATCATCAACATCCCGCAGAACCAGCCGCTGGTGGCCTGTGACGCTTCCGCGGACAACGCGCGCTGCCACTTCAAGCGACAGGCGTTCTTCGGTCAGGGCGCAGGCAACACGACGGCGCCCGTCATCGGCGTTCCCGGCGCGACCTCGATCGTCGGCGATCCGCGCGCGGTCGGCTCGGCGTTCACGCTCCCGGCCGGCTTCATGAACCAGACGAGGACCCAGGACGCGCAGGTGCTCGGCAACGTCGCGATCTACCTCGTGACCTCGTTCATGGCGAGCGCTCCGCGTGCGGACCGCACCCTCAACGGCGGTCTCACGGAGAGCGCCAGCGGCTTCGTCGGCAACGCCGACACCCGCGCCTTCGCGAACCGCGTGTTCTCCGTCGGCAACCTGAACGCGTTCGGCCAGAACAACGGCCTCGCCACGACGGACCCGAACTACCAGTATCGCCAGGCGATCAACACGACCATCACCGACACGTTCAACGGTGGTCTCGAGCGCGTCTCTGTCACCTACAGCGGTGGTAACGGCTTCTCCGGTACGGCGACGCTCCTCCTCGATGGTGGCGGCGACCTCTTCATCGGTGGCCCGAACATCGACGCCCTCGGCACGCCCGCCCAGGCGCCGGTCATCGGCGTCAACCCGCTCGGTGACGGCATCCTCGGCAACCCGGCGATCCGGAACGGCGCGGGCTGGAACTACGTGGTCGCGGGCGGCCAGGCTCCGGGTACGCTCAAGACCTTCGGTCTCGACCCGCACAACCCGCTCCCGGGCGGCTTCTGCACCTCGACGGCGGCCCCCGCGCTGCCGCCGGGCTGCAACATCGTCGTCGGCTTCGACACCAACGGTGGCCCCGGCCCGTTCCCGCTCCCGAGCGCCACGTCCAACAAGCACATGTATGCCTGGACGACCGGCAACATCACCATCACGCGTCAGGCGACGCGGATGGCGGGTGCGGCGACGATCCTCGACACCAACACCATGATCGGTGACGGACACGACGCCGTGTCCTCGTTCGCGACGGGTCTCCGCCGCAACGTCGGCCTCGTGGCGGGTTCCTACTCCAAGCGAACCGACGCGACGGGTGGCCAGCAGATCAACGCCCAGCTCTCCGGCATGAACCTCGTGTTCACCCCGGAGCCCGCTTCGGCGGTGGCGCTGCTCGCGGGCGTCGGCCTGCTCGGCACGATGGCGGTTCGCCGCGGTCGCCGCTAAGCGGAACCGGCTGAGAGCCCCCCTCTCCTGAGCATCCGCTCACGGCTGGGTCGGCTCGAAGCACAGTCCAAGAAGAGGCCGTCTCGACATCGTCGAGGCGGCCTCTTTCTTTGTGGGCGGCCGCCAGCCTCAGGCCTTCGACCGCCGGAGCCCACCCGCACGTCGGTCAGGAAGCCTCAGCCTCGACCTCGACCTCGCGCGCCTTGCGCGGCGCGAGCGCGCGCCGCAGGTCGCCCTTGAGCTGCGGATCGAGCGGACTGGCCTCGAACCAGCTGCCCATCTCGGAGGGCGCCGAAGCCCGCCAGTCGCGCAGCAGGGCCGCAAGCGCGTTGTTGCGCGACCGCGAGGAGGGCAGCGTCGCGAGCCAATCCGCCGGCGCCTCGAAGCCCTCGTCCTGCCAGCTCGAGGCGATCCGCGGCACGACCGGTTCGAAGCGCGCCTGCCGCTCCTCGTCCCCCGGAATGAGCTTGGAAAGCAGCGCCGCCGCCTTCTCCGGACGCAGAGGCGCGGCGACGATCAGGCCGATCCGGGCCAGCCGCTGATCGAAGGCATCCTCGAGCGCGGGGTCGAGCGCCTCCACGATCTCGAGGAGCCGATCAGGCCCCTCGCTCTGGACGACGCCGCGACAGTATCCGTCCACGACGTCGAGTCGGGTCCGGCTGTCCCAGAGCAGCCGCGCCATCTCGAGCGCGTAGTCGCCGTCGCCGGACAGGGCCCAGCCGCGAATGAGCGGGCCACCCGCGAGGGCATAGAGTCGCTCGTCCGGCAGCGTCTGGACGTATTCGACGGCCTCGAGCTGTCGATCTCCGGTGGCCCATTCGCGGATCACCAGCCGGAAGGCGACCTCGCTCCGGATCTCCGGCACCCAGGTCTGCGTCTCTTCGGCGGCACCGATCGGATCCATCGCCGTCCAGGCCGAGGTCAGCAGCTGGAGGTCGACCGGATCCCAGAGCTCCTGGTGCTCGGCCACGACCTGGAGCGCGCCGCCGATGTTCTCGGGGGTCAGTCGTTCGAGCAGGCGGATCAGCTCCCGCGACCGCTCGAAGGCGAGAGGCACCCGGATCACGTGGTCGAGGGCGGCCTCCATCTCTTCCGCCGAGATGTCCTCGGCAGCGACGTCGTGGGGGATCGAGTCGACCGCGGCCGACCACTGCCCGACCAGGAAGCCGCCGACGGCCAGGGCGCCGCCGGCCGCGAGCGGAAGCCAACGCCGGGTCGATGTCGCGTCGTCCGGATTCCCAGGTGCCACGTCGAAGCTTCCCCACTCTCTGCGCGGGGCTCGCGGGCGATTCGAGCGGATCCCCCATGGTCCGGCCGAGTGCGTCCCCCAACGCGGTTCGAAACCGTGCGTCTCGAAGAAGTGCGCCTCGAAGGGTAGTCGGCTGGCCGGTCGTCGCCATTGAGAGATACCGACCGGGTGCGAGCCGAGCGAACCCCGCGGCACGCTACGCTCCCACCATGCTCGAGCTCTACCACAACGCCGCCTCGACCTGCTCCCAGAAGGTCCGCCTGGTCCTCGACGCCAAGGGTCTCGATTACACCTCCCACGAGATCGATCTGATCGGCGGCGGTCAGCACGACCCCGAATACGTCAAGCTGAATCCGAGCCACGTCGTCCCGACCCTCGTCGACGACGGCCGCGCCTTCGTCGAGAGCACGCTCATCAACGAGTACGTCGACGAGGCCTATCCGGAGAAGCCCCTGCGGCCGACGGACCCGGCCGGACGACATGCCGTCCGGCTGTGGACCAGGATGATCGACTCGGTGCATCCGCAATGCGGCGTGATCACCTTCGCGATCGGCCCGCGCGCGATTCTTCTCCAGCAGCCCGAAGAGGTCCGAGAAAAGAACCTCGCCGCGATCCCGGACCCGGCCCAGCGCGCTCGGCGTCGCTCGGTGATCGAGCACGGCGTCGAGGCCCCCGAGTTCGTCGGCGCGCTCCACGCCCATCTCGACTTCCTCGACGACATGGACGCGGCCCTCGCCGGGCAACCCTGGCTCTCGGGCGAGACCTTCGGACTCGCCGACGCGGCGGCCCTGCCGTACGTGCTGCGCCTACGCCATCTCGCGATGGACACGCTCGTCGAGGCCCGACCGCGGGTGGGCGACTGGTTCGCACGCGTCGAGTCGCTTCCGACCTTCGCGAAGTCGGTGACGGACTGGCTCCCGGAGCCGGTGCTCGCGATGTTCCGTGCGAACGGCGAAGCGGTCCGGGCCGAGGTCGAGAAGGCCGCGGCGGCCCGTCAGGCGCCGTGATTCGACGGATCCTCCTCCTCACGCTGCTCTTCTGCGCTTCGTCGGGTGCGGCTCGCGCGGAGACGGCCGCGGGCTTCCACGCGCTCGGTGATCTCCCGGGCGGCGCCTTCGCCAGCCGGACCCTCGACCTGAGCGCCGACGGGCGCTTCGTCGTGGGCGCGTCGATCGTCGACGAGTTCGATCGCGAGGAGGGCTTCCGTTGGGATGCCGACGCCGGTCTGGTGGCCCTCGGCGATCTCGAGGGCGGCGCGCGAGTGAGTCGCGCGACCGCGATCTCCGGCGACGGTCGCGTCGTGGTCGGGACCAGCCAGTCCTCCTCCGGCAAAGAGGGCTTCCGCTGGAGCGCGAGTGAAGGAATGCTCGGCCTCGGCGATCTGCCTCGCGGCATCTTCTCGAACGACGCGATCGGTGTCTCCCGGGACGGATCCGTCGCGGTCGGTACGGCCCAGGCGATCCGCAGCGTCCGGACCTGGCCGCGCGCGTTCCGCTGGACCCGCGATACGGGCATGGTCGACCTCGGAAGCCTCGAGGGTGGACGTCCGAGCAGCCGCGCAGACGACGTCTCGGCGGACGGAAAGAGCATCGTCGGGGGCGCGAGCTCCGAGCGCGGGTGGCAGGCGACCCTCTGGCGCGAGGGCGAAGCGCCGCGCGGACTCGGCGACCTCTCCGGAGGCGCCTTCGAGAGCAAGGCGCGCGGCATCGCGCCGGACGCGAGCGTCGTCGTCGGGGTCGGGACGAGCGCGCGCGGGCCGGAAGCCTTCCGATGGAGCGTTCGAGGCGGCCTGCGGGGCCTGGGCGACCTCGCCGGAGGCGCCCACGACAGCGAGGCGCTCGCGGTCTCGCAGGGCGGCCGATGGATCGTCGGGCGCGGCACGACGAAGCGCGGGAGCGAGGCCTTCGTCTGGTCGCGAACGCGTGGCCTCCGCTCGGTCGAGGCCGTCGCAGGCGCGAACGGGATCGACATCCCGAAGGACTGGCACCTCGAGCGCGCCGAGGCGATTTCCGACGACGGACGAACGATCGCCGGGACGGGGCGAAACCCCGAGGGCGCGACCGAGGCCTGGGTCATCGTCCTCCCGCCGGCCCCCGCCGACTAGCGCGCGCGGACCTTCAAGCCACGAAGCGGGGGCTCCGATACGCGACGCATGCGCGTCGCCGACCTCGTCCCGACCCTGGCTCTCGTCCTCCTCTCCGGTGCCGTCGGCCCGCTGGCGGACGCCGCGGCGGCGTCGACCGAGGAGACGTCCGAGTGGACCTGCCACGATCGGGTGTGCCTGCGCACGGTGCGCCGCGGAGAGTTCGTGACGTTCCAGATCCAGAGTCGGCGCAAGGCGTCGACCTGGATCGTCGTAGAGCCGACGACCCTCGAGAACCTCCGCCCGCTGCAGCCCCTGCCCTTCGCCCTCCGCGCGGAGCCCGGCGGGCGCTACGACGCGGGGGTCGCGGCGATCGTCGACCAGCGACGTGCCTACGCCCACGAGACGAAGTTCACGATGCTGCGCGGGAATCCGAACGCCGTCCACGACGACTCGCGTCACTACCGCATGCCCTTCGGCGGCGGGACGCGGCGCGGCATCAGCCAGGGCTACAACGGCAAGTTCAGCCACAAGGGGCTCGGCGCCTATGCCCTCGACTTCCCGATGCCCTGGGGCACGCCGATCCTGGCGAGCCGCGGCGGCGTGATCGTCGAGGTGATCAACGACATGGTCGCGAGCGGAACGCGAACCGGGGAGTTCGAGAAGGACAACCGGGTCGTGATCGAACACCGCGACGGGACCTTCGCGATCTACGCGCACCTGCGACACGGCGGCCCCGCCCGGGTCGGACAGCGCGTTCGACAGGGGGACCTGATCGGCCTCTCCGGCGACACCGGCTTCTCGACCGGCCCGCACCTCCACTTCGAGGTCTTCAAGCTCCGGCGCGACGGCAAGCGACAGACGATCCCGGTGAAGTTCTGGAACGGGACGCCGCGCGGATTCACGCCGGTCGCGGGCCTCGTCTACAAACCCGGCTGTCCGAGCTCCGGGGGGAGCCAGTGCATGCCCGGCGAGCTCGCCTTCGAGAGCCCGCGCGAGGGTCCGAGTCCGGCCGCGCCGGCGCAGGCAGCGCCGGCGCGAGCGTCCCGACGCGCTGCGGATGGCGCGTGCCACTGCGCCAACGGGGCGGTCCTCCACGTGGACCTGCCCTGCAACCTCGTCTGCGGACGCTAGCCACGCATCAAGCCGAACCGATCGGCGCCGACGGACTGAAGCGGATCGGGAGCGTCGCGAGCCCGGCCACGTTCCCGGCATGGACGACGCTCACACCGGACTCGTCGACTTCGTAGTCGGGCAGCCGGGCGTGGATCTCCTCCATGGCGACGCGCGCCTCGAGTCGCGCCAGCCGTGCGCCGAGACAGAAATGGGGGCCGAAACCGAAGGCGAGATGCTGCACGGCGTTCCGGTGGAGATCGAAGCGATTCGGCTCGTCGAAGCGGCGCGGGTCGTGATTCGCGGCACCGATCAGGAGCACCACGCGATCGCCGGCGGGAATCGTGCGTCCGTGTAGCCCGACGTCGCGGGTCGCCGCCCGGACCATGTACTGGGTCGGGCTGCGGAAGCGCAACGACTCTTCGATCGCCGCGGGAATCCACCCCGGGTCCTCGACGATCGCGGCCTTCTGCGCCGGATGACGGGAGAGTTGGTGCACGGTGTTCGCGATCAGCTTCTCCGTCGTCTCGTTGCCGCCGGAGATGAGCAGGAAGCAGAAACCGAGGATCTCGCGATCGTCCAACCGCCGGCCCTCGAGTTCCGCCTCGACCAGTCCGGAGATCAGGTCCGCCCCCGGCTTCTTCCGCTTCCGCTGGATCAGATCGGCGAAGTAGCGAAGCAGATTCCCCGAGGCTTCGGAAGCTGCGGGGGAGATCGACGACACGCCGTCCTCACGGTGCATCATGGTCTCCGTCCAGGTCCGGAGCGACTCGTGATCCTCGGACGGCGCGCCGAGAAGCGTCGAGATCACGTCGGAGGGCAAGCGCGCCGCGAAGCGCTCGATCAGATCGCACGCCCCGGACTCGACGAGCTCGTCGAGGAAGCGGGTCGTCAATGCGCGGATCCGCGGCTCGAGCGCCCCCACCCGTTTCGGGTTGAATTCCCGGACGATCAGCTTGCGGAGCCTCGTCTGGACGGGCGGATCCATCCCGATCATCGACGGCGCACTTCCGGACCCGACTTCTTCGAGGGCCACGCCCTTCGTCGACGTGAAGCGCTCCCAGTCCCGGTAGCCTTCGAGGACGTCGTCGAAGCGCGACAAGGTCCAGAAGTCCATCTCCGCGTTGTGGTGGCAGGGGGCCTCGTCCCGAAGCCGCGCGTAGGTCGGGTACGGATCCTCGTGCATCTCGTAGCTGAAGGGATTGAAGACCAGGGACTCGGACATCGGAACTCCAGGCGGTTGCGTCCCTCATTGTAGGTGCTCGAGCATTCCTGCGACGACGATCCGCAGGGTTGCCCCCAACGGCGCGATCCGCTGGACTCCGGATGGCGATCGCCCGCGCCGCCGTCCCGGTCCGCGCGAATCAGGAGCCTCTTCTTGCGCAAGACCACCTACTGGCAGGACAACCTGCGTCTCGTGGGGCTCTGCCTCGCCGTCTGGTTCCTCGTGTCTTTCGGCTTCGGGATCCTCGGTCTCGACTGGCTGAACCGGATCGAGTGGGGCGGCCTGCAGGTCGGCTTCTTCTTCGCCCAGCAGGGCTCGATCTACGTCTTCGTCGCGCTGATCTTCTTCTACGCCTGGCGCATGGGGAAGATCGATCACGAGCACGGCGTGGAAGAGGACTAGGCGTGGATCTCCAGACCCTGACCTATCTCGTCGTGGGTGCCTCCTTCGCCCTCTACATCGGGATCGCGATCGCGAGTCGCGCCAGCAGCACCGGCGAGTTCTACGTGGCTGGCGGCGGGGTCCATCCCGTCGCCAATGGGCTCGCCACCGCCGCCGACTGGATGTCCGCAGCGTCCTTCATCTCGATGGCGGGACTGATCGCGTTCCTCGGCTACGACGGCTCGGTCTATCTGATGGGATGGACGGGCGGCTACGTCCTGCTGGCACTCCTCCTCGCGCCCTACCTGCGCAAGTTCGGGAAGTTCACGGTCCCGGAGTTCATCGGCGAACGCTACGAGTCCCAGACCGCCCGCGTCGTCGCCGTCGTCTGCCTGATCCTCATCTCCTTCACCTACGTGGCCGGGCAGATGCGCGGGGTCGGGATCGTGTTCTCGCGCTTCCTCGAGGTCCCGATCGGCGTCGGTCTGTTGATCGGCATGGCGATCGTCTTCGTCTACGCCGTCCTCGGCGGCATGAAGGGCATCACGTACACCCAGGTCGCCCAGTACTGCGTGCTGATCTTCGCGTATACGGTCCCCGCCGTATTCATCTCCTTGCAGGTCACCGGACAACCCCTGCCGCAGGTCGCGATGGCGAGCACGGTGGAAGGCACCGACGGCGTTCCGCTGCTCGTCCAGCTCGACCAGGTCGTGACGGATCTGGGCTTCGCCGCCTACACGGTGGGGTCGAAGAGCCGGACCGACGTCTTCTTCATCACCCTGGCGCTGATGATCGGGACCGCCGGCCTGCCCCACGTGATCGTGCGTTTCTTCACCGTCCCCCGCGTGCGCGACGCGCGCATGTCCGCCGGCTGGGCACTGCTCTTCATCGCGCTGCTCTACACAACGGCCCCCGCCGTCGGCGCCCTCGCCCGGCTCAACCTGACCGAGACGATCCAGAAAGGACCCGTCTTCGAAGCGACGGCGAATCTCCGCTACGAGGATCGCCCCGCGTGGTTCCGGACCTGGGAGGACACGGGGCTTCTCGCGTTCACGGATCGGAACGGGGACGGGCGGATCCAATACTACGACGACACGAACGCCGCCTTCGCCGCCGAGGCCGCGCGCCACGGCTGGGCCGGCAACGAGCTCCGGGTCGACCGGGACATCATCGTGCTCGCGAACCCCGAGATCGCGGGCCTGCCCGACTGGGTGATCGCCCTGGTGGCCGCCGGCGGGATCGCCGCCGCCCTCTCGACCGCCGCCGGGCTCCTGCTGGTGATCTCGGCCGCCGTCTCCCACGACCTGCTGAAGGGCGTCTTCCGCCCGGACATCGGCGAGTCCGGGGAGCTCAAAGCGGGTCGGACCGCGACCGCCGTCGCGATCCTCTTCGCCGGCTACCTCGGCTACAACCCGCCGGGCTTCGTGGCCGAGGTGGTCGCCCTCGCCTTCGGCCTCGCCGCCGCCTCTCTCTTCCCGGCCATCCTCCTCGGAATCTTCTCCTTCCGCGTGAACAAGCAGGGCGCCATCGCCGGCATGCTCGCCGGCCTCTTCTTCACCCTCGGCTACATCGTCTGGTTCAAGGGAATCGTCATCCAACCGATGGCCGCCGACGTCGCCGAGAACTGGCTCTTCGGGATCTCTCCGGAGGGGATCGGCGCCGTCGGGGCGGGCCTCAACTTCGCCGTCGCCCTCGGCGTGTCCGCGTGGACGCCCCCGCCCTCGGACGACGTCCACGCGTTGGTCGAACGGATCCGCGTGCCGAGCTGAGCGGGCCGTCTCGCGATTCGCGACGCCCTCCCGAGCCCCTCCGCGCAGGCCGGCTGCGGGACGAACGCCCTCGCCTACTGAACGACCGGAAGCGTGAGGATCGGACCACCGGACGGCAGCTCTCCGGCCTGCAACGCGAGCACGAGGTTCAGCATCGTGAAGGTCGACTTCGAATCGAGGTCCCTGTCGTCGATCCAGAACGTGTGGCCGCGATAGCGGACCGACGCGTACGCCGGCTCCGACGGACGGCCGGACTCCACGTCGAGCAGGGATCCGGTCACGCGACCCCAGTCGAAAGCGTCCCCGTCCCGCGAGATCGTCGTGGTGACACGCCCCGCCAGCCGGTCGTCTTCGGGCACGCGAATGCCGTGCGATGCGTAGAACATCGACGAGAGCACCGAACGCAGAACCAGGTTGATGCGGTGGGGCGCACGCGCGCCGATCCCGCTCACGAGCTCGAAGATCTCACGACCAGGCTCGAGGCCGAGCCGCCCCTGGAGCTCCCGGAACTCGTCGGATTCGATCGCTTCCGGCGCGAACTTGAGAAGGACACCCTGTTCGGTGGGCTGCGGCGTCTCGGCGCCGCGGCCTCCGAGCGATCCACCGATCAGCTGCAGCTGTCGACGCATCTGCAGGACTCGCAGCAGCTCGGCGACCCGGAGGAAGTCCTCGAAGACCGGCTCCGTCGACGGCGTCGGTCCCGACGCCGTCGGCGCGTTCGGAACCCCGCCGATCTCCTGCACGAAGAGCCGAAGGAAACGGTCCATCGACCATCCCGCGTGGGACAGGAGCAGCAGGATCTCGGGTGCGACGGGCTCGAGCAGCTGGGTCACGAAGCGGTCGCCGACCAGCGGCGTGTAGGTGATCGTGGGCGATTCCTCGATCAACAAGGTGCCCGAGAGCAGCCGGCTGTCGGCTCCGTTCGGAACGAAGGAGGCTTCGCTCCCGAGGCCCGCGGCCGCGCGCATGTTCGTCGAGAGCGAGGCGATCTGGAGGAAGTAGGGCGAGTCGCGATAGCGCAGACGAACCAGGTTCAGCAGGAGCTCTTCCGCGCTCGTCTCCTGGGCCGCCACGTTGTAGTGGGTGCGCGTGAGCGAGACGGTCGCCGGCCCGAGCCGCCCCCCGCAGCCCGCAAGGAGGCTCAGCATCGCGATCAGCGCCACCACGCGGCGCGCTCTTCTCCCTCTCGACCCCATGCGACGATCGTAGCCGATCGGGATGGCATTGCGCGCTCGGCTTGCCACCATCGGACCTGAGGGAGCAGATCCCGGGAGGCTCGATGGACCGACTCGAAGGCAAGACCGCGATCGTCACCGGCGCGGCGCGGGGATCCGGCGAAGCGATCGCCCGGCGACTCGTCGCCGACGGCGCCTGCGTCGTCCTGGTCGATCTGCTCGACGAACTCGGCGGGGCCGTCGCCGAGGATCTGGGCGAACGCGCGCGCTATGCCCACGGCGACGTCACGAAAGAAGGCGACTGGAGTGCGGCCATCGCCCTCGCACAGTCCGCGTTCGGACCGCTGACCACCCTCGTGAACAATGCCGCCGTGATCCACATCGCCCCGATCGAACACACGGACGTCGAAGACTACCTCCGGCTCGTCCGGGTGAACGAGATCGGCACGTTTCTGGGCGTCCGGTCGGCGATCGCGCCGATGCGCGAGAACGGCGGCGGATCGATCGTGAACATCTCCTCGATCGACGGCCATCACGCGGCGGGCGGCACGAGCGCCTACTGCGCTTCGAAGTTCGCCGTCCGCGGCCTGACCAAGGTCGCGGCGCTGGAGCTCGGCCGCTACGGGATCCGCGTGAACTGTGTGAACCCGGCCGCCGGCAGCAACGAGATGGTCGAGCCCTTCGTGCCGGACATCGCGAAGATGCGTGAACTCCAGGAGCGGCACGATCCGCCGCCGATCGGACGACGCGGACGCGTCGAGGACGTCGCCGGAACCGTCGCCTTCCTCGCTTCGGACGACAGCGCCTTCTATACCGGGGCCGACTTCGATCTCGACGGCGGGATCACCGCCGGTATGAAGGTCAAGGGACCGATTCCGGGCGCACCGCCCGGATCGGAGTGAGGAGGACGCCATGCCCCGCGCCCTGATGCTCGTGGCCTCGAGCACGACCGACCCCGAGCGGGTCGACGACTTCCATGCCTGGTACGAGTTCCACGTGCAGGAGCTCCTCGCCCTCGACGGGATCGTGAAGGCGACCCGGTGGGAGGCGAGCCCGCATCAGCTGATCCCCGGCCTGGATTCGATCGACGGCCGGCGCTTCCTCGCGCTCTACGAGATCGAATGCGACGACGTGGAAGCGATGCGGGACCGGATCAATGCGACGAGCGGCGACCGCACCCACAGTGAGCTGCTCGAGCTCGACCCGCTGCCGGTGACGCTGCTCTTCGAACACCGAGGAGAATGGTCATGAGCGCCCTGCCCTACGAAGACCTCCCCGACGACCCCAACGCCCTCTTCCAGGAGATCCTGACCACGGGGTCCCAGGGCGGGGATCTGGTTCGTCTCTATCACCAGCTCCGCGCAGCGGCGCCGGTCTTCCGCGCCGACTTCCCGCGGCTTCAGAACCCGTGGGTGATCACGCGCTTCGAGGACGACGAGCTGCTCGTGCGGAACGCGTCGCTGATCAAGGACGATCGCCAGCTCGTGATGGCCGGCATGGGGAGCGGCGGGCCCTTCATCGAGGCGATGCGCGGCATGTTCGCCTTCATGCCACCGCCGCGACACACCGAGCTGCGCGGCCTGGTGAACCGCGGATTCACCCCGCGATCCGTCCGACAGCTCGAGCCCCACATCGAGGCGCTCGTGCATCGCCTGATCGACGAGCGGCTCGAAGCCGGCGAGATGGATCTCGTTCGCGACTACGCGTTCCGCATCCCGGTGACCGTGATCTGCGAGCTCCTCGGCGTTCCGCTCGAAGCCGTTCCGTCCATCGAGGCCTGGTCCCGCACGTTCTCCGAGCGCGCCGACGAGGGCGGGGACCTCTCGCCCGAGATGGAGGCGGCAGGAAACGAAGCGGCCCGGCAGTTCATGGACTTCATGCAGTCCCTGATCGACGCGCGACGCGCGGAGCCCCGCGACGATCTGATCTCCCGCCTCGTCGCCCTCCAACGCGAGACGGGCGCGGCGCTCTCCGACGCCGACATCGTCTCGACGGGCCTGCTCCTCTTCCAGGCGGGACACGAGACGACCGCCAACATGATCGCGAAGGGGGCGCTCGCGCTCCTGCGTCATCCGGACCAGCTCCGGCTGCTGCGAGAGCAGCCGGCCCTCGAGAAGAATGCCGTCGAGGAGCTGCTCCGATTCGATACGCCGGTCCAGATGACGACGAAATTCGCCGCAGCGGACGTGCCCTTCCACGACCGCACGATCCGGAAGGACGACACCGTCATGTTCTTCTGGGGCGCTACGAATCGCGACCCGGCTCGCTATCGCGATCCAGACACCCTCGACATCGAGCGCGACGACATCGACCACCACAGCTTCGGGATGGGCGCCCACTTCTGTCTGGGTTCGTCCCTCGCCCGCCTCGAACTCCGGCACGCCTTCTCGGCCCTCGCCCAGCGCCTGCCGGGGCTGCGGCTGGCGGGCGATCCGGTCTACAAGGGCCAGCTCCACGTGCACGGCCTCGCCTCGCTTTCCGTCGCCTGGTAGACCCGACGCGCGGCCGAGCCGTTTATACTCGGAGGTCATGCACACGCGCGCCCTCCGCCCGGCGTCCGCCCTCTTCCTGGGGTGGGCGATCACGCTCCTCTTCGCCGCCTGCCAACCGCCACGCGCGACGCCGATCGACGAGCCGGCGGGCGAGGAAGGCGATCCCGGCCGCGACGCCTGGGTCCTGCCCGACGAGATGGGTGCGATCTACCAGGCCCAGTGCGCCGTCTGCCACGGACGTGGCCACGAGGGCGGCGCCCTCGGCCCCTCCCTGCTCGGCGAGCTGAAGGACGGCGACACCCTCGAGGCCCTCGTCTCGAGCATCGCGACGGGGGTCCCCGAGTCGGACATGCCCGCCTGGCGCGACGTGCTTCCCCCGGACGAGATCCGCGGCCTGGCCATCTACCTGCTCGAGAAGCGGCACGGCGACCGCGGTGCCGAAGGCCAGGGCGTCGGCGCCGTCCCCTCGATCCCGACCGAGCCGATCCCCACGGAAGACTACGCGCTCCGGATCGAGACGATCTACACCGGTCTGACCGAGCCCTACTCGATCGCGCCCCTGCCCGACGGGCGCTTCCTGGTGACCGAGAAGATGCAGGGCCTCTCGATCGTCGAGGCGGATGGTCGGGCGATCACGCTCGTCGAAGGCACCCCGCGGATCTGGAACGACTCCGTCCTGCGCGGCACCGCCTACACCGGAACCGGCTGGGCCCACGAGGTCGCGCTCCATCCGAACTTCACCGAGAACGGTTGGATCTACTTCGTCTACGGCGATCGTTGCGACGACTGCAACGCCGCCAGCCGCGCGTCCGGGAAGAGCGCCGCGATGCTCCGGCTCGTCCGCGGCCGCCTCGACGGCCATCGCTGGATCGACCAGGAGACGATCTGGGAAGCGCCGAAGGGGACCTACCAGATCGACGGCGCCGAGAACGGCGCCGGTGCTCGGATCGCCTTCGACGATCGGGGCTACGTCTACCTGACCGTCGGCCACTACACCGACTACTCGGGCGTCCAGGACCTCTCGCGGCCCGACGGCAAGACGATGCGGATGCACGACGACGGCAGGACGCCGGACGACAATCCCTTCGTCGACGTTCCGGACGCGCTCGCTTCGATCTGGACCCTCGGCCATCGCGTCGCCCAGGGGCTCGACTTCGACCCGGCGACGGGACTCCTCTGGTCGACCGAGCACGGACCTCGCGGCGGAGACGAGGCCAACCTGCTCCTGCCGGGGCGCAACTACGGCTGGCCGGTCGTCTCGCGCGGCGTGGACTACGACGGGCGCCCCCTGCCCTACGCGAAGAAGCTCGGACTCGAGGTCGACCCGGCGGATCTGACCCCGACGACGATCGACTGGACGCCTTCGCCCGGCATCTCGAGCATCGTCTTCTATCGCGGCGCGCTCTTCCCCGAGTGGCAGAACGACCTGATCGTCGGCACGCTCTCGAAGGGCGATCTCTGGCGCTACGTCGTCGACGAGAACGGCGAGCGGGCGCGCGAGACCCTGATCGAAGCGCTCGGCCGGTTCCGTGACGTCGAGGTCGGACCGAACGGGGAACTGATCGCCCTCCTCGAGCATCGCTCGGGGAGCATGATCCTGCGGATCGAGCCCGCAGAACGATGATCGAGGATCCGAAGATGCGCAGAAATCGACTGATCGCCGCCCTCCTTCTCGTGTCCGTGACCTTCGCGACCTGGACCGGGGTCGCCGCCGCCGACACGGGCGAGATTCGTGTCGCCAACGGACGGGTCACCCTGCCCTTCGCCGACGAAGCCCCGAGCGTCTACTTCGTGCTCCGGAACGGCAGTACGCGGACGCGCACCATCGTCGGCGCGAGCTGCGACTGCGCCGAGAAGGTGTCCATCCGGCGCACCGCCGTCGACGAGGACGGACAGTGGTCTTCCGAGCCCATGCCCGGCGGTATGCCGGTGCCCGCCGGCGGTGACGTCGCCTTCGTGGATCGCGGCCTCTTCCTCCGGCTGATGTCCCCGCGTACGCTGACCGGTGGCGAGAAGCTCGAGATCATCCTCGAGTTCGCCGACGGCGAGAAGGTCCCCTTCGAGGCGATCGTCGAGGACGAATGAGCCGCGGCGTCCCTGGGCGTCCGACGCCCAGGGACGATCGCGCCACGACGTCCGCCTAACGTCCCGGATCGAGGCTCACGCTCTTCACCAGCGCGAAGACTTCGCGCCCTTCCGCGAGCTCGAGCTCCTCGACCGCCGCCCGCGTGAGTCGGGCGCGCAGGTGATCCTCACGGAGCTGGATCGTCACGTCGGACGCCCCCGCGCCTTCGTGGCGGATCGCCGTGATCCGGCCGGGCAGCACGTTCCGGATCGAGAGTCCCGCCGGCCGCTCGATCGCGATCGCCACGTCCCGGGCCAGGACCCGCAGGCGGACCGGATCCCCCTCCACGAGGCGATCGGCCAGAGGAAGCGAGACCGTGTCGCCGTGCAGGTCCACCTGCGTGAGGTGGAGTCGCTCGTCGTGGCGGAGGACTCGTCCTTCGAGGACGACGCTGGCTTCCTGGCGGTCGGCGAGACGGGAGAGATCGAGGCGCTCGACGACTTCCGCGGTCGGCCCCTCTCCGACGCCCTGCCCGTCCGCGAGCACGAGGACCCGATCCGCGAGTCGGACCACCTCGTCGAGATCGTGGCTGACGAAGAGCGTGGGAATCGCGAAGCGGCGGGTCACCGCTTCCAGGTAGGGAAGGATCTCCGCCTTGCGGGCGACGTCGAGGCCCGCGAGCGGCTCGTCGAGCAGAAGCAGCTCGGGTCCGGCGAGGAGCGTCCGCGCGAGGGCCACGCGCTGGCGTTCCCCGCCCGACAAGCCCTCTACGCGACGCGCGAGCAGGGACGAGAGATCGAGGCTCGTCACGACGTCCGACGCGGCGAAGCGCGCGTCCCCGCGCCCACGCCGGCGCGCGGCGAAGTCGAGATTGCCCGCGACGTCGAGATGGTCGAAGAGCCGGGCGTCCTGGAAGAGGAAGCCGATCGGGCGCTGGTGGGGCGGCACGAAGCGCCCCCCGTCCGCGTCGAAGAAGACGTCGTCCCCCAGGCTGATGCGGCCCCGGACCGGTCGCTCGAACCCGGCGATCGCCCGGAGCAGCGTCGTCTTCCCGCTCCCGCTCGGCCCGAAGAGCGCGGTCACGCCCCGGGCTTCGATCCGCTCGTCGACCTCGAGGGTGAAGTCCGGGAGCAGGACCCGCACGCACAAGTCGAGCCAGGCCTCGGGCTCGGCGGACGCGGAAGCCCGCGCTTGCTCGCGCTCAGCCGACACGGACGCGGGCCCTCCGGTCGAAGGCGTAGACGAGGACCAGGACGGCGAACGAGAAGACGAGCAGCCCCGCCGCCAACGCGTGGGCCTCCGCGTAGCGAAGCGTCTCGACGTGATCGTAGATCGCGATCGAGAGGACCCGGGTGGCGCCGGGGATGTTGCCCCCGACCATCAACACGACGCCGAACTCGCCGAGGGTATGACTGAAGGTGAGCACGCCAGCGGTCAAGAAGCTGCGTCTCGAGAGCGGCACGGCGACACGCAGGAAGGCGTCGAAGGGGGACGCGCCGAGGCTGGCCGCCGCCTCGATCGGCCCCCGTCCGACCCCCTCGAAGGCGGCGGCGAGCGGCTGCACCATGAAGGGGAGCGAATAGATCATCGAGGCCACGACCAGCCCCGAGAACGAGAAGGTGAGCGTGTCGCCCGTCGCCGAGAGCCAGAGCCGGCCGAGGGGCGCCTCGGGACTCATCAGGATCAGCAGGTAGAACCCGAGCACCGTCGGCGGCAGGACCAGCGGCAGCGCCGTCACCGCTTCGACCAGAGGTCGCGCGCGAGACTCGGTTCGCGCGAGCCACCAGGCGATCGGGGTGCCGACCATGAAGAGGAGGCCCGTCGTCCAGGCCGCCAGCTGGAGCGTGATCCAGATCGGTGTCGGATCGACGGAAGCGAACGACATCGTTCAGGGCACCTCGTAGCCCGCGGCCTCGATCGCGCGCCTCGCCTCGTCCGTGGCGAGATAGTCCAGGAAGGCACGTGCCGACTTTTTCTCGGCGGCCCGCGCGAGCAGGACGCCCTCCTGGCGGATCGGGGCGTGGTGGCGCGCGGGCACGAGCCAAGCGGCCGACCGGCGCGCCGGGTCGCCGATGACCTGGGCCTGGGCGACGAGGCCGAGCTCGGCGTTGCCGCTCGCGACGAGGGCGAAGGTCTGGCCGATGTTCTCGCCGAAGACGAGTCGATCCGCGAGGACCACGTCGAGCTCGAGGGCCCGCAGGACCTCGCGCGCGGCGACGCCGTAGGGCGCGAGCGACGGATTCGCGATCGCCAGGTGCCGGAACGTCCCCGTCGCGAGGAGCTCCGGACCGACTTGCGTCGGCAAGTCGTCGGCGCGGCCAAGGAGAACGAGTCGGCCGACGGCGTAGACGCGGCGGGCGTCCGGAATCGCTTGCCCGTCGGCCACGAGTCGCGCGGGACGAGCCGTGTCCGCGGCGAGGAAGACGTCGAAGGGCGCGCCGCGCACGATCTGCGCGTAGAGCTTCCCGGTCGAGCCCGCGACGAGGGTGATCTCGTGTCCGGTGGACGCGGCGAAGTCTTCGGCGAGCCCCTCGGCCACCGGGGCGAAGTTGCTCGCGACGGCGACGACCACCTCCTCGGCGCCGCCGACCATGGGGGGCAGCAGAACCAGGAAGGCGATCCACAGCGTCATCGGGCGGCTTCCTCGGGCAGATCGCGTCACGGGTCGAGGCTAGCAGCCACGGGCCCGCGGGCGGCGCGACCCACGGCCCCCTACGCTTTTGCCGCGCGGTTTCCCGCGCCCACCCGGAGATCCCTTGCCCCTCGACGATTCGGAGAAGGAAGAGTTGCGGGGCCTGCTCGAGACCCTCGCCCGGGAGCTCGACGAGGGGCTCGAGAGCGCCGCGGACGCCGCGCGCCCGGTGGAGCTCGACCCCCCGGCGATCGGGCGGGTGTCTCGGATCGATGCGATCCAGCAGCAGAAGATGGCCGAGGCCAACCGGGCCGCCCAACAGGCCCGGCGGCAGGCCGTCCGTGCCGCCCTCGCGCGGATTGGCGAGGAAGAGTTCGGCGAATGCCGTGCGTGCGGCGAAGACATCGGCCTCGCCCGCCTCCGTGCCCGCCCCGAATCCCACACCTGCATCGACTGCCAGACCGCGCGCGAGCGCGCCTGACCGACACGACGCCGCGCCGTCGAGCACGGCAGGTCCACTGCGAGCGAAGAGAGGATCCCCCATGTCCGACGAACCCTTCGCCCCTCGCCCCCTCGCGGTGAATCTGTTCAGCGTCCGCCGCCAGCTGATCGAGGACTTCGCGGGGACCCATGCCCGACTGGCCGAGCTGGGATACGTCGGCGTCGAGCCGATGATCTTCGGACCGGTTCCGCTCGAGGCGCTTCCGGAGGACATGCGCGTGCCCTTCCCGGAGGCCGACCGCTACCGCGCGCTCCTCGACGAACTCGGTCTCCGGGTCGCGAGCCTGCACGCACCGCTACCCGAAGGCGAAACCGCCCAGGCCGTGCTCGATTTCGCGGAGACGATCGGGACCGACCAGCTCGTCCTCGCGAGCTTCATGGCTCTGCCCGGCGCGGCGAACGCACACGCCGACCTCGACGTCCTACGGCAAGCGATCGATCGCTTCGGCACCGCCGCCGATCGCGCCGCCGAACGGGGGATCGCCCTCGGCTTTCACAACCATCACTGGGAGTGGGAGGTCCGCTTCGAAGAAGGCTCCGCCTGGGACGTCTTCTGGGCGGAGGTCGACGACCGGGTGAACGCCGAAGTCGATACCTACTGGGCGCAGACCGCAGGTGAAGACCCCGTCGCCGTCCTCGAGGCGCTCGGCCCGCGCGCCCGCCGTGTCCACCTGAAGGACGGGTCGTGCGTGCTCGGCGAGCCGCAGGTCGCGCTCGGCGAGGGCCGCGTCGACGTCGCCGCCTGCGCACGGGCGGCCGTCCATGCGGACTGGCACATCGTGGAGCTCGACGAGTGCGCGAGCGACGTGTTCGAAGCGCTCCGGAAGAGCGCCGACCACCTCGTCGCGCTCGGCCTGAGCCAGGGGCGCGGCTGATCCGGAGGTCGCCCGAGACGACGACGCCCCGGAGATCACGGGGATCTCCGGGGCGTCGGGGTAGATGCCGATCGTGCGCGGCCGTGCGTGGCGCGGCGGGATCTCGCCCGGGCCGCGCGCCGAGCGCAGGGCTTCCCGAGGCGTGTTCGCCAGGAGACCCGATCGGGAGGGTCTGACTAGACCGTATGGGCGAAGAGTTCGCCGATCGCCAGCACCCAGCCCGTGGCGAGCAGGGCGCCGATCGTCATGCAGATTCCCGTTTCGATCTTCTGGATGGCCTTCATGGTTCCGACCTCTTGTTGCCTGGGGGAGTTGGCTCGCGACGCTTCACGCATCACTTGCCGGCGGTCGAAGTGCCGCCGGACGCTTCGCCCGATGCCTGCGGTTCTGGAGCGTGTGATGGAAACGTTCATGGACACAGGATCGGCTCGCTCGCGTCACGACATTATGAAGACCTTCTCCGAATCGTCAACTTGCTGCGGCGATTCCGTGACGATTTCAATGAAACATCGATTCGCAATCGGCCGAAAGCTGGCGGAACCACCCCGATTCGAAGCGCGTGAATTCACAAATTCACACGAACGCCACATAAGGACTGCGAACGTGCAGACCTGCCGACGAACCCGGCGGTGGACCTCGAACCTCGACCGCGTTCAGACCGCGGTCAGAAGTTGATCTTCGCCTGGGTGTAGACGTAGTCGGAGTCGCCCTGGCGGTTCGAGGTCGACGACGTGGAGTTGGTGTCGATGAACTCGCCGGTGAAGAGATGGGCGTAGCCCGCCTCGAGGAGGACGGTCTCCGGGACGATCCGCCATCGCACGCGGAACTCGATCTGCGTCCCGATGTGATCGCCGGACGAGCCTCGCGGATCGACCACGCCCGAGGTGGTCCACCCGTCGGTCTTCGAGGCCAGCCAGAACGAGCGCGCCATGGCGAAGGCGGTCACGCTGTCCGAGGGCTTGATCTCGGCGCGGAGCCCGGGCGTGATCAGGTTCGCCCGCGCAAAGGGACCGTAGATGCCCGTCGGGCCGAACTCGAAACGCCGCGCCCCGAAGAGGGTGTCGAAGCGCTCGTTGTTTCCGTCGTTCGGGCTCGAATCACCGCTCGCCCAATCGAGCTGGAACGCGAGGCGCGGCGTGGCCGGCGCGTCGAAGGTGTAGCCGAGTGTCCCGTGGACGAAGCCGGCCAGGTGGTCCTTCTCGCTCGTCGAGGAGGCCGACGTGCGGGACTGACCGGCCTGGAGGGTCGCCTCGATCTGGAAGTCGACGACTTCTTTCGCCTTCTTCCGAACGAGTCGGAAGCCCGGCGTGTAGAGCTGGCGGTTCCGGGTCGGACGACTGCCGCTGTCGCTCTCGTGCAGCCCGAACAGGAAGAGCTCGCCGCGCACCCCGTCGACGCCGAAGAGCGCATCGAAGTCCCGCGCTGCGAAGACGCCCCAGAAGAGGTTGTCGAAGTCCTCGCGGTCGAAGACCACGTCGTCGTCGCGCAGGCGGCGACGGCGGTTCGCGGAGGACTGAGGGTTCGGCTCACGCTGGACGGGCAGCGTGAAGAAGACGCGCAAGTTGCGGCCGGCGTCTGCGCCCTTCCCGTGCCAGTCGAGATCGATGCCGGTGAAGCCGTTGATCGTATTTCGGTAGCGGTTGCGTGCCACGAAGCGCCGCGAGCCGACGTCCATCGTGATGCGTCCGAGCCGAGCGCGGAGCTTTCCGCCGAGGGCGTCGCCGTCCCAGCGGACGTAGGCCTGGAGGAGCTCCGCCGGGTTCACCGTCGTCGTGTTGAGGACCGCATCGGAAGAGAGGAAGGCACGCGAATCCATCAGCTCCGCGCCGACGCTGAAACCCTCGGGCAGCTTCACCTTCGCGTGCAGCAGGGTCCGCATCGCGAAGACGTCGGTGTACGCCTTGCCCCGGTTGGCCACCCGGAACGGGTCCGAGAGCCCTTCGTAGCGGCTCCGATGTTCGAACGAGAGGGAGATCGTGTCCGAGCCGATCACGTCATCGAGCTTCCAACCGGCCTGAGCAGGCAGGGCCATCACGAGCAGACTGGCGAGGACGAGCGGGAGGGATCGAGAGAGACGCGGCAAGGTCGGCAACGGGCACTCCAGCGAGGTGGGGAATCGCGGCGCCGCAGTCTAGGTAGGGGGATTCCGGCTCGCAACGCGACCGATCGGACCCTTCCCAAGGCCTGACGCGGAGGGCCCGACGCGGAGGGCCGGGCCGATCGGGGTTCGGGCCGATCGACCCGGCCGGCACGCAGGACGGAGCGTGCAGAGGGGGTCGCGTCGTCGGCGTGACCTAGTGCCTCACATCGCCGTGGAGCGCGTCCTGGCCACGACTCGCGAGGTCGATCGCCGTCTCGTAGTGGTCGAGGAGTCGGCGCGTCTCTTCGTCCCAGGTCCTCCGCTCGGCCGCCTTTCGGCCCTGGGCCCCGAGATGGCGTCGCTGGCTCGGGTTGTGGAGCAGCTTCTTCACTTGCCGGATCGCTTCGGCGGGATCGTCCGGCTCGTAGAGCAGACCGTTCTCCCCGTCGATGATCAGGTCGAGCGGTCCGCCCGCGCGCGCGGCGACGACCGGCGTGCCGGAGCTCATCGCCTCGAGCACCACGAAACCGAGCGTCTCCGTCGTGGACGGCATGAAGAAGAGATCCGCGCTCGCATAGGCCGCCGCGAGGTCGTCTCCGCGCAGGAAGCCGGTGAACACGAACCGTCTTCCCCTGGCCATCTTCTCGAGGCGCTCCCGATCCGGCCCGTCGCCGACGACGGCGACGTGCAGCCCGGGAATCGCGTCGTGCAGCTCGAAGAGTCGATCCAGCCCCTTCTCCGCGCCGACGCGACCGACGTAGACGGCGAGCGCCTTCACGGCGTCGGGCCGGACCTCCTCCGTGAGGCGAAGCCGCATCGTCGCGCTCGCCGCCTTCGGCCGGAAGCGCTCCGTGTCGACGCCACCGCGCCAGATCCCGACGGGCTCGATGCCGTGCGACTCGAGCTCCTCCCGGGTCACCGTCGAAGGGCAGAGATTCAGGTGGGCGAGGCCGTGAACCGCGCGGATCACCGGCCAGATCGCCGGCTGGGCGAAGCCGAGGCCCCAGCGCGGCAGATAGCGCGGCAGGTAGGCCGGCAGATCCGTGTGGTAGGACGCCACGAGCGGAAGACCGAGCGCGCGGGCCGTGATCGAGCCGAGCACGCCGAGGCTCGCGGGGCCGACCGCATGGACGACGTCGGGACGAAACTTGAAGAGCTCCCACGCGACGCGCGGATCCGGATGCGTGATCTGCAGTCCCGGGTAGAGCGGCAGCGGCAGTCCCGGGACCTGGACGACCTTGACGCCGCGGTAGCTGCCCTGCGCGTGGAGCGGGCCGAAGACCCGCACTTCGTGGCCGCCGTCGACGAGTCGATCGATCGTGTGACGCAGCCGGTTCGTGATGCCATCGATCTTCGGTAGGAAGACCTCGGAAAAGATCGCGATCCTCATTGGACACCCCCCAGTGTGATGTGGCGAGTCTACGCACCCATCGACTCGAACCGGGGACGACCCTGGGGCATTGGCTGCACACTTCGGTGTCACGAGCGCCGCTTCGCAACGGGAGCGCCCGCCGGACGACGCGGTCCCGCCATCGCCGTCAACGGATCTTCACGGAGGGACGCGGCGATCGACCCCGGCGCTCCCAACCTGGCTGCGCTCCGTTCAGTCCGAAGGGGCCCGGGCGGCTGCGATCTCCGCGACCTCGGCCTCGTGCCGACTCGTGTCGCTCGGCCCGCCGACGCGCTCAAACGGCGGCCAACGCGGCGGCGCCGCTTCCTCGACGCGGTCGCCCATCACCGTCACGCGCTGGATCACGCGCTCCTCGTGAAAGTCGTTGAGCACGAAGTGCTGCGTCGTGCGGTTGTCCCACATGGCGACCGTGCCCGTCTCCCAGCGATAGCGGACGGTGAACCGCGGGTTCGAGACCCAGCGCGTGAGGTGCCCCAGCAGCAACGCACTCTCGTCGGCGGACAGCTCGACGATCCGGCGCGTGAAGTGCTCGTTCACGAAGAGCACCTTGCGGCCGCTCACCGGATGGACGCGCACGACCGGATGGATCGCCTTCACGTCGTCCAGTCCGTGGGGCTCGCCGTCGTGGATGGCGGTGAGTCCGTCGCAGAGGTCGCGAATCGGCGGGGACAGCTCGTCGTAGGCCATCGCCGGATTCGCCCACATCGTGTCCCCGCCCACCGCCGGCGCGCGCACCATGTGCAGGATCGAGTAGAGCGCGGGCGAGTCGAGGCAGGTGAGATCCGAGTGCCATTCGTCGGCGACCCCGCCACGTCTTGCCGAGAGCTCGAAGATCTCGGGCGGCAGGCCCTCGGTCGGATTCTCGAGATGAGGATGCCCTTCGAGCTCGCCGTAGTGACGGCCGAAGGCGATGTGCTGGTCGACGTTCAGCGATTGGCCCGGAAAGAAGAGGACATGGTGGTCGAGCAGGACACGCTCGATCGCGCGCGCCCCCTCCCCGTCGAGCCGGCCAAGGTCGACGCCGCGGGCCTCGGCGCCGAGGGCCCCGGCGAGGCGTCGCACGTGAAAGCCTTCCGGGGTCGTGTAGCTGGCCTGGGAGGGATCGTGATCAGGACGCGCCATGGCCCCGGATTGTGCCACGAATCTCCGGACGCGGAGTCGCCGTGTCGGACCTCGGGATCGTCTCCGGGTGGTATGCTGAACCGATGCCCGTCGCACCGAACGAGCCCGGCTTCGCCCTCGAAGCGGCCGGCCTCGCCCGCCTCTCCCATGTCTCGCTCCAGGTCGCCGACCTCGACCGCGCCCTTCGCTTCTACCGCTCGGTCTTCGGAATGCAGACCGTCATGGAGCGCGATCTCGAGGGGCCTGCGTTCGAGGCCGTGACCGCGACGCCCGGTGCACGTTCGAGACTCGTGCGCGGGCTCGTCGCCGGAAACACCGTCGTCCAGCTCTTCTGGCACAGCTGGCGCGAACCCACGACCGAGAAACGCACCCTGATGTCCTTCGAGGTCCGCGACGTCCGGGCCGCCTACGAGGCTCTCCGGGCGAAGGGGGTGGACTGCCAGAGCGAGCCGGTGCCCTTCGACAATTCGACGGCCTTCGTGATCCACGATCCCGACGGGCATCCGATCGAGATCATCCAGTGGGCGGCGGACGCGTCGCCCTATCGCGTCCGCGCGTGACGGGAGTCGAGCGATGAAGGTGGGCGTCCTCCAGTTCTTCGGCTGGCGCGATCGAAGCGTCGCGCTCGAGGACATCTATGCGCGCGCGATGGAGCGCATCGAGATCATGGATCAGACCGGCTACGACGCGGTCTGGCTCGCCGAGCACCACTTCAGCAGCTACAGCGTCTGCCCTTCGGTCCACCTGATGGCGATGCAGGTCGCGGCCCGCACGAAGCGCCTGCGGATCGGAACCGGTGTGACCCTCGCCGCGTTCTACCACCCGCTGCGGATCGCCGAGGAGATCGCGCTCCTCGATCTCTTCTCCGGGGGCCGCGTGAACTGGGGCGCGGGACGGGGCTTCGACCCGGTCGAGTTCAAGAACTTCGGCGTCCCGCCGGAGGAGAGTACCGAGCGCTTCCGCGAGGCCGTCGAGATCGTGCTGGGCGCGTGGCGGAACGAACGCCTGACCCATCACGGCAAGTACCACACCTTCGAAGACGTCGAGGTCCTGCCCAAGCCGACCCAGGCGCCCCACCCGCCCGTCTGGGTCGCCGCGAGCTCCGAAGGAGCGATCGAGTGGGCGGCGGACGAGGGACACTCGATCCTGATGGATCCGCACTCGTCCCACGACATGATCGCGCGGAAGGAAGCGCTCTACGAAGCCCGCTTCGAGTCGGTCCACGGTCGGAAGGCCGAAGGCGACCGTCCGATCGCGCGTCTGATCGCCCTCGGCGAAACGGACGAAGAGGCGCGGGAGGTCGCGGAGCGAGGGGCGCTCTTCTCGGGTCGCTATCTGCCGAAGGAGGCCGTCGCCGCGTTTCGGGAAGACGGTCGGCCGACCGAGCCCGCGGAGCATTACATGGACGGCGTGATCGTCCACGGCTCCCCGGAGCGCGTCGTCGATCAGCTCCGGGAGCTCGAAGGAACGATGCCCCTCGACTACCTGCTGGTCTCGCCCCTTTCGGAGAAGACCTTCGACCTCTTCACGGAACGGGTCCTGCCGGCGCTCGCCTGAGCCGCCGTCGAGTCGTCGCCGGCCGCACGGGCTAGGCGTCGGCGAGCGCTTCCTGGGCGCGGCGCCCGTCGAAGGCGACCTCGAGCCGGCCGATCGGCCGCAGCCAGGTGCTGGCCCAACGTCGGGCCTCGCCCTCGATCGCGTAGTCCGGCATCGCACGGAGCAGCTCCTCGAAGGCCACGCGCCCTTCGAGCCTCGCGAGATGCGCGCCCAGGCAGACGTGCCGTCCGTGGCCGAACCCCATGTGTCGCCCGAGCGTCCGCTTCACGTCGAAACGCGAGGGCTCCGGATACTGCCGCTCGTCGTGATTGGCGGACATCCAGATCAGGACGACGGCAGAGCCGGCGGGAAGCGTCCGGCCGTGCAGCTCGACCGGTCGCGTCGTGATCCGCGGCGGGGACTGGACGGTCGGCGAGTCGTAGCGGGTCATCTCTTCGACCGCGTTCACCACCCACCCGGGCTCGTCGAGGAGCACCTGCCGCTGGTCCGGGAACTCGGCGAGCCGGAGCGCCCCGTTCGAGATCATCGCCGCCGTCGTGTCGTTGCCGGCGATCATCAGCTGGTAGCCGAGATCGACGATCTGTTCGTCCGCGAGGCTCTTACCGCCCTCCTCCGCGAGGGTGAGCGCCGACAAGAGATCGTCCCGGGGCGCGGCGCGCCGCTCGGCGACGAGGGCGCGCATGTACGCGCGAATCGCGTCGATCGTCTCCGCCTGCTCCTGCGCGGCGAGCTCCGCGGGTGTGTCGGGATCCCGCTGTTCGATCTTCTCCGCCCACAGCCGGAACTGCCAGCGATCCGCCTCCGGCACGCCGAGCAGCGCGCCGATCACCTGGGTCGCGAGGGGCGCCGCGTAGTCGTGCACGATCTCGGCCCGCCCCTTCTCGGCCACGTCGCGGAGGAGGCCGCGCGCCAGCTCGCGGATCACGGGCTCGAGTCGCGTCACACGGCTCGGGGTGAAGGTCTTCGAGACCAACCGCCGCAGCTGATCGTGACGGGGCGCGTCGATGTAGAAGAGCCCGAAGTCCATCATCCAGCGCGGCATCAGCTCGCTCGGATCGCCCTCCGGATCGGGGTAGTGATCGACGGAGTTCGCGAACGTGACGTGGTCCGCCGCCGCGTCTCGGACGTCTTCGTAGCGGGACAAGGCCCAGAACCGAAGCGCCTCGTTGTGGTAGGCGGGGAACTCGTCGCGGAGTCGCTGGAAGAGCGGATGGGGGTCTTCCTGGAAGTCCGGCGCCGTCGGGTCGTACTCGAATTCGGCCATGCGCCCTCCCATGTCCCACGTGCGCTCCCCGAGTATCGATCACGCTTTCGGACTCCGCGACCTCGGATTCAGCGCGCGGCGACGGGGGCCCGTTCGGGCGCGCGAAGGAAGACGGGCAGCAATCCCCCGAGCAGAAAGCAGGGAATCGTGAGAAGGAAGACGCTCGCGTAGCTGCCCGTCGACGCGTAGACGAAACCCCCGATCGGAACGATCGCGAGCTGGAAGGGAGCCGCCAGACTCTGCAGCAACCCCATCGAGCCCGCGAAGTTCGTTCGCCCAAAGAGCTCCCTCGCCATCGACGCCTTGAGCGGGAGAGGCGCTCCACCGACGAAGCCGATCGAGACGAAGATCGCCACGAAGACCCACGGCTCGCGCGTCTGGATCAGCAGCGCCGTGAGCGCCGCCTCGACGGCGACGACGGCCCCGAGCACCGGCCGTATGCCGAATCGATCGCCGAGCGCGCCGAACACGATCTTGCCCGTCGCCGCGAGGCCCGACCGGGCCCCCGCGACGGTGGCCCCCCAGACGAGCGGGATGCCCATCTCGGTCGCGAAGGGCACCATGAAGATGGTCGAGATCATGCCCGCGGAGAAGATCAACCCGAAGGCGATCCCGACCAACCAGAGGCGAGGGTCCCGAAGATGCTCGGCGGTCGACGCGGTCCGCGCGACCTCCAGGGCCTCCTCCTCGCCGGAGAGCGAACCCGCCTCGAGCGATCCCCCCGGCGGTCGCTCGCGGACGAGCAGCGCGATCGCCGGGATCATCAGGCCCATCGCCATGACGCCGAGGGCGACCATCGCCGACCTCCAGCCCAGCGACTCGATCAACACCGCCGCGATCGGCGGCATCAGCATCCCGCCGACCGTCGTCCCGGCGGAGACCACGCCGAGCATGCGCCCGCTGCCCTCGGTGAACCATTGCGTCACCAGGGCCTGGCCCAGGAGCGGACCCATCAGGATCGCACCGGGCGCGATCAGCCCCCCGAAGGCGAGCGCGGCCCAGCCGATCGACGGCGCCCGAGACAACAGGACGAAGCCCATGCCCAGCGAGACGGCTCCGGCGAACATCACGGTCCGGATCGACAAGCCGGGCCGAGACGGCGTCGAGAGCGAACGGCCGACGAGGGGAGAGAGGATCCCGCTGGCGGCCGTGAACAGCGACGGACCGAAGGCGAGGGTCGAGACCGACGTGTCGAAAGCGACGACCAGGGCATCCTGGAAGACGCCGAAGAGGTAGATCGTCATCCCGACGGAGACGAGGCTTCCGAGAAAGCCACCCGCCGTCGCGCGTCCGCCGGATGCGTCCACCTCTCGACTCGGCAAACCACGCGACATCACGCGCTCCCGCATCACACGCAGGAGCGGAATGGCCCGACGCATGGCGATCAGTACGTGAAGGTGTAACCGATCGCGAAGGAGTAGTCGCGCCCGACCCGGAACGACCGCTCGGCGATGTCGTCGATCGTCTGGCCCTGGTCGTAGATGATCTTGCGGGTGGTATCCGTCAGGTTCTTCACGCTGGCGCGGGCCGAGAACTCACCCGGGAGACCGGGGACCTGGAAGGCTTGCGTCACGACGAGGTCGAGCTGGTAGAACTTGTCGAGATAGCGGTCGAACTGGGTCCCGATGACACCCGTCTCGATCGAGAGCTCGTTGCTGCCGATCGCGTCCAGGACCTCGCTGATCGCGAAGATGGAGAGGGTCGCCTTCGTTCCCCAGTCGGGATGGTCGAAGGTGATGTCCGCGTTCGCGATCCACTCGGGCTGACCGAAGAGCCGGCGCTTGCGACTCATCCGGCCGAACGCCTCGCGCCCGGCGGCGATGTCCGCGTCGGTGATGCCGTACCAGGTGATCGATCGATCCCGCTGGATCTGCGCTCGCTCGACCTCGGCGTCGATGTAGGTGAAGTTGCCGCCGATCGAGAAGGTCTCGAGGAAGCCGCCGAGGGATTCGGATCCGATGAAATCGAGGGTCTTGCGCCCTTCGAGCTCGAGGCCCAGCAGCTCGGCTTCGTTGGGGTTGTTCAGGAAGGTCCGGTACTGACAGACGGGCGCGGTGCACGAGGCCGCACCCTGATCGACGATGATGATCTGTTCGATCGGATCGGCGATCGTCTTGTAGAAGACGCTCGCTGCGAAGAGATCGCCGAAGTCGCCGAATGTCCACTCGACCCGGCCGTCGAAGCTCTCGACGTCGGAGGTCCCGAGGCGCGGATTGCCGACGAAAAAGTCGTCGCTGTTGCTCTCGACCGACGCGTAGTACCCGAGCTCGCGGAACGAGGGCCGTGCGACCGTCCGCGAGTAGGCGAAGCGGAAGACCCAGCCGTCCCAGGGGCGATAGGAGGCGCCGACGCTCGGCAGGAAGTAGAGCTCGTCGATCTCGCCGCGTAGAATGCTGTCGAGGCAGCTCCGGGTGAAGCAGTCGACGAACTCCCCGGCCGGGACGGCGTCACGGAAGCCGATCAGCTCGTCGTTGAAGGTGAAGCCGTCGGGGAGCGAGGCCACGTCGGGCGGGGCGGGGTTGTCGCGACGGTCGAGGAAGAGGTAGCGCGGCGGGGTCGTCGCCTCGTCCAGGGACGGGTCGGGACAGGCCCCATCGACCCAGTCCTGCCCTCCGCAGACCCCGGTGTAGGGATCGTTCACGGTCGTGATCCGGAGGTTCTCGATCCGGAGCCCGGCGAGGACGTCGAGCTCGTCGAAGAGCGTGGCCTTGGCTTCGAAGTTGAAGGCGCTGACTTCGCGCTTGTTCCGGCTCCGACCCGGCCGGTTGTCGGCGAGCTGCTGATCGATCGTCGCGCCGGTGAAGAGCCGACGTCCCATCTGCTGGGGGGTATCGCCGATCACCGTGAACGACTGGTTGACGTTCGCGGCCGGGCCGTAGAAGGTTCCCGGGAGGCTCGTGTCGAAGTCCGCCGGGGCGAGTCCGTCGACGATCGTCTGCGGCGTGTGCACGCCGGGCTGGTTCGGGTCGCCGAGCGCCTGGAAGAGAAACCGCGAGGTGACCGAGCGATTCCCCTGCTCCCACCAGTATCCGCTTCGCAGGGCCGCATCCATCCAGTCGAAGGGCGAGAACTCGTACTCGAAGTCGATCCGTCCGAAGTACTGGTTCTCCTCGATCTCGTTCGCGCCGTAGACGAGGTCCGCGCGGGAGGCATAGATGCCGGGTCCCGTGAAGTCGGCGGGACTCGCGGGCAGGTTCGGAGGCTGGATCAGACCCCCGCTTCGGAGCAGCAGGTTCTCCACCGTGTTGTAGGAGTACCGCGCCTGGAACGTGGTTTCCTCCTGGTTCGTCTCCGAATAGTTCGCGACCCAGGTGACCGAGAGCCCCTCGACGTGCTCGCCGAGATCGTGGTCGCCGTTCAGCTGGTAGACCGTGAGGTCGCGCTCCCGCTCGAAGCTGTTGCTCCAGTAGAGCGGCGAGAAGAAGGCGTGCCGACCGCCTTCGATGCCGTCCTGCTCGTCGGGGTTGAACCACTCGAAGGCCCATTCGCTCGCATAGCGGCGCCCGTCGAAGAATCCGGGCGCGGCCGCCGTGCTGGCGTTGATGTTGTCGTAGAAGTCGAAGCCGGGGTCACCCGGCGCGACGTCGACGCGAGACGGCTGGAAGAACGCGTTCGAGCGCAGCAGGACCGTCTCGTCCTTCTTCCGAGTGTGGAAGACCGAACCGTCGATCCGGTGGTTCCCGGCCTCGTCGAGATCGAAGCCGATCCCTCCGTAGAACGTCCGCTGTTCCTGCCACTGCCCCTCCTCCAGCTGGAAGACGGGGCCGCGACGGTCGAGCGTGCCCAGGGAACCGCCGCCGGAGCGGAAGACGCGCAGGAAAGCGCCGTCGCGGAAGGGGCCCTGCGCTTCCGCCGGCTCGGAGACCTGCTGGTGGCCCACCCGCGTCTTGTAGTCGACCTCGTGGGCTGCGACGAACTTGAAGCGCACCTCCCGCCCCAGGAACTCGGTCCGCCCGCCGAAGAGACCGCTGAAATCCGACTCGATCAGATCGACGCCGTCCTCGCGGACCCCGACCGGAGATCCCTTGTCGAGGCGCAGGAACTCGTCGAGGGGCCGCTCTTCGAAACCGGCACCCAGGGAGAGCTTGGCGGTCAGCTCCTCGGGGTAGTCGTGGGTGATGATGTCGATCGAGCCGCCGGCCGAGTTGGCCGGAGAGCGCGGATTGAACGACTTGCCGATGTCGATGTTGGAGACGATGTCCGACGGGAAGAGATCGAGCTGGACCGACTGACTGTCCGGGTCCGGGGACGGGATCGGCGCGCCGTTGTAGGTCGTGCTGCTGTACCGGTCCTCGAGTCCGCGGATGATCGCGAACTGGCCCTCGACGACGTTGACGCCCGCCACGCGCTTGAGGGCGTCGGCGACGTCGCTCGCCGCGAACTTCGAGAGGTCCTCGGCCGACATCAGGTTCACGATCTCGTCGCTCTCGAGCCGGAGCTCGAGATTGTTCATCATGTCGCCCACGACCTCGGCGGAGACCGCGAACGCCTCGAGCTCCATGACGTCGCCGCTCTCGGAGATCTGCTGACGCGGCATCGGGAACTCGATGAAGTTGTCCTCCCCCGCGACGACCTGGAAGTCGGTGATCACCGACGCGCGATAGCCCGCCTTCACGAGGCTGATCACGTAGAAGCCGGCGGGCACCTCTTCGTCGAACTCGAAGTCGCCAGCGGGCCCCGATTGGGTGACGAGCTCGAGGGGCACCGAGCCATCCTCCGGCTCCGGAAACTCCACCACGACGGTCACACCGTCGATCGGAGCCCGACTACCGCCGTCGAAGACGCGGCCCGAGATCGTGCCGGTCGCCTCCTGGGCGATCGCCTCGTCGACGAGGACGGGGGTGAGGAACGCCAGAAGAGCGAGAACGGTGAGGGTACGCATCTGGAATCGGAGCACGCGAACGAGGGGCGTCCGCGGAAGTCCGGGGGGCTTCATGTTGGCCGTCTACCCTGGCACCGGTGGCAGTCCGGTGGTTGGAGTGGCGACGCCCGGGCAGAACGGAACCCGGGCGAAGGTGCGCCGCCGATCAGCGACGCGTAGCGTCCTCGATGCGTGCGAGATAGCGCTCGATCCGCGGTTCGCGCTTGATGCGGAGAGCCTGTCGGAGCGTCGCTGCGGCCTGGTCGTACTCCCGCGCGGTCACCTGGAACTGCGCGCGCTCGACGAGGGCCTGGTACTCGTATTTCTCGAGCTTCTGAGCGCGATCGAGAAGGAGCAGCGAACGCTGGTCGTTCCCCTGGTCGCGGTGGTAGGCGGCCAGCTCGAGGAGCGCGTCTCCCCGGGTCCCGTCCCGCTCGACGATCGATTCGAGCAGCTTGGCCGCAGTCTTCTTGTTGCCGCGCGCGCGCTCGACCTTGGCGTCGAGGGTGAGCAGCTGGAGCTCGTCGTCGGTCGAGAGCTTGCCTCTGTAGCGCTGGCCGATCGAATCGATCATTTCGGCGGCATCGGCGTTCGCCTGGGCGCGGTGGAGCAGCTCGGCCGCACGGTAGGCGGTCTCGAAGCGCGCCCCCTTCTCGTCCGTCGCGATGACCTCGAGATACGCCTCCTTCGCGAGGTCGGAGATGCCCTCGTTCATGTAGATGTCCCCGAGGAGCTTGAGGGTCGCCGCGTCCGCCTTGCCGAGCATGCGGACCGCCTCGAGGTTCACCGCCGCCGCGAGGGGCTGATCGAGGCCGAGATACGCATTCGCCTGGAGCTTCCACGCCTGTGCGTCTTCCGGGTACTTCTCGAGGAAGGCCGAGAAGAGCGCAGCCGACTCCTCGTACTTGCCGAGTGCGTTCAGGGCGCGCGCGAGACCCAGCTGCCAATCCTTCGAGTCGGGCTGTTGGAGGATCGCGTTGCGGTAGGCCGCCTCCGCCGCCAGGTAGTTGTCCTTGTTGACGTAGCAGTAGCCGAGCAGGCCGTAGGCGCGGCCGTCGCGCTCGCCGAGCTCGATCGCGCGGGTGAGCTGCTCGATCGCGCCGTCGTACTCGTTCAGCTGGACCATCAGGAGGCCGAGGTTCTTCCGGGCGCGGCGGAAGTCCGGGAACTTCTTCAGCGCCAGCTCGTAGCTCTGGACGGCCTCGGTGGTCTTGCCGTTCTGGAAGTTCAGATTCGCGAGGATGAAGTCGAGGGCCGCGCTGCTCGATTCACCGGTCCGTGATTCGAGGACCGTCGCCGCGGTCCGTGGGCTCGACTTCATCAGCTCGATCACTTCCTTCAGGACTTCGAGCTCGGAGGGCTTGATGTCGGGCTCGGCGCCGGACAGAAAGCCATAGCTGCCGAGGAAGCTCTTCTGCCATTCGGGATCGCGAACGATCGACGCGCCGCTCCACGGCTTGCGCTGGGCCTGGGCCGGCACGGCCACTGCGAGCAGCAGCAGCGGGACGACGAGAGCGATTGCGAGAGAGCGGGAGGTCCTGGACATGGGGTCATTCCTGAATGGAGGAACAAGATGGGCGAGGAAGGGGTGGCGCCTAGCTTCCGATCTGGATCGGCACGGGGAACCGCGCCTGAGCGCGGACAGGGGTGCCTTCCTTGGTCGGAGGCGTGAAGCGCCACTTGGCGACCGCGGCGGCCACGATCGGTTCGAATTCGGGCAGGTTCGACGACTCGACCTTGGACTCGAGGACACGGCCGTCCTCCGCCAGCTTGATCAAGAGCACGACGCGGCCCGAGACCGCCCTGCGCTTCAGACGACGCGGGAAGTCGAGCTGGGATCCGGGCATGGGACGCGGAACCTGATCGAGATCCGAGAAGTCGACGAAGTCGTCGGTTCCGAGTGAGCTCGACGTTGCCGCGATCGCCGGCATCGCGAAATCGCCGGCCAGCGATCCGCCGGTCCCGGGATTGAGAGCGATGTTCAGCTGGTCGAGGGAGAGCTGCGGCGGCTCGGATTCGAGCTCCGGCGGCGGCTCCTCTTCTTCCGGCGGCGGCGGGAGCTCGTCCTCGATCTCCTCGATCTCCGGCGGCGTGTAGGCCACGACCTGCTCGACGAGATCCTTCTCCGGGACCTGCACCTCGCCGAGCATCTGGGCCAGCGCCATCAGCACGAAGAGGCCGAAGGCGAAACCCACCCCGAGGAGCACGCTGATCGCGAGCTCGTTGCGGGGAGTCGGGAGTTTGAAGGTGGAGTGGGCCATGTTCTTCGGATCGGGGACGTCAGTCGTTGCGGGTCGAGAGGCTGATCTTCTTGGCGCCGGCGTTCTTCACCTCGCTCCAGACGTCGGAGAAGACGCCGTGGTCCGCGCGGGCGTCCGCCTGGATGATGACCGGGAGCTCGTCCTTGTTGAGGAGCGAGCGGACCCGGGCGCCGACGCCGGAAACGCCGACTTCCTTGCCGCCGTAGACGATCTTGTTGTCCGACGTGACGGCGATGATGATGCTGTTCTTCTCGAGATCGAGGTCGACGGTCGCGTCGGGCTTCCAGATCTCGACGCCCGGCTCCTCGACGAAGACCGTCGTCACGATGAAGAAGATGAGCAGGATGAAGATGCAGTCGATCATCGGAGAGAGATTGATCTCGGTCTCCGGCTCGGGCTCTGCGCTGATCATGCGATGGGGCATCGTCAATTCACCGTGCTGAAGCTGAGCTGCTGGGCGCCGCCGCGCTTCGCCGCGTCCCAGACGCCGACGAAGATCCCGTGACTCGACTTCTCGTGGGCGCGGATCACGACCGGGGTCTCGGGATCACTGACCTTCGCCTTCACGCCGCTGCTCACGTCGGCGAGGGAGACTTCCTTGTCGTTCAGCAGGATCTTGTTCTGCTGGGTGATCTCGAGGACGACGTTCTCCTTGTCCTCGTTCGGCGTCGCGACCGCGGCAGCGTCGGGCTTCGCGACCTGGAGCCCCTTCTCCTCGACGAACACGGTCGTCACGATGAAGAAGATCAGCAGGATGAAGATGCAGTCGATCATCGGCGAGAGATTGATCTCGGTCTCTTCTTCGGGGCTGAGCACGCTTCGACGGGGCATCGTCTTCTTCCCGCTCAGTCGAGCTTCAGGTGGCTGAGCGTCAGGCTCTCGAGGCGCGCGATCTTCGCTTCGAGCTGCTGGCGCTGACGCTGGATGATCATGACGATGAAGAGACCCGGGAGCGCGATCGTGAGACCCGTCTGGGTCGTGACGAGCGCTTCCGAGATGCCCGCGGCGACGACGCCCGCGGTCTCGGTTCCGCCGCTCGTCGAGATCCCGAAGAAGGTCTGGAGCATGCCGAGGACCGTGCCCAGGAGTCCCATGAGCGGTGCGGCAGCCACGAGGGTCGAGACGAACACGGTCCGGCGCTCGATCAGGCTCACGAGGGCGAGCCGGATCTCGTCGAAGCGGTTGCGGACCTGGTCTCCGGAGATCGCACCTTCCTCGGCGCCGTCCTGGGTGTACGCGATGATGTCGCGGACGCGGCCTTCCGCCTTCTCCGGCTCACGGACCCATTCGAACCAGTGGGGCTCGGAGTCCGAGCGCAGGTTCGTGCGGCGCACGTACATGACGAGCTGGAACGCCTGCGCGTAGAGCAGCGCCGCGAGCCCGAAGAGCGGGATCATCACCCACCCTCCGCTCAGCCAGATGTTCCAGATCGTCGACATCGTCGCCCTTCCCTGCCCTTCCGCGTCCCGATCAGCCGCGCCGATCGGCGCCGCGCAGGACGTCGAGCCCGTTCACGAAGGCCACCGAGAGCTCCTCGAGGAGGCCGAGCTTGCGCTTCGCCATGCGCGAGAGCGCGCCGTGGAGGATCAGCGTCGGAATCGCGACGACGAGACCGAGCGCCGTCGTCATGAGCGCCTCGGAGATGCCGGAGGAGAGGCTCTTCGCGTCGCCGGTTCCGAAGATCGTGATCAGCTGGAAGGTGTTGATCATGCCGATCACAGTGCCGAGCAGGCCGAGGAGCGGCGCCGCGGCGGCGGTGATCGCCAGGAAGGGCAGGAAGCGTTCCAGGGTCGGTCGGACGCGGAGCACCTTCTCGAAGAGGAGCTCTTCGATCACGCCGCGGCTCTCGGCCGCGTGCTCGACGCCGGTCTGGAGCATGTCCCCGGAGACGCCCTCGATCCCGGCGGCGCGCTTCGCCGCAGCGGCCTGGGCCCCATTCGAGAGATCTTCGAGAATGTCGTCGACCGCTTCGTGGCCGGCGACCTTGAAGCCGACGATCTCGATCGCCTTGAAGCCCGTCAGCAGGAGCGCCGAGAGACCGAGGCCGATGATCACGTAGCCGACGACGCCGCCGTCGGCGACGTACTCGGAAACGGTCTTGCGTGCCTTCTCGACCTTGAGCGCCTTGCCGAGGGTGGGGTCGAGGGGCAGCGTGCCCGTCCCCGTGCTCGCCACTGCGACCAGCGAGGCGTCATGGACGTCGGGAAGCGGGACGACGACCGGGTCCGCCGCGTTCAGCTGGGCCTCGACGAGGCCGGAGGTGGAGCCGTCGTCGGCGACGAAGAAGACGGTCGGGCCGACGGCGATGAATTGTCCGGGGGTGATCTCGCCGGTCGGGCGGAGCGCTTCGCCCGCGAAGCGCTGTCCGCCGAGCTGATCGCGCACGCGCTCGAGGGCGGCATCGACGACCGCGACCTGGGTCGCGCGCTTCGCATCCGCGTCGAGATTCACGTTCTTGTCACTGAGCTTCGCCGCCTCGGTCAACGCCTCGTAGAGGGGCAGCTCCGCGATGTTCAGGCGCCCCTCGAAGTCACGCAGGAACTCGCCGAGGCGGCTCTTCACGAAGTCGTCCTGGTCACCCAGAGAGGCGACCTGCTTGCGCAGCGACGCGAGGTCGATCGTCGAGGCGTCCTGGACCTTCTGGAAGCGCTCCCGCTCCTTGCGGAGCGCAGCGACCTCGGCTTCGAGCGCCGCGACCGCCTTCGAGAGCGGCAGCTTCTCCCGTGAGATCCGGTTGCGTTCGTTCGCGAGGCTGCGCAGGGCTCCGTCGAGCTTCGCGTCGAGGGCGCCTTGCTGCGTCGCGAAGCCGGAGGCCTCCTGCGCACCGGCTTGCGGCACGAACACGAGGATCGCGAGGAGAAGAACGAGAGGGAGGGTGATCTTGTGCATGGATTCGATCCGTGGGCGTCGCGCGATCGCGCAGTTCGGAACGGCGGGGAATCGAGGGGGTCGCTGGCGGACGCCGCGCGACGTCCGCCTTCGTTATTCGACTTCGACGGGAACCGGGACGAAGGCGATCGTGTCCACGTTGCCTTCGTAGATGTCGAGGAAGAGCTTCGCGTCGTCCGCGAGGGCCGCGTTGTCCACGAAGGACCAGCCTTCGGCCCCGGGGCGGCCGATCCCGGCCACCTGGCCCTGGGTGTCCACGTAGATGGCTTGTCCGAGGCCCCAGTAGAGGGTGCGCACCTGGATGCGCTGGCCGTCGGGACCGACCGGGCGGGTCTCGCCGACGAAGGTCGCGGTGCTGTTCCACTTCTCGGCCTGTGCGAGCACGCCGAGGACGTTCATCAGGCGCTGCCCGAGGGCGATCCGCGTGTTGTTCGGATCCTCGGGGATCTGGACCAGGAGGAGGTCGAGCCGGTCGCGGAGGGGATCCGGAAGCTGAGGAGCGAGCGCGAGCACCTGCGCCTCGAGGCGCCGGATCTCGGTTTCGAGGAGCTCTGCAGAACGCTGATACTCGGCGCGCTGGAGAAGCAGCTCGCGGCGCTCCTCGCTCGCGTCGGCGCCGGTCTCCTCGAACTCCTTGATCTCCGCTCGGAGATCGTCGCGTTCACGCCGAAGGAGCTTGCGCGTCGCGGCGAGACTCTCCTTCTCGACGAGCCATTCGGCGCGCTCTTCCGAGAGGATCTGCCGGGTCTCGACCCACTTCTCCATCTTCGAGCGGAAGGCGGAGACGGAGGCCCCGTCCGACTCGGCCAGGGCGGCCATCGGCGCGAGGCTGATCGCGCCGCAGAGGACGAGGAGGATGGATTTCGAGCAGGAGGGTACGGATCGCATGGGGATTGGTTCTCACCGCGTGTCGGGTTGGCGTCTTTTTACCAGTTCACGACGCGCGTTCACGACCGTCCGCTCTTTCCTCACGGCTTTGTCAAATAGATGCTCTCGTCTTCACAGAATGGACACACGAAGCGCACGCGACAGACCCCTCCAACCGCTTCCGAGGTCACGTGCCGAAGGCCCCCTCGATCTCCGCGACGTCCCCCGCGCCGCCCTGCCAGACGCGCCGCCCTTCGGGTGAGCGGACTTCGACCCGGGGGAGTGCCGTCCCCGACTCGAGGAACCCCTCGGTGTAGGCCGGTGAGAACCGGTCGAGGAGGAACGATCCCTTCCAGCCGGCGTCGTGGACGGCCTTCCAGACGTGGAAATCGGGATGACCACCCTGGGGAAGCAGCACGCAATGGAACCGCTCGCGACCGAAGAGCGGGGACAGGCTCGCCACGAGATCGGGAAAACCCTCGTCCCGGGGATCCGCGAACACGAGCACGAACGCGTTCTGAGCGAGCAGATCGACGCTCGACTCGGCGAGGGTCCGCCCGGTCGGGTCGAGCAGGCGGTTGCCGAGGGCGAGCACCAGGTTCGGTTTGAACTTCACCGACTCGCCGGTCCGGATCTGGTTCGCGCGCGCGACGACGTCGGTCACTTCGGCGGGAATCCAATGCTTCCCGAAGCGTGAGAAGTCGACCCGGATTCGGGACTGATCGTCGACTTCGATCACCACGCCCATGCCCCAGCCGAAGTCGCCCTCCCAGCCTTCCGGCTTCCAGTCGGTCGTGAGCTGGATCTGATGGGGCCAGAAGCGTTCGCTGCGCGGCAGGTTCTGGAGCGTCACGACCGGCGCCGCTTCGTCTTCGGCGTGATAGATCTCGCCCCGGACCTGCTCCGCCGGCGTGGGCGCGTCGAGGGCGAGCTGCGGCGGCGAGGCGGCGCAGGCAGCGAGACCCATCGCGAGCGCGACGAGGACGGAGGGCGCCGCGAGGCGCGAGGGAGCGGATCGGCGGTGAGAGGAGGACATCGGATCGATTCCCGGTCGTTGCAGACGTGGAGGCGCGTTGCGGGAGTTAGCCCCGAACGGCGAGAGCCGCCGCCCTTCCGGACGACGGCTCTCTGGATTCAGCGGAGGACCCCGCCGCGGGTGGCCCCGCGAAGGCCCTCCCAGGACCCTCAGCGACGACGACGCGCCGCGACGATCAGGCCCGCAGCCCCGGCCAGGAGCATCGCTCCCGTGCCCGGCTCCGGAACGACCGTCGAGATCGCCACGTTGTCGATCAGCGGCTGGGTGGTCGAGCCGTCCATCTCGAGGACGACGCAGCCACCGGCCGAGCCGAGCTGTCCGAGGAACAGCCTGACCTCGGTATCACCCGGCTGGATCTCGACCGTGGCGACGCTGGCCGCGCCGCCGCAGCTGCCGCCGAAGGACACGGTGACGTCCGTCGAATCATCCGAGTCGTTGCTGAGGGCATCGGCACCGAAGGTGACCACCCAGATTTCGGCGGTCGGCGCCGCCAGGGTCACGTCGAACTCCGCGGTCGCCGCGTCGCGGGCCGTGAGGCCGAGCAGCTCACCGCGGCGATCGAAGCCGGTCTCTCCGGCTGCGAAGGTCGGATCCTGCGTGGACGGGAATCCGTTGATCCCGCCGACGAGACCCGACTGATCGGCTTCCGCCGCGCCGGGGCGCAGGGTCGAGGCCACCACGTCGCCACTCACGTTGAGCGCCGTCGCCGTCGCCGAGCCGACCACATTCGCCGGCGAGTTCGTCGGCACGCTGGCCGAGTCCCCAGACAGGTCGGAGAAGTCCCACCCGGCGACCAGGCTCGCGCTGGCGGGGCCCGCCACGAGGGCGGCGAGACCGGCAGCGAACGCGAGCTTCGTCAGATTCTTCATCATTGCATTCTCTCTTTCCGTAGGCTCTTTCCGTAGGAAGGTGCTCTGGGACCGTGCTTCGCCGAGGGCTACTCGACGAAGACACCGCCCGTGCTGAGGACCGTCCAACCGGCCGTCCAGAGCGGCTGCGAGGCCGGGAAGGCGCCGCGGTAGGTCGCCGAGGCGTCGAGGCCCGCACCGCGGGGTCGGACACCGCCCGACACGTTGGCGTCGGTCGGGTTCGCCGGGCGGGGATCCGCCGGATCACCGACCTTCGAGCCGATCATCTTGCCACCGGCACCACCCTGGGGATCGAAGAAGTAGTTGTCTTCGACCAGGATCTCGCCGGTGACCGCCGTGAAGTTGGCGGAGCCGCCGTCGTACTCGCCGGCGGTGACCGCCGCGTCGCCGTTCGCGGCCGCCGTGAGGCAGTTCGCGTTCGGGGCGGTTCCTGCGTCCGCGAAGGTCGAAGCGACGATGCGAACGATGTCGGCCTCGTGCGAACCCGCGTCGGACTCGACGTCGCAGGGCGTGCCGTTCGTGTTGTTGATGATCGAGTTGGCCACGACGCCCGTCCAACCATCGCGCGGGCGGAGGCCGCGGCTGCCGGTCGTCGGGGAGACCGCCGGGTTGTTCGAGTCCTCGTCGGCCGCACCGAGCGCCGTCAGGTTGTAGATGGCCGGGTTGGCGTTGGGCCAGGACTGCGGAACCGTGGGCTGACCGAAGGTGAGGTCGTCGATCTGCACGTTGCAGCCTGCGCAGTCGTCGCCGTCCCACTCACCGATGTTGTCGCCGGACGCCGCACCGAAGTCCGTGCCGCCGTTCTCGTTGAAGAAGGTCTGGAGGACGACCGCGTTCTGGATGTTGCCGCTGAAGCCCTGGTCGATGTCGAGCGAGTCGTCACCGATCATGGCGTTCACGAGGTTGCGGCCGTTGACCGTACCGCCGAACCACTCCATGCCGTCGTCGTCGTTGGCCCAGACCTCGACGAACTCGAAGATCGTGCCGTCGCCGACGCCGCCGAGGGTGATGCCGTTGAGTTCGTTGCCCGCACCGATCTCGTCACCCGCGTTGCGGACCGAGACGTAGCGGAGGATGCCCGACGAGTCGTGGGGCTGGTAGCCGCCGTAGCGCGCACCGCCGGCCGGGAAGCCGGGGACCGCGAGGCCTTCGACCGTGTCCGAGCCGTAGCCCACGATCAGGTTCTCGCCGAGGTTGGTCGGCGCGCGACCGAGGATCACCAGGCCGCCCCAGAGGCCGGCGTTCTGGTTGCCCGCCGCATCGAGGGGCGCGATCGGGTTGGTGGCCGGCGTATCGTCGAGGAGCGCCGGAACCGCACCGTTGCCGTCCCACGGATCGGCGAAGGTGTTGGCGTCGAAGTCGTCGGCGATGTTGTCGCCGTTCGTGTCCTGGGCGCCCGTCGTCATGATGATCGGGTTGCTGGCCGTGCCCTGCGCGTCGAGGAAACCGTCCTGCGAGATGATCAGCGCACCCGGCGCGCCGTTCGTCTCGTTCCCAGGGGTGGCATCGAAGGCCTCACCGCGCGGGTTGCCGCGGATGATGCAGCCGGGCTCGATCGTGAGCTTGGAGCTCACGAAGATCGGGCTCAGGAGGAACATCTCGGTCTCGTCATCACACCAGGTCGTGGGGGTCGTCACGTCGGTCGAAACCACCGTGGTCTGCGCCCCTGCGACGCTCGCTGCGCCGGCGACGGCCAGCGCGAGCGCGAACTGCATGAACTTGCTGAATCGCATCTTCTCTCTCTTCCGTGTGTCGTTGGAGTCTTGCTTGGGAGTAAGCTGGGCGTCGGAGGCTTGGAACGGGTGCTTGACCACTCGGGGATGGGCCCCCCTCCGACGCGGCGCAGTATGAACGGGCGATGACACGATCGAGTCGCGCCCCCGTGACGATTTGGTGAGACCGTGAGGAGGTTCGACGAAGGGGGTTCTGCCCGCCGGGGTGGAGGCACGGGGGTGAGCGCCTCTGTATTCCCGACGGGAACCGGCAACTCGCGCCGCAACTTGCACGGTCCGACCAAGCGACACGCGATCGTTCGAAATTCCTCGCCGGTCTGTCACCGTTTTGTGACGCGAGGATGATTTGCTCCGGCGTGGCACCATGACCCCCGCGGAACCGGAACAGAATTTCGCTCTCCTCGTCGATTCCGACGCAGGAACCGCGGCGCTCGTTCGCGAGGCGCTCGTCGAGACGCACCTCGAGCTCGTCTGCGCGAAGACCGTCACGGAGGCGTTCGACCGCATGGATCGCGGCGCTCCGCGCCTGGTCCTGAGCGAGCTGGCCCTGCCGGACGGATCCGGCTTCTCCGTCTGCCGGCACGTGCGCGAGAACCGACTGCTCGCGGAGGTCCCCGTCGTCCTGCTCTCGGAGTGGTCCCACGAGAGCGACCGGATCCTCGCCTTCGAATGTGGCGCGGACGATTTCGTGCCCAAGCCCTTCTTCCAGCGCGAGCTCGCCTCCCGGATCCGCGCGGTCCTCCGTCGAAGCGATGCGCCGAGCCGGGAATCCACGCGGCGCGAGCCACAGCTTCCGAGCCCCCTCATGATCGACGAGGAGCGCCGAACCGTGCGCTTCGAGGGACTCGAGCTGCCGCTGACGCCCCGGGAGTTCGAGCTGCTCGCGACGCTCGCTCGGCACGAAGGCCGTGTACTCAGTCGGCGCGACCTGATCGACGAGGCCTGGCGACCGGGCGAGAACCCGACCGAGCGAAGCGTCGACGCGCACGTGAAGAGTCTTCGCCGAAAGCTCGCCGGGGCGAAGGACGCGATCGAGACCGTGCGCGGACTCGGCTATCGATACGCCGAGAAGAACCTCCTCGCCGGCCGCGTCTGAGCGGCGCACGAGGCCGATGAGCTAGCGTCGGAAGACTGCCCACCACCAGGGCGGGAAGCCGATCCGACACCCGGTGTGCGCGCTCCCGTCTGCGGAACGCGCCATGCCCGGGAACCCGGAAGGGTCCGAGACTCCGGAGCCGGCTTCGGCCGAGCCGAGCGGCGCGGCCGAGGCGCCCACCGACCGGATCCGCGCACACTGGTCGAATCCGCAGGTGCGGTATCCGCTCCTCGTCGTCGCCTACCTGCTGGTGATTGGCAGCGCGTTCAATGTCGCCCTCGAGTCCCTCCGAGAGCCGCTCGAAGACCTCTCCGCCTTCACCGCGACCAGCGTCCATGTCTTCCTGCGCCTCTTCACGGACGCGACGACCCTGCGCGACCAGCTCGTGACCTACGACGGCTTCGCGGTCTCGATCATCATCGAGTGCGTCGGACTGCTCGAGATGTTGATCTACTCGGCCTGCGTCCTCGCCTTCCCTGCGCCCCTGCGAACACGCGCAGCCGGCGTGATCTTCGGCTGCCTCGCGATCTTCGTCTTCAACCTGCTGCGGATCGTGACGCTCCTGCTCGTCGGCCGGTACCAGGGCGAGTATTTCGACTTCTTCCACGTCTACTTCTGGCAGGCGACGCTGATTGCGATGATCGTGAGCGTGCTCTACGGCTGGATCCGGATCTTCGTCCACCGATGAGACGCGCGATTGCGATCATCGTGGCCTTCGTACTGATCACGATCGGGCTCACCTGGTTCTGGGAGGAGGGCGGACGCGTCCTCTACGGACGCTTCCTCAAGACCGTCGCGCCCCCGATCTATGACGCGATCGGCTTCGGGGACGCCCGGGTCGGCGCCTTCCGCCAGCGCTACATCAACTGGGTCCCCTTCGTCGGGCTCATGCTCGTCACGCCGCGCCTCGCCCTGCGACGTCGTCTCGTCGGGCTCGGAGCCGGACTCGCGCTCCTCTTCACCGGCCACCTCGCGCTCAATCTGACCGAGCGCGTCTACAAGGCAGCGCAGCTGCCCTTCGTCTCGATGCTCCTCTCGGACGCCCTGCCCTTCGTTCTCTGGATCCTCTTCGCCTGGCCCGTCGTCTCGGTCTGGTTCGCGGCGGCGCTGGCGGAGATCCCCGGAGCGGCGCAGGATCCGGAGGACACCCGAGACCCGAACGCCACAGGAGATCCTTCATGACCGCCGTCAATCCCGAGCTCGGCTTCTACGCCCTGGCCGGACAGCCCGAATCGCCCCGTGATCTGATCGAAGAGGTCCGGGCCGGCGAGGCGATGGGCCTGGGAACCGCCTTCCTCTCGGAGCGGTACAACCAGAAGGAGATCTGCACGCTCTCGGGGGCCGCCGGCGCGGTCACCGACTCGATCCGGATCGCGACGGCCTGCACGAACCACAACACGCGACACCCGATCGTGACGGCGGGCTATGCGCTCACGATGCACGGCATGACCGGCGGGCGTTTCGTCCTGGGGATCGGCCGCGGAATCGTCCCCATGCAGAAGGCCTACGGCATCCCGCCGATCACGACGGCACAGATGGAGGACTTCGTCGGCGTCACGCGGAAGCTGCTCGGGGGCGAGCCGGTGATCGGCCACGACGGCCCGATCGGGAGCTACCCCTTCCTCCATCTCGGCCCGAACGTCGCCCGCGAGGTCCCGCTCCTGCTCGTGGCCTTCGGGCCGAACTCCCTCGCCCTCGGCGGCCGCGTCTTCGACGAGGTCGTGCTCCACACCTACTTCAGCGACGAGACGACCGAGCGCGCGGTCAAGACCGTCAAGCAGGCGGCCGAGCAGGCCGGGCGCGACCCCGACGACGTGAAGGTCTGGTCCTGCTTCGCGACGATCGGCGACCACCTCCCCGAGGAGAAGCGGCTGATGAAGTCGGTCGGCCGACTCGCGACCTACCTCCAGGGCTACGGCGATCTGCTCGTCGGCACCAACGGCTGGGACGAGGCCGTCCTCGAACGCTTCCGGGCCGACGAGCTGGTTTCGACCTTCCAGGGCGGGATCGACGTGAAGGCCACGACCGAAGAGCTCGAGCACATCGCCACGCTGATCCCGGACGAGTGGCTGTCCTACTCCGCCACCGGATCGCCCGCGCAGTGCGTCGCCGCGATCCGCCACCAGATGGACCTCGGCTGCGACGGGGTGATCCTGCACGGGGCGACGCCGACGGAGCTGGCGCCGATCGTCGAGGAGTATCGGAAGGACGGCTAGTCGGCGGCCCTGGTCAGCCAGCCGGCGGCGTCGCGGGCGTGGCGACCTCCACGGTCGCGGCGGCGTCGACCGCGATCCCGATCGCTTCGATTCCGATCTGTCGGGCGAGGTCGAGTACGGTCACGAAACGACCGTGTTCGCTCGTCCGGTCCGCGCGGATCTCGATCGGTCGCTGCTCCGCGTGCGCCTCTTCGAGGCGGAGTCCCAGCTCTTCGAGCAGGACCGCTTCGCCCTCGACGACGATCCCACCGTCGGCATTGATCTCGATCCGAAGCGCCGACTCTTCACCGGGCTTGCCCGAGCTCGCCTCCGGCAGGTCGAGCGGAAGGTGACTCTCGGCGAACGAGGTCGTCACCACGAAGAAGATCAGTAGCAGGAACACCACGTCGAGGAGCGGCGCGAGCGGCGTTCCCCCTGACGTGTCCTGGCGGCGTGCGAACTTCACGCCTGGCCGTCCTGCTTGCGATCGAACTCGAACCGAGCGATCGCGTCGGTCCGGTGGATGCAGGCGAAGAGCTCTGCAGCGCGCTCTTCGAGCATCGCGGAGCGCTCGTCGGCCCATCGACTGAGGAGCGCATGCGCTGCGAGCCCCGCGATTCCGACGCCGAGGCCACCGGCAGTCGTCACGAGCGCACGGAAGATGCCGCCCGCGACGACCCGCGCGTCTCCGGTCCCGGAAACCGTGATCATGTCGAAGGCCTCGATCATGCCCATGACGGTGCCGAGCAGGCCGATCATGGTGGCCAGGTTGCCCACCGCGGAGAGCAGCGGGAGATTGCGCTGGAGACGGTGGACCTCGGCGTCGCCGCAGGCCTCCACCGATTCGAGGGTGGCCTCGGGACGCAGGGCCTGCGCAGCGATCCGCGCGAGGGCCGAGCCGCCGACGTCGAGGTCCCGCTTCAGATCGAGCGGGTTGGCCCCGTCGATCACACCCCGGACGCGCTCGTCGAGCGCCCGCGGCAGGGTCGCCCCGGGGCGCAGGGCCCAGAGACGTTCGCCGATCAGCGCGACGACGAGGACCGAGCAGAGGGCGAGGCCGTGCATGGCCGCGCCGCCCATCTCGTACCAGTCGGCGAGACTCCGGTCGACGGTGGGAGCCGCGACGGGCCCGGCGGCGAGCGCCGGGCCCGAAGCGATTCCGATCATCGCGATTCCCAGAAGAGTCGAGACGATCCTGCGATCCTGCATCAGGCTCGCTTCCCCTTGCGGCCCGCGCCCGCAAGACCCGCCAGACCGAGACCCATGAGGATCGCGGTGCCCGGCTCGGGAACCGGGTTCAGCGAGACCAGGTCGAAGTCGAGGGTGGTGAGCCCGGCACCGTCCGGGGCGTCCGTGGCGAACTGCACGTTCACGACGTCCTGGAAGCCGGCGAGGGTACAACCACCGGGGCGCTCGAAGACGCAGAGTCCCGGCGCCGTCGTCACCGTGAACGTGACCTCCGTCCAGACGTTGGGGAGGACCGGCACGAAGTCGATCAGGTTGGTCCCGGGCGAGTTCAGCGCCGGGGCGAGGCGCGTCGAGAACGACAGCGGCACCGCCGAGTTGTGGCGAACGTTCGCCGTGAGCGACAGGACGCCATCGGCGATCCAGTCGCCCGTGAAGGCGCCGCCGCTCGGATTGTTCGCGCCGTTCGCTCGCGCGACGATCGGGCCACCGCCGAAGGGCGACACGAAGGTCGAGTAGTCGAACGTCGTCGACGCGTAGCCGCCGCCGTCCGCGCCGCCGGAGGCGACCCAGGTGATCGGCAGGTTCGAGGAATCGGTCCAGCCGTCCGCATTCGCGTCGAAGGACTCCGCGAAGGGCACCGTGGCCGCACCGGCGACCGTGCTGGCCATGGCCACGAGGGTCACGAAACCAGCGCTCAGCATCATCTTGTTCAGCATCGTTCTCATCCTTTGTCTTCCCAAGGTGCCGACCCTCCCTTGTGGTCGGCGTTCGTTTGTCGCTGGCTTGCCGGCATCGAAGACACAGGCTGGCGGGCAAGTTCTGATTCAGCCTCTCAGGGCCTGAATTCCACCGAAGCGGGTATCCCAGCTTCGCTGGTGCTTGAAATGGAGGACGACGTGCTCGTCCGCCATTCCGTGAAAGAGGGTGTTGTGCCACCAGACGTTGTCGTAGACCTCTCCCTCGGAGAGGACCTCGACGACGCAGTCGATTTGCTGACAACGCGGGCCGCCGATCGCCTGCGGCTCCTCCGTGTTGAACACGTTGAACGAGAGCGTGCACTTCGGCTCGGCCTTGAGGGCGTCGACGAGGGCGCAGTCTTCGGGAACGAGGGACGTGACACTCCCCGGATCGAAGTCGTCACTCGAGACGTAGTAGTCGAGCAGGTACTCCACGCCGACGTCGTAGACCGCTCGGGCGCCGTTCTCGATGTGGCTCTCGTACAGATCTCGAAACTCCCGGGTCTTCGCCGCGCGGAGACGATCGTGCGGAAGCAGACCGCAGACGATGCTGTGCTGGATCACGCCGAGGTGCGCGCCGGGACGCTTGACGGTCACGGTCGGCACCACGCCGATGTGCGGCGCGCCGTTCCGATCGGTCATCGTGAAATGCCGCAGAGTCACCTGCCAGTTCAGGAACTCCTTGGGCAGCGGCGTCGCTTCGGTCGACATGTACGTTTCTCCATTCGGTCCGCTCCCGGGGTGGGAGCGGGCGGGTTCTCAGAAATTCCGGATCGGGTCGCCCGGTCCGAGGATGCGTAGGGTGAGGTCGCCGTCCTCGTCCGAGATCTTCGACTCGACCCGGAAGACGTCGAGCAGGGTCTCCTCAGAGAGGACCTGCGCCGGCGGCCCGACTGCGTAGACGCGCCCGCGGCTCAAGACGGCGACCCGATCGGCGACGTGGGCCGCGTGCTCGAGATCGTGGATCGAGAGAACGATCGTCGTGCCCCGCTCCCGGTTGAGACGGACGAGCAGGTCGAGGAGCTCGAACTGGTGTCGAAGATCCAGGGCCGTGGTCGGCTCGTCGAGCAGGAGCACCCGGGGCTCCTGCGCGATCGCCATCGCAATCCAGGCCCGACGCCGCTCGCCGCCGGAGAGCGTCTCGAGCGGTCGTGTCCGGAAGTCGGCGATCTCGACCGCCTCGAGCGCCTCGGCGACGATCGCCAGGTCCCGGCTTCCGAGGCGGCCGAACGAGCCGACGTGCGGATGGCGACCACACTCCACGAGCGCCTCGACGGTCAGGCCCTCGGGCGTCGTCGGATCCTGCGGCAGACGCGCGACGCGACGCGCGAGACGGCGTCGGGCGTAGTTCGAGAGCGGCTCGCCTTCGACTTCGATCTCTCCCCGTCGGGGATCGAGGTCGCGACCGAGTGCGCGGATCAGCGTCGATTTGCCGGAGCCGTTCGGCCCGACCAACGCCAGGATCTCTCCCTCCCGGATCTTGAGGGATGCATCCCGCAGTACGTCGCGGTCGACGCCCGGATGACGGACGTGGAGTCGCTTCGCTTCGATCGCGATGGCCGGCTCGCGGCTCTCGACGGCGGCAGCACTCACGGCAGCTTCTTCCAGAGCAGGTAGAGGAAATAGGGCCCACCGACCATCGAGAGCAGCGCACCGACGGGCAGCTCGAGGGGCGAGAGCGCGGTCCGTGCGATGAGATCCGCGAAGATCACCAGCGCGGCCCCGCCGAGCGCGGTCGCGGGCAGGAGCGCCTTGTGTTCCGGACCCACGAGCAGCCGGATCGCGTTCGGCACGACGAGGCCGACGAACCCGATCAGGCCCGCGGCGCTCACGGCCGCTGCGGTCAGGAGCGCGGCGACGACCGCTGCGCCGAGGCGGGCCTGGACCACCGGCACGCCGACGCCGCTGGCCGCGCTGTCGTCCAGGAGGAGCAGGTTCAGCGTGCGCTGATAGGCGACGACGGCGACCAGACCGACGACTGTGGGAAGGATCATGCGCTGTACGTCGGTCCAGCCGAGCCCGTTCAACGAGCCAACCACGTAGGCGGTGAAGGCCGGCGCGCGATCGGCGTAGATGTACGTCATCAGGGAGATGACGGCGAAGAGCAGCGCTTGCAGCGCGACGCCGGAGAGCACGATCCGGAGCGCGCCAGTCTGTCCATCCTTCGTCGCGGCGAGACCCAGCAGCACGACGATCGTCGCGACGGCACCCACGAAGCCGGCCCACGGCACGAGGTCGCCCTGCCCCGGTAGGAACAAGATCACGGCAAGCGCGCCCACGCCGGCTCCGGCCGTCACCCCGAGGATCCCGGGATCGGCGAGCGGATTCCGGACCGTCGTCTGGAGCAGTGCCCCGGCCAGCGCGAGGTCGAGACCGACGAGCGCGCCGCAGGCGACGCGGGGTAGACGCACGTCCCAGATCACGCCGTGGAAGGGATGATCGGCGTCGAGGATCGAGGCGGGCAGCTGGAGCATCGACAGATCGACGGCGCCCTGGGCGGTCGCGAGGGCCCCCGCCACGAGGAGTGCGATGCCCGTCACGACGGTCCACGCCATCGGCTGCTCGAAGAGCAGCTCGGCGCGAGAGCGGACCTGCCAGACCAGCGCGTTCACTGAGCGCCCACCCCCTGCGTCTCGGTCCCGAGCCGGACGAGTTCCTTCGCCGCCTCGGTCAGCGCCAGACCCGGGTTCGCACTGAAGAGCATCGGATCGAGCACGTGCACGCCGAGCCGAGCCTTCGCGAGCCCGGCCCAGGGTCCGCCGCGCTCGACGCGGCGATCGAGCTCGGCGCGGATCTGGGTGGGGTTGCCGTGCGCGATCAGGAGCACGAGGTCGGGGCGGGCGATCGCCATGATCTCGTCGGAGACCGGGACGAGGCCCGGGAATCGCTCGTTCCCGCCGTCGGACACCGTGGCCTCGAAGCCCACGCTCTTCGCGAGATCGCCGAGCCAGGCCCGATCGGTCATCACGTAGAACGTGCCCGGTGACCCGAAGAGGGTCAGGATCTTCGGCTTCCCGTCCACCGAGAGTCTCGCGATCTCGTCGCGGGCCGCGTCGATCTTCTCGTCGAGCGCCGCGCTGCCGCCGATCGCTTCGGAGACCCGTGAGAGGGCCTCGAGCGTCGAATCCACGCCCGACGTCTCGAGCATCAACAGCTTCGCCCCCGAACCCGAGAGCGCCGAGGCGAACCGGGCATGGACACTCGCGTCGCCGATCACGACGTCCGGTCGCGCTTCGGCGAGCTTCTCCATGTTGGGACCGTGCGGATTGCCTAGATCGATCACGCCCTCGGCGAGGGGTGAGTGGACGCTTCGCCGAACGCTCGCCACGACCACCGCGCGGTCGGACGCGATCCGCACGGCGTCCTCGACGAAGGGGAGGAGCGTCGCCACGCGCAGGCGTTCGGCGGGCGCGTCTGCGAGCGCGGCGATCGGCGCGGCGAGACATCCGACGGCCACGGAGAGGGCCAGAGCAAGGCAGCGGCGTCGACGAATGGTTCGGAAGGAGCTCACGAGCTCTCCTCGGCACCCACCGCGAGACCGGATTCGAGCTCGGCGTGGGCGGCCTGGAAGACGTCGATCACTGCCGGGTCGAACTCTTCGTTCGGCGGGCGATAGACGTAGATGCGAAGAAAGGGTGCGTCGTCCTGTGTCTCGTGAAGCGAGAAGAAGAGGACCCGCCGGCCCGAGCGCGCGTGGGTCGTGTCGTGCGACTGGAGGAAGCCGAGGCGCGCGTGGGCGAAATGCCAGTGGAAATCGGGCGTGACCATGTTGATCGAGCCGCCCTGGACGTCGTAGGGACCCGCCTCGCAGATCGCCTCGAAGACGCTCGGGCCGCAGACGGAGATCACGCGCAGGCGCCCGAGCTTCTGGAGAAGGTCGAAGAAACGTGTCGCGGTCCAGTCGTGGGGGGCCGACTCGGCCATCTCGGGGTCTCCAGGCGGAGCCGACCCTCGGGCGGGCGGGCTCCTTCAGGTTTTCGAATGGCTGGGGTGGTGTCCCCGCGCGTCGTGAATGCGATGGCCGGGCGGAGGGTGGGCGAGCCGGCCTGACCGGCGTCTCTCCCCGGAAGGGTGTCTCCGGCGAGGCGCATTGAACCATATTGAAAATGAATTTCAAGTTCTTTAGAATGCCGTTCGCTCGATTTCGAGCCCCAAGCAGGCCCGCCGCGGGCCGCCAGGACCGACCTCGGCTCACCCCCACAGGGAACCGATCCGGAAAACCCCCTTGATTCGCGCTCGCGTGGCCTTCTACATGGCCTTCTTCACCGCCCTCAGCTTGCTCGCCCCCCTGTCCTCGCACGCCGACGAGGAGCCGGAACGGGATCGCTCGGACTCGGGTGAGATCCTGGAAGCCGAGACCATCTTCGTGACCGACTCGGTGATCCGACCGGCCGAGCTCTACCAGGACACGCCGGTCGAGACCGAAGTCCTGACCGAGGAGGACATCGCCGACCTTCCTGCGACCACCCCGATCGAAGCCCTCGACGCGATCCCGGGCATCCGTATCCAGGCGCGGGTCCAGGGCCAGCAGGGTGCAGTCTCGATCGACGGCCTGCCGCCGGAGTACACGGAGCTGCTGGTGAATGGCCAGCGCTATTCCGGTGAGAACCAGGAAGCGGCCGACCTCGGCGACCTCCTCTTCTTCGACCTCGAGAAGATCGAGATCCTCCGCGGACCGCAGGCGCTCCGCTACACGGCCCGGGCCGGCGGCGGCGTGATCAACTTCGTGACCAAGCCGCCGCCGACCGACGGCTGGCGGGTCGGTGCCACCTTCGCGGGTGGCGACCAGCGCCGGATGCGCATGGGCGGGAGCGGCGCGTATGGCGGGCCGAACTGGGGCGCGAGCGTGATCGCCGACTACAACCGCTTCGGCGGCTTCCGCGATCCCTTCCCCGGCAGCACGGACCCGCAAGATGGAATTCAGCTGACTTTCGGAGAGGGCTCTTTCCAGAAGAAGACCGACGTCTACACGACGATCGCGGGCCGACCGAGTGAGAACTCCGAGCTCGTCGCCCGATTCGGCTACGTGAAGCGAAACGAAGGCTTCGCGATCGACGACGGCGAGATCGACTCGCGGGCCGAGCAGGAGCGATTCCTCGCCAACGTCGAAACGAAGGTCGCCGTGAGCGACGCGACCGAGCTCTACGCAAAGGTCACGATCTTCCACTGGACGCTCGACACGACGACGGGTCGCGAGTTCGAGCTGCGGGACGACAGCGAGCGCGTCCAGCTGGGCGCGAGCACCTACGTCGAGTGGGGAGACACGACGCACCTGATCGAGGTCGGCGCCGACCTGTTGGCGAACGGGATCAACCTCGACGAGGGCCCGGTCCCCGACACGATCGAGAACCCCGATTTCATGATCGAGGACGTCGCCCGTCGATACGGTCAGGCGGGCTTCTTCATCGTGACCGAGTCGGAGTTCACCGAAAACTTCTCGATCGAGGGCGGGCTCCGCTACGAGATGAACTCGCAGTTCAAGCCGGAGCTGCTCCCGCAGATGGCGATTCTCTACACGCCATACAGGTTCGACGCGGAACGCGCGATCAAGCTTCGAGTCTCCGCGGGGCGCGCCGCGCTCTACCCCTCGCTTCGGGACCTCTACCAACCGCCCGTGCCCCAGGGCGGCGGCAGCTACTTCCTCGCCGGAAACTCGAGCTTGAAGCAGGAGACGACCTGGGCCGTGCGCGCGAGCGTCGAAGCCAATCCGAAGCGCTGGATCTCCGGAACGGTTTCGGGGTTCTTCAACGAAGTCGACGACAGCATCCGATCGTCCTTCCAGGGGCGACAGGTCATCGTCCGGGAGGCGTTCCGCGCCGCGGACCCGATTCAGTGCGCGCTCTTCGGCGTGCGCTGTACCGACGAGATCGTGCCGATCCGGAGGAACGTCTTCGAGCGGAGCAACCTCGACCGGCTGCGCACCTGGGGCGCCGAGGCCCGCGTCGAGATCCGACCGTGGGAATGGGTCGAGCTGAACCTCGGCTACACGTGGCTCCAGACCGACATCAAGTCGGACACGCTGATTCTCGACGAGCTCCCGAACTCCCCTCGCCACATCGCGAACGGCAAGCTGATCCTTCGCGCGAAGAAGATCGGGACGAGCCTCACGGTCCGCGCGAGCTGGCGGGACCGCGCTTTCGTCGAGGGCACGGGTACGGGCCTGCCGAGCTTCACCACGACCGACAAGTCGCGCGACTCGTTCGATTGCGACGCTCGGATCAACCAGGACCTCGAGCCGCTCCTGGGGGCGGACATCCGACTCTTCTTCCAGGGCAACAACCTGAACGACAACCGCGTCGTGGACTCCTACCGGGTCCGCGGGCGCTCCTTCGTCGGCGGCGTGGAGGCGCGCTGGCCCTAGCCAGTCCCTCGACCGTCGCATCGCACCCAATCGCGTCAGCCGCCGCCAGCGCACCCAACGCTCTCCAAGGACATGCCATGATGAATCGCAGAATCGCTCACGCGCTCGCCGCGCTCGTCCTGATCGCGGCCCCTCTCCTCTCGCTCGCCCCGCCCGCGCGGGCCGACGTCATCCCGATCCTCGTCAGCGAGGACACGGCGCCGTACTCCTTCCTGCCGAGCCTGATCCGCTTCAACAACCCATCGGTCTGGGCGCTCCGAGGCGAGGACGAGGAAGGCGGTTCGCAGCACCAGCTCGAGACCTTCCTCTGGTTCGACGTGGACCTGTCGGACATTCCGGCGGGCCACGTCCTCGTGGACGCCGAAGTCCTCGTGACCTGGGACATCGAGAACACGGGCTTCGGAGACCCTTCGACGGACCCCGCCGACCTCAACTGCCATCGGATCACCGAGGATTGGAACCAGACGACGCTCAACTGGATCAACAAGCCCGATTTCGACCCCGCCTTCGACAGCATCACGAACATTACGACCCTCGGCTCGGTCCTCTGCGACGCCTGGCCCGTCGTCTTCGACTGGATCTACAACGGTGCACCGAACTACGGCGTCGCGATCACGAACGACCAGGGACGCGGCTTCGGCATGCACTCGCTCGAGGCGGACCCGTCGATCCCGGACTCGCTGAAGGCCAACCTCATTCTCACGACGGAGGTCCCGGAGCCCGGCCTGGGCACGGGACTCGCGTTCGGCACGCTCGCCCTCTCGGCCGTGCGTCGCCGGCGCCGTTGAAGCGCTTCGAAAGGCTCCGCGAGCCGACCCACGCGGCGACAAAATCCTGTCGCCCCAACCTGGAGAAACCACCGTGGACTGTACGCACGATGGATCCGCGGAAGATCCCGCGGACACGATCAAGCGCGTGCGCGCCGGTGAGATGCTCGGACCGAAGGGCATCCTGCAGATCGAGCACGAAGGCGAGGTGTACACGCTCCGCCTGACGCGAAACAACCGCTTGATCCTGACGAAGTAGACGCCGACCGATGCGCAACGACAGGAACCCCGTCTTCGCGATCGCCCTCGCGATCTCGCTCGTCGCCCACGCGGCGGCGGCGTGGTTCCTGTCGGACCGCACGTCGGTCCGACGCGTCGACTTCGGCGAGGAGAAGGTGGTCGCGGTCCGACTCTTCCAGCCCGCTCCTGCGGTTCCGGAGCCGGCAGCGGCACCTCCGCCGCCTCCGGTCGAGCCCGCTCCCCCGCCGCCCCCGAAGCCCAGGCCCGTCGAAAAGCAGCCCGAGCCCAAGCCCGTTCCGGAGACGGTCCGGGTCGCCGCGGCCGAACCCGTCGAGACCGTGCGTCAGACGCCGACCCTGCCTGACGTGTCGGCGGCGCCGCCTTCGGAACCGGCTCCGATTGCACCCCAGGGCGTCGACCGGGACGAGCGCGCGGAGTACGTCGACTACGCGAGCAACCTCGTCGAGCGACAACAACGCTATCCCCGCCTCGCGCGGAAGCGCAAGATCACCAGTGACGTACTCGTCGAGATCGAGATCGGACCGGACGGCGAAGTCGACGCCATCCGTTCACGCTCCGATGCGCCTCGCGTCCTCCTTCGCGCCACGGAGGAAGCCATTCGTCGCGCCGCCCCGTTCCGACCACCTCCCGGCGGCGCGATCGTCTTCCTTCAGAAGCTCGCCTACGACCTGGAGTACTGAGCACCCGACCACGCCAGATCGCAACGAGGTCGTCTACTCTCTCGGCGTGATGTCCTGGCTCCGCACGCTCGCGAAAAGCGACGAGGACGAGGGCGCCTTCGGGCGCCACGCCGTCCTGTTGGGCTCCCTCATCCTCCTCCTCGTCGCGCTGCCCCTGGTGCAGATCGCGACCGGACGATCTGCGGGATTCCCGCCCATGCTCGCGCTGGTGATGGTCGCCGCCGTCGTCGTGAACAGCCACCAACGCGGCATCTTCCTGGTCGCCATCGGGCTCGGGGGTGCGGCGATCGTCGGCCTCGGGCTCGCCGAGTACACGGATGCGACGACCGTCCGGGTCATCTCGGGGCTGATCGCGCTCGCGCTCCTCGGCCTGACCACCCTGGTCATGTTGAACGGCTTGATCCAGGCCGATCAGGTGTCCCGCGACACGATCGTCGGGGGGATCTGCGTCTATCTGCTGGTGGGCCTGTGCTTCGCCGTGGCGTTCATCCTGCTCGCCCAGCTCGATCCCGATGCCTTCACCTCGGGCGCGCCGCCGATCCCGATGGAAGATCGGTCCCGGCACGCGACCCAGCTGCTCTACTTCAGCTTCGTGACGCTCACGACCCTCGGCTACGGCGACATCGCCCCGCGGAGCGACCTCGCCCAGATGTTCGCCGTCTCGGAGGCGCTGATCGGCCAGCTCTACCTGACGATCTTCGTCGCCCGACTCGTCGCGCTCTACGTCGGCCGGCGGCGGAACGAACCGACCGTCTAGGCCCGTCCTGCTCGCTCCGCGGCGGCGCCCGCGATCGGCCCAGGGCGGGGAGCCTCGCGGTCTCGCGACCGCCGAGCCTCCCGCCCCGCGCTGCTCAGAACTTGAACGTCGTCTGCAGGATGCTCCGCGTGACCGACGCGTTCGGCGACCGGTTCTTCCCCCCGTCGAAGTACGCTGCCTTCCACAGGAAGGAGATGTGCTTGTTCAACTTGTAGCTGGTGACGAGGTTGTACTCCTGGCCCAGGTTGTCTCCACCCTGGTCGTCCCAGAACTGGTGGAACCAGACCTTCGCCGTCCATCCCTTGAAGGGCATCTTCGGCGCGAACGAGACGTAGAAGTCACGCAGTCCCCGCAAGCCGCCGTTGTTCAGGAACACGTCCGCGAAGCCGTTGAACTTGTGCGCCGTGGAGAACGGGGTCACGATCCGCGCGTCGGTATCGCTGCCGAGGTGCTCGTAGCCCGCGGCGAGCGTGCCGATCGGCTTGAACTTGAGCCCTGCTTCGACGTAGGCATAGTGCGCGCCGTACGAGACCTGATTGCGACCCCAGTCCGTCTGGTAGGCATACGAAGCCTGGTAGGGGATCGAAAAGTCGTCGTTGAGCGGAATCGCACCCGTGAAGCGCGCCCCGTAGGTGGCGGAACCGAAGGCCGAGTACGCGGGCGAGTCCGGATCGATCAGGTAGGCGAAAGCGACCGCCTTGAGCGACTCGTTCACCTTATATCCCACGTTGAAGAAGTGGGCGTTCGGGTCGAAGTCGAGCTGACCCGGCGCTCCGACGTCCGCGAAGATCCGGTTCACCTCCCACGCGTAGACGTACTGGAGGACCAGGTCGTCCACGCCGAGACTCGTCTGGAAACGGGCCGCATCGAACGTCTGCTCGTTCTGGCGCCATCCGACGTTCCCGATCCACCGATCGTCATCGAGCTTGATCCGCTGCCGACCACTCTTGAGCTTGCTCCCCGCCCACTCCTTCTTGCCGAACTCGAGCCAGAACCGGTTCACGTCGGTCCGCTCGGGGTCCGCGACCGGCGTCTGCCCGCGCGAGTTCGGCGCCTGGCCATCGAAGTATTCGCTCGAGAAGGGCGAGAACGTATTCACGCCCTCCACCAGGGCGGTGAAGCCCTTGTAGGTCCCGGACTGGACGCCGAAGCGCGTTCGCAGGGTCGCCCCGTGCGAGTGTTCCAGGCCGTTGGCCTTGCCGTATTCCCAGCGTGCGGTCGAATGGATGATGGGCTTGGCGTCGGTGATGACTGCGAGCGCTTCGTCGAGGCTGCTCTTCGGCGGGGACTCCTCGGCGAGCGAGAAGGAGGGGAGATTCACCAGGAGTGATGCCGTCACCGCGAGGCGCAGACCTGCGCGGCAGAGCATCCTTCGGTCAGTCGGGGTTTTCGGTCGCATCCTTTTCCGTTTCAGGTGGTTGGTGGCGGCGGAGCAGGGACGAAGCGAGTGCGGTCTCGCGAGAAGGGCGAGAACGGGTAGCCGAGGAAGGGGCGGACTCACGCAGCGCGCGCTTGGTCTTCCCCCTCGAGGAATCCGATCAGCTCGCCGCGGAGGCGGTAGTAGTCGGGATGCTCGAGGACCTCCGCGCGGTCGCGCGGCCGTCCGAAGGGAACGTCGAGGATCCGGCCCACGCGGGCGCGGGGACCGGACGTCATCATCACCACGCGATCGGCGAGGAAGAGCGCCTCGTCCACGTCGTGGGTGACCATGAGCGCGGTCATTCGATCTTCGGTCCAGATGTCCAGCAGGACCTCCTGGAGTTCGACACGGGTGAGCGAATCGAGCATGCCGAAGGGCTCGTCGAGCAGGAGCATCTTCGGCGAGAGCGCGAACGCGCGGGCGAGGCCGACGCGCTGGCGCATCCCGTTCGAGAGCTCTGCCGGCCGCTTGTCCATCGCGTCGCCGAGCCCGACGAGAACCAGGTGGTAGTCCACGATGTCGCTCCGGGTCTGCTCGTCGACGTGCGAATAGACCTGGTCGACCCCCAGCCGGACGTTCTCCCGAGCAGTCATCCAGGGAAGCAGGCAGGGGGCCTGGAAGACCACGCCACGATCCGGCCCGGGTCCGTCGATCTCGCGCGCATCGAGCACCACGTTGCCATCGGAGATGTCGTTCAAGCCGGCGATCATCTGCAAGACCGTCGACTTGCCGCATCCGGAGTGACCGATGAGCGCGATGAACTCGCCTTCGGCCACTTCGAGCTCGAAGCCTTCGACGACGGGAAGCGGCCCGTCCGGCGTGTCGTAGACCTTCGACAGGGCGATCGTTTCGAGGAATCCAGCCATGTTCGTCGCTACCTCGCCGACGGCAGGCTGCGGGGACGAAGGTCCAGCGGCTTGGCGTCGGGCTTGCGCACCCGCGATCGGCTCGAGCTTCGAGCCGCCTGACGACTCACGGCCATCAGGTAGTGGGTGATCTCGTTTCGGATCTTCTTGAACTGCGGATCATCGTTGACCGCTGTCCGGTCTCGCGGCCGTTCGAGTGGCACGTCGAACGCCGGCCCGAGCGAAGCACGCGGCCCGGGGCGGAGTGGAATGATCCGATCCGCGAGCAGGATCGCTTCGTCCACGTCGTTCGTGATGAGGACGACCGTCTTCCGATCCGCTGCCCAGATCTGTTCGATCTCGGTCTGGAGCGTCGCCCGGGTGAGCGCGTCCAGCGCCGAGAGCGGCTCGTCGAGGAGCAGGATCTTGGGATCCATGGCGAGCCCACGCGCGACGCTCACGCGCTGCCGCATTCCGCCGGACAGCTCCCGCGGATACTTCCAGTGCGCGGCGCCGAGCCCGACCATCTCCACGTAGCTTCGCGCCCGTGCCTCGCGGTCCGCGGCGGACGCGTCCCGGAAGACCGAGTCGACCGCCAATTGGACGTTCTGCATGACCGTGAGCCAGGGCAGCAGCGCGTAGCTCTGGAAGACGACGCCCCGGTCGGGGCCCGGCCCCGTGATCGGCTTGCCGTCGAGCTCGATCTTGCCCTCGTCCGCCTCGACGAGCCCCGCGATCAGGTTGATCAGGGTCGTCTTGCCGCTGCCGGAGAAGCCGACGATCGCGAGGAACTCGCCTTCGCGGACGGAAAGATCGATCTCCGAGAGGACCTCGGTCCGAGAGGCCGCCTCCCCGAACGACTTGCTGACCCCCGAGAGCTCGAGGAAGGGCTGTGCCTGGGGCTGCGGCGCCTCGTTCCTCACGCTGAATCCGATCGAGAGCTGCTGCTCCTCGGTCTCCGTGACCGGGGTCGTCGTGGTCGTCGTCATGCCGACACCGTGCCGTCGAAGCTGACCGAACGCTGGAGGGCGACCATCAGCCGATCGAGCGCGAATCCGATGAGGCCGATCGTGAACACCGCGACCATGATCTGGGCCAACGTCTGAGAGCTGCCGTTCTGGAACATGTCCCAGACGAATTTCCCGAGGCCCGGGTTCTGGGCCAGCATCTCCGCCGCGATCAGCACCATCCAGCCGACGCCAAGAGAGAGTCGCAGCCCGGTGAAGATCAGCGGCAGCGCCGAGGGCACGACGATCTTGAACACCCGCGTCGACCACGGAAGCTTGAGCACCCGCGCCACGTTCAGGTGATCCTGGTCGACCGACGCGACGCCGAGCGCGGTATTCACGAGGGTCGGCCAGAGCGAGCAGAGACTCACCGTCAGCGCCGAGCTGATGAACGATTTCTCGAAGAAGGGATCCTCGGAGGTATAGAGCGCGCTCACCAGGATCATCACGATCGGCAGCCACGCCAGGGGCGAGACCGGCTTGAAGACCTGGATGAGCGGCGCGAAGGCCGCATTCATCGTCGTCGACAGACCGCAGAGGATCCCGATTGGGACCGCCAGGAGTGAAGCGACCAGGAACCCGGCGAACACGGTCTGGAGACTCGTCCAGATCTGGTCGAAATAGGTCGGCTTCCCGGAGTACTTCCGGTCCTTCCAGGTCTTCCCCTTCGCGAGCCACTCCTCCTTCTTCTTCGCCATCCGCTCGTAGAAGGCGACCTCCTTCGCGCGCTCGGCGTAGTGCTCGTCGACCAGCGACTTCGCTTCGGTCCAGACCTGCGTCGGGCCGGGGACCGACCCGATGCTGGTCTCGACCGAGGCGGCCAGCGACGCCCAGAGGACGAGGAAGACCCCGATCGAGAGGAGCGGAACGCCGACCGACTTCATCAGGTCACGCACCTGCGCGGCGGGCTCTTCTCCGGTTGCGAGTCGGATGGCTGGAACGAAGATCTCGAGGCCCAATCCCTCGAGTGTCCGGATCACTCGGGACTTGAGGGCGCCCTTCGGTCGAAGGGCGGGCGCTTCCGTAGACATGGCGTCTCCTGCTTCAAGTGTGGTGGTGGGAGCGAGGGTGGGGGCGGGGATCCGCCCCTAGCGCGCGGCCGTCTCGGGACTGCCCTGGTTGCCGATCTCGAACTTCGAGAGGTACTCGTTGGGCTTGCGACCGTCGTAGACGATCCCGTCGATGAACCCCGGGTCGGGATCCTTGTAGCCGTCGGTCTCGGGCACCTCGCTCGCGGAGAGGTGCCCCTCGGCGAGGAGCATCTTCGCGGCCGCCATGTAGATGTCGGGGCGGTAGACCTTCTTCGCCATCTCGTCGTACCACGCGTCCGGCTTCGCCTCGGAGATCTGGCCCCAGCGCCGCATCTGCGTGAGGAACCAGACCGCGTCGCTGTAGAAGGGATAGGTCGCGTCGTATCGGAAGAAGACGTTGAAGTCGGGCATGTCCCGCTTGTCGCCACGGGCGTATTCGAAGGTGCCGGTCATGCTCGCGGCGATGACCTCTTCGTCCGCCCCGACGTACTCGCTCTTGGACAGGATCTTCACCGCCTGCTTGCGGTTCTCGAGACTCCCGTCGAGCCACTTGCCGGCCCGGATCAGCGCCTTGGTCACGGCGATCGCGGTGTTCGGGTACTGCTCGGCCCAGTCGCGGGTGATGCCGAAGACCTTCTCCGGGTTGTTCTTCCAGATTTCGTAGTTCGTGACGACCGGGACGCCGATCTTCTTGAACACCGCCTGCTGGTTCCAGGGCTCGCCGACGCAATATCCCTGGATCGTCCCCTGATCGAGGGTCGCGGGCATCTGCGGGGGTGGGGTCACCGACAGGAGAACGTCCGCGTCGGTGGTCCCGGTCGTGTCCGCGGGCGTGTAGAAGCCGGGGCTGATACCCGACGCGGCGAGCCAGTAGCGAAGCTCGTAGTTGTGGGTCGAGACCGGGAAGACCATCCCCATGCGGAGGGGCTCGCCGAGCTCCTTCGCGTCCTCGACGATCGGCTTCAGCGCGTCGGCGCTGATCGGATGGACGGGCTTCGGGACGGCGAGCCCGGGGTCGACGGACTTCATCTCCTCCCAGATCGCGTTGGAGACCGTGATGCCGTTGCCGTTCAAGTCCATGCTGAACGGCGTGATCACGTCTGCCTTCGTTCCGATTCCGACGGTCGCGCCGATCGGCTGCCCGGAGAGCATGTGGGCTCCGTCGAGCTCGCCGCTGATCACGCGGTCGAGGAGGATCTTCCAGTTCGCTTGCGCCTCGAGAGTGACGAAGAGCCCTTCGTCCTCGAAGTACCCGAGCTCCTTCGCGATCACGAGGGCCGCGCAGTCGGTCAGCTTGATGAAGCCGAACTTGAGCTCGTCCTTCTCGAGCTCGAGCTCCGCGGATGAGGCGGGGAGAGCAAGGGAGAGAACGAGCAGCAGCGAGAGAACGAATGCGAAGGTTCTCGATCGCCGGTTGGGGGTGCCGTGTTCGGTCAGCGTCACGGTTTGGGCCTTTCGTCATCAGGGCGGTTCGAAGCGCGAGGACGCCGCCATGGTCTTCAAGATCGATGCCAACACGAGCGTCGCGCCTGAAGCGACGCGCCTGGGCGGCCGGCGACTCGTTCCGGCACGGATCACCTCAAGCAAAACGACGTGGGTCGCATCGGTCGCAAGACGGATCGGACGGTCGCGTCTCTTCTGCCGCGTCGTTGGGCACGTCGCGGTCAGGGATGCATCAGTCGACGGCGGTGGCGGGCTCGATGCAGACGGCGGCGTGCTTGTAGCTCGGCTGATGCGAGTAGGGATCGAAGGACGCATGGGTCAGTCGATTCGTGCGAGCATCGTGCATCGCGAGGAAGACCGAACCGCGAGGGACCACGGTCGTCACGCGAGCGCGCACCACGAGCCGATCCCGTCGCGACGCCACGGCGACCCGGTCACCGGTCGCGATCCCGGCCCGTGACGCATCGTCGGGATGGATCTCGAGTTGGCTCTCGGCGGGCGCGAGCTTGCGAAGGGTCGGAGATTTCCCGGTTCGCGTCTCCGTGTGCCACTGTGCGGAGGAGCCGCGGCCGGTCAGGAGGACCAGCGGGAATGCCTCGTCGGTCGGCTCGGCCACGGCACGAGGCGCTTCGAAGATGAACCTGGCCCGGCCGTCCTCGTGGAAGAACCGACCGTCCGCGAAGAGTCGGCGTTCCTGCTCGGGCATCGCGCCGTCCACCGTCGCGGACTCGGGCACGGGCCACTGCATGCCGCCCGATTCCTCGAGCATTCGGTAGCCCTCGATTCCCGAGATGTCGCAGGGGCGTCCGCGCGAGAGCGTCCGCATCAGGTCGAAGACGTCCTCGGGCGTCTTCCAACGCTCGAAGAGATCGTCGCAACCCGCGGCGTTCGCGACCAGGCGGAAGATCTGAAAGTCGGCGAGCGCCTCCCCCGGCGCCCTCCGCACCTTTCGGATGCGGCCGACCCGGCGTTCGGAGTTGATGAACGTGCCGTCCTTCTCGCCCCAACCCGCCGCGGGAAGGACGAGATCGGCCATCTCCGCCGTCTCGGTCGACGCGTACATGTCCTGGACGACCAGGAAGTCGAGCTTCTCCCGCAGCTCCCGGAAATCGTTCTGGTCGATCCACGAGTGCGCGGAATTCGTCGCCACGATCCAGAGCCCGCGAATCCGTCCTTCGCGCACTGCTTCCAGGATCTCGTCGTAGGCGAGACTCCGCTCGCTCGGAATGCGCTCGACGGGAATGTCCAGCAGACGGGCGACGTCGGCGCGATCCGTCTCGCACGTGAAGTCACGTCCCCCGAGCAGGTTCGTCGTATTGCTGAAGAGGCGGGACCCCATCGCGTTGCATTGGCCCGTGATCGAGTTCGCGCCGGTTCCGGGTCGGCCGATGTTGCCCGTCAGGAGCGCGAGGTCGATGAGCGACTGGGCGACCCGCACCCCCTCGTGACTCTGGTTGACTCCCATCGTCCACCAGAACGAGACCCGCTCGCCCTCCGCGATCGTGTCGACCAGACGCGCGAACGCGGACGCGTCGATCCCCGTCTCCGCCAGCACGCGGTCTTCGTCGAAAGCCGCGACGAAATCGGCGAACGCCTCGAAGCCCGTCGTGTGCGCAGCGACGAACGCCTCGTCGACGCAGCCGCGCTCGATCAGTGCCTTCGCCAGCCCGTAGAAGAGCACGAGATCGGACTTGGGCCTGAGCGGCACGTGCTGTGTTGCCGCCTCCGCGGTCTCCGTCCGGCGCGGGTCGACGACGATGATCCGGGGATCGTGGGGGTTGCGACAGATTCGCTCCCAGAGGATCGGGTGGGCGATACAGAGATTCGAGCCGACCAGGACGAGGACGTCGGAGTCCTCGAAGTCCTGATACGAGTAGGGTGGCGCGTCGAACCCGAACGACTCCTTGTACGAGACGACCGCCGTCGCCATGCATTGCCGCGTGTTGCCGTCTCCGTGCACCATACCGAGGCCGAACTTGGAGAGGGCTCCGAGGAACGCGAGCTCCTCCGTCGGCATCTGGCCCGTGCCCAGGAAGGCGAACGCCGCGTCCCCATGTGCCTGCTGGACGCCACGGACTCCTTCCGTGAAGTGCCTCATCGCTTCCGGCCAGGTCGTTGGCGCGAGGCTTCCGTCGTCCGTCCGCACCAGCGGCTGCGTCGCGCGGTCGTCCGCGTCGAGGGGCGACAGGACCTCCCAGCCCTTCGGACACGCCATCCCGCGATTGACCGGGTAGTCCGGGTCCGGACTGACGTTGCAGGCTACGCCATCGCGAAGGTGGAGCTTCAGGCCGCAGCCCGTCGAGCAGAAGCCGCAGACCGATCGGGCCACCGCGTCCGGCGCGAGACGAGACGGCACCTGGCCGAGTCCGAAACGACCGGGCTTGCGCACGAGCTCCTGAGTGAGCGGTCCCTCGTGGTTGCGAACGAGCTTCGCGAGCGCGTCCGCGTTCTTTCGCCATCGCGAAGTCATCGATCCGTCCCCCTCGATCGCCATCGCGAAGTCATCGATCCGTCCCCCTCGATCGCCAGGCCGCCGACATCACCGCTCCGCCCTACCCCGCTCCCGGCATGGAAGGCATCGCCTCCGCCTGGAAGAAGAGGCGCCGTTCGAGGACGTCGGAGAAGATCCCGAGCGCGAATGTGGCCACCGCCACCGCGAGCACGGCGCCCCCCGAGCCGGCGACGAGACCGAAGAGCAGGAGGAGCGGCCCGCCGAAACCGGCGACGGCGAGCGTGACCCGTCTCGCGGAGGCGGTCCGGCGGAGGGGGCCCTGCAGCAGTCGTCGCGAACGATCGAAGGCGCGAATCGAGGCGCGGGTTCTCGCCTCGAGCAACGCCCCCGATTCGAGATTCCCTCGCAACGCCGTGATGCCGATCAACGACAGGGCGAGAGCGGCCTGGGCGGCCGTAGGAGAGCCGGCGGCCGTGACCGCACCCGCGGCCAACCCCACTTGAACCGCCGCAACACCCGCCCAGACCGCCGACCCCGCGAAACGCAACGTGGTCCGACCGAGCGTCCAGAAGGGACGTCGAGTCGCCGCGTAGATCTGCGCTGAACAGAAGAGACCGAGCGCCCCGACCCACGCGGTGCTCCAGGCAAGAGGCAGACGCGCGAGCGACGACAGCCGGCCGAGGACGGAGGCGTCCCCGAGGCCCGCCGCATCGACCCACGCCCCGACCACGAGGGCGACGAGGACGCCGGCGAACGCGCCGAGCACCACGATCTCGCGACTCATCCAGGAGGTCCGGAGACCGAGGACCGCGCGGAAGGCCCACTGGGGACGACCGAGATGTGCGACGCTCGCCGCCAGGCCGGGCATGGCGACCGCCAGCGCGAGGGTCGGCACGACGACCGCGGCCCCGGGCGCCGAACCGCTCACGAACGATTGCAGGAGCGCGTCCCCCCAGACCGCGCCGATCGCCGCCTGCGTCAGGACGAGCATGATCGCCAACGGCATGTGCGCCGAGTTGGGTTCGACGTGAATCGCGTCCGCGGCATCGACTCCGATCGCCGTCTCCCGCGTCGAGACGTAGCGCGTAGAGGGCTGCGTCCAGCTCGAGGGCGGCATCGCCCCTTCCACGACGTGCAGGAGCGCCGCGTCTTCTTCCGGCGGCGAGACCGGGACGACCGCGATCGAGATCGCCCCGTTCGGGCAGCCCTGGACGCAGGCCGGCGCCTCGCCCTCGGCCAGCCGCGAGTGGCACATGTCGCACTTGCGGACGATCCCCAGGCGATCCGACCAGGTCGGTACGTCGTAGGGACACATCAGCTGGCAGTAGCGACAACCGATGCACTGATCGTCGAGATGGCGGACGATCCCCGTCGTCGGATCCTTCTCGTAGGCCCGGACGGGGCACCCCTCGAGACAGCCGGGCTCGGCGCAGTGATGACAAGCGGCCGTGACGGTCTGCTGTCGTTCGACGGACTCCGAGATCGCCCCGGTCTCGACGAGACCGACCTTGCGCCAGGTCTCGTCGGGCTCCAGTCCGTTCAGGTTGTGGCAGGCGGTGACGCAGGCCTTGCAACCGGTGCACGCGTCGAGGTCGACGCGGAACGAGAGCTGCTCGCCCGCGCCCGGAGTCCCGGACGGGAGCAACGACTCGTAGCGTCCGTTCGCCTCGGGCGATTCGTCGTGCAGCGACGAGAACACCTCCACCGCCGTCAGCGTCTGCTGCTCCTCCAGGAGCAGCTCCACGAGGTTCGGGGTGGCGGCGTCCCATTCCGCCTCGGCGCTCACGACGGGGGTTCCTCGGCCAGGGCGGGCGGCAGCTTCACGAAGAGGACGTCGTCCCGTACCTCGACCGGATACGTGTCCACGCAGAAGTTCGGATCCGACAGCCCCTTGCCGTTCTGGAGCGAGAACGTCTTCTTGTGGAGCGGGCAGGCGACCTTCGGCTCTTCCCCGTCCGAGCCGACGAGACCACGCGCGAGGACCATGTCCCCCTGATGCGGACAGCGGTTCTCCGTCGCGTAGTAGGCGTCGCGCCCGGCGTGGTGGAAGACCGCGAGCTGGCCGCCCGGGGCCCGCATGGCGCGTCCGGAGTCGCGCGGAATCGTGTCCGCGTCTCCGAGCGGAACCCACGTCCACTCGTCCTCGGGCACGGCGGCCGCGTTCGACTCTTCCTCGGCCGGCGCTTCCTCGGTCTTCCAGTCCTCGGGTCGCTTCTGACCGCGCTCCTCGATGAAGCGAAGCGACGGATCGGGTCCGTCCTCGTTCGCGAAGTGCGTGAACATCTTCTGGCGCTCGGGGTCTTCGACGACGCCCTTCCACTCGCACTGATAGGTCGCGACGAGCGCCGCCATGTCCTTCTCGAGGCTCTCGCAGATTCCCAGCTTGTCCTCGACCAGGATCGCCTGGAGCTCGGGAAGCCCCCCCTCGAGTCGCTCGAACCAGCGGGCCGTCCGCTCGAGCGGATTGGCGGTGTGGATGTAGTACATGAACCAGCGATCGATCAGCTGGATGGCCTCGTCCTCGCTCAGGTCGGTGGCGAAGAGGTCCGCGTGCCGCGGCGTCGATCCCCCGTTGCCGTTGAGGTAGAGGTTCCAGCCGTTCTCCGTCGCGATCAGACCGAAGTCCTTGCTCTGGGCCTCGGCACACTCACGCACGCACCCGGAGACAGCGCTCTTCACCTTGTGTGGCGCGCGGATCCCGCGGTAGCGCTCCTCGACGCGGATCGCGAAGCCCGTCGAGTCCTGGACGCCGAAGCGGCACCACGACGATCCGACGCAGCTCTTCACCGTTCGGAGCGCCTTGCCATAGGCATGACCACTCTCGAACCCGGCCTCGACGAGCTCGCGCCAGATCCCGGGAAGCTGATCGACGCGCGCTCCGAGCAGGTCGATCCGCTGACCGCCGGTGATCTTGCAGTAGAGGTCGTACTTCTTGGCCACCTCGCCGAGGACGACGAGCTTCTCGGGCGTGATCTCGCCGCCGGGTACGCGTGGGATCACGCTGTAGGTCCCGCCTCGCTGGATGTTCGCCAGGAAGCGATCGTTCGTGTCCTGGATGTTCGCGTGGTTCAGGATCGGGTCGTTCCAGGTGCTCGCCAGGATCGACGCCACCGCCGGCCGACACACTTCGCAGCCACTTCCCGTTCCATGATTCACGAGGACCGCGTCGAAGGACTCGAGCCGATTGATCTTGATGATCTGGAAGAGCTCCTGCCGCGAGTAGGCGAAGTGCTCGCAGAGGCTCCTGTCGACGGTGATCCCGGCGCGCTCGAGCTCGGCCTCGAGCACGTTCTTCACGATCGGCAGACAGCCGCCGCAGCCCGTCCCGGCCTTCGTGCAGGCCTTGAGCTCGGGCAGCGTGGTCAGCTCCTGATCCCGGATCGCCGCGACGATGTCGCCCTTGTCGACGTTGTTGCACGAACAGATCTGGGCTTCGTCCGGGAGATCGGTCGCGTCGGAGGCTGCGTCCGGGACGCCGGTCAGGAGCTGATGCGGGCGGGGCGGGACCGGCGCCTGGCTCCGAGTCGCCTGGAGGAGACTCATGTAGGGACTGGCATCGCCCACCAGGATGCCGCCGAGGAGACGCTCGCCATCCGCGCTCACGACGAGCTTCTGATAGACACCCGCGACCGAGTCCTCGATCACGACCTTGCGCGCAGCGACGCCCTCCTCGTCCGCGAAGGGATCGCCGAAGCTCGCCACGTCGACGCCGAGCAGCTTGAGCTTCGTCGAGAGGTCGGCGCCCTCGAACTCGACGTCTTCGCCGGTGAAGCGTTGCGCGAGGATGCGCGCCATGTCGTAGCCCGGCGCGACGAGCCCGTAGATCGTGCCCTCGTGGAGCGCACACTCGCCGATCGCGAAGATGTGCTCGTCGTCCGTCACGAGCCCCCGATCGACGAGGACACCCCCTCGCTCTCCGACGGTCAGGCCACAGGAACGGGCGAGGTCGTCCCGCGCCTTGATCCCCGCGGAGATGATCACCATGTCGACGTCGAGCTCGCGATCTCCCGGCAGGACCAGCGAGCCGACCGCGTCGCCACCCCGGACTTCCTGAGCGCCACTCTCGACGTGGACGAAGACGCCGAGGGATTCGATCGCCCGGCGCAGCAATCGACCGCCGGAATCGTCGACCTGGCGCGGCATCAGGCGGCCCCCGTGTTCGAGGACATGGGTCTCGAGACCCATGTCCACCGCTGCCTTGGCCGCCTCGAGGCCGAGCAGCCCACCCCCGATCACGGCGGCCCGGGTCGTCTCCTCACGCGCTGCCCACGCGGCCATCGCCTCGAGATCCTCGATCGTGCGGTAGACGAAGACGCCCTCCTTCTCCGTGCCCGGAATCGGAGGAATGAAGGGGATGGAGCCGGTGGCGAGCACGAGCCGGTCGTAGGGGCGGACCGTGCCCGAAACGCATCGGACCTGACGGGCCTCACGGTCGATCTCGTGGACCGCGTCGTCGAGGAGGAGCTCGACGCCCTGCTCCGCGTACCACTCGGGGGTCGCGAGGGCGAGGTCCTCGGCCGTCTTGCCGTCGAAGAACGCGCTCAAGCCGACGCGGTCATAGGCGGGGCGAGGCTCTTCGGCGATCACGGTCAGCTGGAAGCGACCCTCACCGTCTCGTTCGAGCAGCTCCTCGCAGAAGCGATGCCCCACCATTCCATTGCCAACGACGACGATTCTCTCGGTCACGGTCTCGAGTTCCTCTTCCTACGGACTTGCTACGGAGAAGCGGGCTGGTTTCGGCGCATGACGAGCCGTACCGACGCCACCGGGCGCGCCGTGCTCTCTCACGGCCGGTCCACACCACTGCGCTCACGGAGTTCAAGAAGCGTGCCGAGGCGAAACGTGCGGCGGCGGGCGCGGGCGGGCCACTTCCGGCCCGCATCGCGAAGAACCGCTCGAGGAACGCCCAGTCGTTGACCAGCCCGTGCCCGAGTGCGACGCAACCCGTGGCGACGTCACCGTGACAACATCACCGAGGACACCGCGGTGTAGGTGTGGGCCCAGGCGAGCTCCGCCTCGTCGGTGAACTCGTCGCCCAGCGCGGTGCTCAAAGTGTCGATCAGCACTTCTCCGACGACGGGATAGTGATCCTCTTCGGCGCCGTAGTCGTCGTGGCGCTCTCCGAGCTCGATCAGGGCCGGCACGATCTCGTCGATCTTGTCCATGTTGTTCACGGCGATGCCGATCATCTGCATGAGCTTTCGCCCCTGGTCCTTCATGTCGCCCGTGAACAGGGGCTTCACGGCGGGGGCCGTTTCGAAGAGCTTCCCGTAGAAGAGCGCGGCCGCCGCATCGGGGTCCGCGGAGGCCTTGCTCCAGGTCTCGCGTACGAGTTCGATCTCTCGGTCGGTGAACATTCCGGATTCTCCTGGGTGGATGGGTGACGAATCGTTCGGGTTCCACGCGATCCGTATCCAACTCCCGTGCCAAGTTTTTCTCGGAACCTTTGCGTCCCGCTCGATACAACTGCTTCCAAGCTCGACCCGTCCGGGTCGACGGCGGCTCGACCGTCGCAGGAAGGGCCTCATCGAAGTACGCGCTCGTTGCTCAACGGTTGATCGCTCGAACGGCTTCGATCGGACGATTTTCGTGCCGTAGCGCGCCGATCTGGTTCGATGCGAACCCGTCCTGCCCGTCAGAGCGACGCCGCCGCCGCGCGACTGAGCACGCGCGAGCATGGCCGGGCGGACGCGATCCCCGGCCCGTCCGGAGAGCGCGGTGCGCCGCCTCTTCGAGCGGGATCCCGCACGAAATCGACGCCCCGCCGCGTATCGTCGACCGGACTTCTCCGAGTCGTCCCGATCGAGTTGGCCTGAGACTTGAAATGGCGAACTCCGCCAGCTCATGCTCGGATCGTGGTGGGTCCGGCATGACGACAAGGAGCAGGGACGGGAGGCGTTCGCGTCGCAAGGGTGGTCGCGAACGCCTCCCAACTCGCCTGGCTGGCATCGCGGCACGGAGAACCCCGGCCCATGTGGCGACGGAGCGAGAAGAAGCGAGGGACCCGCAAGCCGCACGCCCCCGTCGAACGCGAATCGCTCGTCGTCGTCGGCGGCGGGATGACCGCCTTCCACTTCATCGAATCGCTGATCAGTCGCAGCGCCGCCGAGTACCTCGAGATCACGCTGATCACCGAAGAGGCGTCGCCTCCCTACGACCGCATCCATCTGGAGCGGGTCGTCGCCGGAGGTCTCACCCCGGTCTTTCGTGAAGCCGACTGGTACGCGTCCCGTGACGTGCGACTCGTCCTGAAGGATCGCGTCACGCGAGTCGACCGCGCCGAAGCGCACGTCGAGACGGAATCCGGCGAGCGAATTCCGTACGACCATCTGGTCCTGGCCACGGGAAGCCGTGCCTTCCTTCCGCCGGTCGAGGGGAGCGAACACCCGGACGTCATGACCTACCGCGACGCCGGCGACGCCGAACGGATCGCTCATGAAGCCCGCCGCGCGTCCCACGTCACGATCATCGGCGGCGGCTTGCTCGGGCTCGAGCTCGCCCACGGCGTCCGCGAGAAGGACTGCGAAGTCGACGTCGTCGAGATGGCACCGCGACTCCTGCCCAAGCAGCTCGACGTGGACGGTGCCGCGATCCTGGAAGGGAAGATCCGCAGCCTCGGGATCGGCCTGCGCCTCTTCACGGGAACGAACCGGATCACCGAGACCGACGACGGCCTCGCCGTGGAGCTCGGCTCCGGAGAGACCCTGCAGACCGATCTCGTCGTCTTCGCCGTCGGCACCCGCCCCCGCGACGAGCTCGCCCGCGAGGCGGACCTCGAATGCCATTCGGGGGGCGGCGTCCAGGTCGACGACGAGCTCCGCACGAAGGATCCGAAGATCTTCGCGATCGGCGAGGTCGCGCGACACGAGGGTCGCCTCTTCGGATTCGTCGCGCCGTGTTATGCAATGGCAGGCGCGCTGGCGGAGCGTTTCGGGAGCGGCACCGGGAGCTTCGTAGGCGGAACCGCCAGCGCTCGTCTCAAGGTACCGGGCGTCGAGGTCGCTGCCGTCGGGGAGTCCCTGGCGGACGGTACCCTCGTCCGCGAGCTCGTCTGGAAGTCGAAGGACAGCTACCGCCGACTCGTCCTGCGAAACGGGCGACTCGTCGGCGCGATCGCCGTCGGTCCGTCGAGCGAGTTTCCCGACCTCCAGGAAGCCATCGCGCGCGATGCGAAGGTGACCATGGCGCAGGAGCGACGCTTCCTCGAGCGGGGGAAGCTCTTCCGCGGCGAGAACGCCCGACCGATCGAGACCTGGCACGACGAAGCGATCGTCTGCACCTGCACCGGCGTAGATTGCGGAACGCTCCGCGAAGCCTGGACCGACGGTTGCCACTCCAGCGCGATGCTGATGGAAGCGACCGGGGCCGGCAGCGGCTGCGGATCCTGCCAGCCGATCCTCGCGGAGCTCGCCGGCGAGGTGAGCGTCGGTCGACGCGTCGGCGCCGGAAGCGCACTCGCCTGGATCGCCGGGGCGAGCCTGACCGCGATCGCTCTGGGGACGTGGTTGGGCCCGGTCCCGATGTCTACGTCGGTCCTGGACACGCCCGAGATCGACTTCCTCTGGCGCGACGGATTCTGGAAGCAGGCGAGCGGCTACGCCCTCGTCGCGGTGATGGCGGTCGCGTTCCTGCTCCCGCTCCGCGACCGGATCCCCGTCCTGAAGCGCAGCACCGTTCGCTCCGCGCGCATCCTCCACACGTCGGTCGGACTGGCGACGATCCTGCTCGGTGCGGTCCACACCGGTCTGCGACTCGGCGCCAACCTGAACGCGATGCTGATGAGCGCCGTGCTCGGCCTGCTCGTACTCGGCACGTTCTCGGCCTTCGCGACGAGTCTCGAACACCGGCTTCCTCCGCAGCTCGGCAGCGTTCTGCGGCGCGGCTGGCGGGGCGCACACGTAGCCCTCGTCTGGCCGCTGCCGCTCCTCCTCTGCTTCCACGTCCTCGCGGTCTACGTCTACTGAGGACATCACGGGAGTCGAACGGGAAATCGGGGTGGCGAAGTTCGGTGTCTGGACAGGAGGGATCGCGACGATCGTGGGAGCAGCCGTGCTCGGAGGACTGATGTGGGCGCCGGAGGAGCTCGAGTCGATGCCGATCGACCGGACCGTCTTCCTGCCAGGGGAGACGACGGACGGGCACTACCAGATCGAGCTCGCCTGCGAGTCGTGCCACACGGACAAGTTCGCGGATCGGACGGCGATGCAGGAAGCCTGTGAAGGATGCCACTCGGCCGAGCTCACGAGGGTGGACGACTCGCATCCGCGCACCAAGTTCACCGATCCGCGCAACGCGGACCGGGTCGAGGTCCTCGACGCGAGGCTCTGCATCACCTGCCACCAGGAACACCGACCGGAGATCACGTCCTCGATGGGACTCAGCCTTCCCGGAGACTACTGCTACCGCTGCCACGAGAACGTGGGCGAAGAGCGGCCGACCCACGCGGAGCTGCCCTTCGACAGCTGCGCGAACACCGCCTGCCACAACTTCCACGACAACCGCTCCCTCTACGAGGACTACCTGGTCGAGCATCGCGCCGAGCCGGACTTCCGGCCGGTCGCGGAGGTGCGGTGGAAGCGGGCGCAGGGCGTCGCCGCGACCGTCGACCGCGCTCCGCTCGCGCTCGCGGAGCACGACGGACGAGCCGACGGCGCCGCAGGGGCGCGGGCCGCCGCGGAATGGGCGGGCAGCGCGCATGCCCGCGGCGGCGTGCAGTGCAGCGACTGTCATGCGGACGCGAGCGGCGGGTGGCAACAGGAAGTCGATCTCGTCGTCTGCCGGGACTGCCACACCCTGGAGGCCGAGGGCTTCCTCGCCAGCCGACACGGCATGCGGTTCGCCGAAGACCTTCCGCCGATGCGGCCCATGGAAGCGCGCCAACCGATGCAGGCGGAGGCGGCGGAGGCCACGCTCGACTGCAACGCCTGCCATGCGACCCACGTCTACGATCGACGCACCGCCGCGGCGGAATCCTGCCTCGGCTGTCACGCCGACGAGCACTCGCTCGCCTGGGAGGCCTCGCCCCACGCGGCGCTCTGGCGCGCCGAGCTCGCCGGGGCCGCGCCGGAAGGCAGCGGCGTGTCCTGCGCGACCTGCCACCTGCCCCGGACGCGACATCCCGCCGACGCGAAGCGCATGCGCGTCGATCACAACCAGAACGATCACCTGAGGCCCCGGGACAAGATGGTCCGGTCGTCCTGCATGGAGTGCCATGGCCTCGCCTTCTCCCTCGATTCGCTGGCAGACCCCGTTCTCGTCTCCACCAACTATCGCGGCCGACCGCCGCGAGAAGTCGAGAGCATCCACTTCGCCACCGTCCTGCGGTGGCAGCTCGAAGGTCGGACCCCACCGTGGGACGACGCGAACAAGAAAGACGAACGATGAAGTCGGTTTCGAAGACGATCGCCCGGGCGACGCTCACCGCGTGCCTCGGGCTCACGGCCTGTCAGCCCCCCGCGGAAGGCGGCGGCGGCGGGATCGAACCCAAGCTGATGGCAGACGCGCTGCACGCCGTCATGGAGTCCGACCGCACGGTCTACACGCGGAACGTCGTGAACCGCCTGGCGAAGGAACAGCAGGTGATCGCGGCGAGCGAACACTGGAAGGACGAGCCCGCCCTCCCGCTCCCGGCCCAGATGTTCCGCATGGGCGCCGAGATGGTCGCCGAGAAGGACGTCGGCTTCACGTACTCGCTGCTCTCGATGTGGCCCATCAACAAGCAGAACACCCCGCGTACCGACGTCGAGATCGCAGGGCTCGAGTTCGTGGCCTCGAACGAGGGACAGAACTTCTACGCCGAAGAGACCCTCGGCGGTCAGAAATACTTCACGGCGGTCTACGCCGATACGGCCGTCGCGCCGGCCTGCGTCTCCTGTCACAACGAACACAAGGACACGCCGAAGACGGACTTCGCCCTCGGCGACGTCATGGGCGGCGTCGTCCTCCGGATCCCAGTCGGATCATGACGTCACGAGGCGACGCCGCCGTCGCAGGAACGCTGCGCGCGGGCGCCGCCGTGCTCGCGATCGTCGCGCTGGCGGCGGGTTGCTCGGAGCCCGCGGAGCCGGAGAGCGACGGGTTCGTCATGCTCGTCGAGCCCTCGGAGATGCCCGAGGGACCGCCGCTCCCCGACTCGAGCCTCTGGGAGACGCCGCTGGCGGACCCGGAGCTCGAGTCGGGACGCGTGGTGTGGACCGGCACCTGCATCCAGTGTCACTCGACCGGTCTCGGCGGCGCGCCGCTGATCGGCAACCGGGATCTCTGGGGCCCCCGGATCGAGCAGGGTCTCGACGTGCTCGTGGGCCACGCCACGAACGGGTTCTACGGCAAGGTCGGCGAGATGCCGGCTCGAGGCGGGAACGCCGCACTCAGTGACGACGAGGTCCGGTTCGCCGTCCGTTTCATGGCGACCCGCGTCGAGCCCAGCCTCTGACCCATGCGACGAGACTTCGCCTAACGCACCTCGAAGATCTGCGGATAGGTCACCGTCATCTCCTCGCCGTCGAAGTAGCCCTTGGCCACGGCCTGGACGTGGTTGAGCCAGGCGAGCTCGGGCACGCCGGTCCTGAAGCGCGGGCAGGTATAGGCGTATCCCGTCTCGAGATTCGTCCGGCCCGTGTACTCGACGAAGATCAGGCCGCCCTCCGTCGTCTGCAGCGTGAGGCGAACGTCGACACAGGCCGTCCCGTCGGGCGCCACGTCGAGCCAATCGGCCGCCGTGCGGCCATGTTGGTGCGCCGTGAACCGGTCCCCCTCCCAGGTCGACGAAGCGATCTCGCCGATCATGAGACTGCCCTGCGGCGTGTTCTCGAGGATCGAGGTCTGGCTGACCTGCAGGGTCGCGGAACAAAGGGGGACGAGCTCGAGGGGCTCGAAGGGGTCGGGCAGGCTCATGACGGGGCTCCGGGCGCTGCGGAAGTCCGCGTTCGGGACGACCTGGACCCGGAGACTCTATCGGAGATCGAGATCAGTCGAGCTCGCCGGCGCTCGGACGGGCGCCCTACCCTGTCTGCATGCCGCGAACGGAACCGCCTCCCGTCCCGAACCGCGCGAGAACGAGCGCGGGCGCCGTGTGGATGGGCGTCGCCCTCGTCTTCGCGGCCTGCGCGGGGCCGCCGGACTCGGATCCGACGCACCGCTCGCCGACGACGGACTGCGTTCCGGACTTCCCCGATCGGAGCGGGTGGTACGGCGGCGACGGCGCCTTCTCGATCCCGCTCTCGGACGGACCGGAGAGAGCGAGTCTCTGGCTCTTCGGCGACAGCTTCGTCGAACGAGAGGAAGCGCCCGGCCGCCGGGCCTATCCGTTCGTCGCGAACAGCCTCGCCCGCTCGACGTGTTCTCCGGAGGGCTTCCGGCTCGAGCGCTTCGGACGCCACGATGCGGAGGGCGCCCCTCTCCCGTTCTTCTCCCCGCCGGCGGATGCGGCCTGGGTCGTCCGCGCGAAGCGCGAGACGGGCCGAGATCCCTGGTACTGGCCCTTCGGTGGCCTCCTTCTCGACGGCGAACTCCACGTCGCGTTGATGCGGATCGTGGCCGCGCCGCCGCGCGGTCGGCGACGGCTTCCCTTCGATGCGGTCGGGATGGACGTGGCCCGGATCCCGAACCCGGAGGCGCCGCCCTCGGCCTGGCGGATCGCGATCGCGCCGCTCGGTGAGGACGGACTGCTCCTCCCGGCGGGCGGGTTCGTCGAGGAAGCCGGATACGTCGTGACGTTCGCGTTCTTCGACCGCGCGGCGGGCTCGGAAGGGCTGGCCCTGGTCCGCTGGCCGCGCGCGGCCTTCCGCGGCGAGGCGGGGGCGCCAGGAGAAGCGCGCGAGACCCTCGGCCGAGACGGGCTTTGGCATCGTTCCCTCGACCCTTCCCGGGCCGCGATCCTCCTCCCGGATACGGCGACCGAGCTGAGCCTGCACTTCGACGCGTCGATGGAGGCGTGGATCGCGGTGACCCTGCCCCCGGCGACGATCGAAGGAGATCGCCCGATCGCGCTTCGCGTACGCCACGCTCGCGCCGTCACGGGGCCGTGGACGCGCGCGGTCGAAGTCGAGGTCGGACAGCGCCCCGAGGTGGCCCCCGGTCCCGGCAAGGTCTTCTGCTATGCGGGCAAGGCGCACCCACAGATCTCGCCCGCGAGCACGCTGCGCGCCACCTACGTCTGCAACCTGTTCGCGCCGACGGCCGAAGACGATCTGGCGACGCTGCGACAGCTCGCCGAGAGCCCCGCGCTCTACCGACCGATGGCCGTCGAGATTCCGACCTCCTCCATCTCGGACGCCGCCGCGATCGACGAATCCTCGGCGTCGGAGCCCTCCCCTTCGACGTCACCCGCCTCGGGCCCGTCCACGAGCGCAATCGGCTTGGGCACCTCGGACGGAGCCTCCTCGACCTCGGGGACATCGGAGGCGTCGGAGGGGTCGGAGGCGTCGGAGGCCTCCGGCGCCGCCTCGGCCACCGGCGCCTCGACCGACTCCGACTCGGAGCGGGCCGCCGCTTCCGGCGCGGCGGTCCGTCGGCCCAGGTAGCGGTCGACCGTCGCCTGCCGAAGCGCCTCGAAGGACGCCGCGATGTCGTCGACCAGGGAGCCGAGATCCGGAACCAGCTCGAAGTCTCCGTTGAATCCCCAACAGAGCTTGCCTTCGTAGCTGAAGAGCGCGACGCCGAGCCCCCCACCCGGAATCAGCGGGACGACGGGATACATCGCGAGCAGCCTCGCCCCGGCCAGATAGAGCGGGAACTGGGGCCCCGGCACGTTGGTGACGATCGCGTTCACCGGACCGGAGCTCGAGATCGCCGGCAGGGCGCGCTCGAGGATCGGCCCGGGGATCCACTCTGCGAGATCCATGATCGTCTCGACCGCGAGCGAAGCGTTCGACGACTTCAGGACTTCCGTCGTCTCCTGGATCGCCTCCACCTGCTCGATCGGATCTTCGACGGAGAGCGGAAGCGGGACGACCCAGCTCGAGACGTGATTGCCCTGGATCCGGTCGTGCTCGGGGCGCCGTGTGCTGACCGGCGCCGAGATCCGGAAGTCGAGCTCGCGCACGTCCATGCGGCGGCGGAACAGGTAGCGCCGAAGCGCCCCGGTCACGGTCGCGAGCACGACGTCGTTGATCGTGCACCCGAGCTCCCGCCGCAGCTCCTTCACGTCGTCGAGCGGCATCGTCAGCCAGTCGAGGCGGCGATGCGGCCCGAGCTCGCCGTTGATCGGCGTGGGCGATGCCCCCGACGTGACCTGACCCGCCATCTCCGAGAAGGCACGGAAGCGATCCGACGCGGTCGTGCTGCTCATCTCGGTGGCCGCCCTCTGGGCCGGAGAGCTGGTCGCCTGAGCGATCCAGTCGCGCGCCAGAGAGAGCGGTCGCCGCACGGTCTCGGAGAGCGCATCCCCCAGCAGCTCGCTGCGCGTGGGCGCCGGCCGCGGCATGTACGGGATCGACGGGCCGTCTTCGACCTTCGGCGACGGCGACATCAGAACCTGCGAGAGGTCCGCCCCTGCGGCCCCGTCGATCATGCAGTGGTGGATCTTGTTCAGGATCGCGAACTGCTCACCACCCTCGACGCCCTCGATGACCCAGACCTCCCACAAGGCGTGTCGACGGTCGAGACGTCTCGAGTTGATCCGCGCGGCGATCTCCTTGAGCTGCGCCTGGGTGCCCGGTCGGGGCAGCGCGATGTGGCGGATGTGGTGCGCGATGTCGAAGTTCCGATCGTCCACCCAGACGGGCCACCGCTCGAACGGGGTCCACTCGATCTTCTGCCGATAGCGGGGGATCCAGTGGAGGCGCGATTCGGCCTGGTCGCGGTAGCGGTCGATGTCGACGCCGCCGTCCTCTCGCTGGAGCGGGCCGATCTCGAAGAGCGCGAGGGCCCCGACGTGCATCGGTTGATTGGGCGTCTCCGCCCAGAGGAAGCCCGCGTCCTGCGCGGAGAGTCGTTCGAACCCGTATCTCGCCATCCCATCGCCTCCCGTTCCGGCTACGAGAAAGGAGAAGAGCAAGATGGGTGCCAGCCCGAAGACGGCCCGGAGCAGCACGACGCCGCACAGGGGCGAGCATGTGCCCGCGGCCTGCTCAAGGAATCAGCGCGTCCTGCCCGCGGACGGGTCACGCGCGGCGACGCCACGGCGCCGCCGCCGCGGGATCACACGTGATTGCGGAGCATCATCTCGCGCGGGTGCGGCTCCAGGTAGAGCTGCCCACCGACGTAATCGGCGTCGTGCGAGGCGACGAGGAACCGGAGCAGGGTGACCGGGACCACCAGCGGAACGCGCCCGGATCGATAGTCCTGGATCGCGACACCGATCTCCTTCTTGTCGCCGGGACTGAGCGCATGCTTCAGGTGACCGAACAGATGTTCGAGCACGTTCACGTGCCGGCCGACCGAGGCGGGCCGCCGAATCGCCGCGAGGAAGGTCGCTTCGTAGTCGCGGTAGACCTCTTCGTCCGGCACCCGCCCGAAGCTCCCCACGATTCGACCGAGGGTCCGATAGCGCGCCTCGTCGTGCGCGAGCAGCAGCATCTTGTGCGCCTCGTGAAAGGCCACGAGGTCTCGTCGGCTGAGGCCGCGCTTCACCAGGATCCGCCAGCGATTGTGACTGAAGAGCGCCTCGATGAACCCTTCGCGCAGGCGGGCATCATTGAGCCGCCCTTCTTCTTCGACGGGAAGCTCCGGGCAGGTGTCGACGACGACCCGGGAGAAGTGCCCGATCCCCGTTCGGACGGCCTGCCCCTTCTGCGCAGGCCGAACCTTGCCCCGGAACACGCCGCAAGACGGGGAGTCCTTCTTGAAGACGAACCCGTCGAGACCTTCGTCGAGGAGCTCCGCGACCCGAGGACCCGCGTACCGGGCCATCTCGTCGGTCACGTCCGAGCCGTCCTTGCTGACGATCAGCCGATCTCCGCGCTCGCCGCCGACGAGCGTGATCGCCGGGCGTGGCAGGCCGAGCCCCGCCTCGAGCTCGGGGCAGACCGGACGCCACTCGACGTGCGCTCCGAGAACGTCGGTCACGTAGCGGTCCCGCTTGTGTCCGCCGTCGAAGCGGACCTCGGCGCCGAGCAGGCAGGCGGACACCCCGACCCGCACCGGCTCGTTCTCGTCGTGCCATCGCTGCCAGACGGGAAGCGCGTCGTCGCTCACGGAGGTCCTCCCTCGAAGGGGCGGCGCGGTTGTCGCCCCACCCCTGAAGACTAGTGTCCTGCGCCTGATGATCTACACCCTGGAGACCGACCAGACCCTCCCGCGTCCCCTCGACGACGTCTTCCCGTTCTTCGCCGACGCGGGCAACCTCGAAGCGATCACGCCCCCCGAGCTCCGCTTCACGATCGAGACGCCACGGCCGATCGAGATGCGCGTGGGCGCGTTGATCGAGTATCGCCTGACCCTCTACGGCGTGCGATTCAGCTGGCTGACCGAGATCAGCGTCTGGGAGCCCGGCGTTCGCTTCGTCGACCAGCAGATCCTGGGACCCTTCGCCCTCTGGCACCACGAGCACCGCTTCACGGCGCAGGGCGAGCGCTCGACCCGGATCCAGGACACCGTCCACTATGCCCTCCCCCTCGATCCGATCGGGCGAATCGCGCACCCCCTCGTGCGCAAGCAGCTCGATCGCATCTTCGACCATCGGACGGCACAGGTCGACGTGCTCCTCGGCGAACCCGACTAGCTCGCGCTCGCACGCGCCGCCTTGTAGACGTCGAGAGCGCGCTTGCGCGCTTCGTCATGGGCGACGATCGGCGCCGGATAGTCCGCGGGCGGCGTCCCCGCGCGCCAGGGCGCGTGCACGTGCCGCGTGTCGACGCCTTCGAGCTCCGGGATCCACTGGCGGACGTAGCGACCCTCCGGGTCCCAGCGCTCTCCCTGCTTCGTCGGATTGAAGATCCGGAAATAGGGCTGGGGGTCGGTTCCCGTCGAGGCGGCCCACTGCCAACCGCCGCTGTTGGACGCGGGGTCCCCATCGACCAGGTGGTCCATGAAGAAGCGCGCGCCCCGCCGCCAATCGATCAGCAGATCCTTCGTCAGGAAGCTCGCGACGATCATGCGCACCCGGTTGTGCATCCAACCGGTCGCGACGAGCTGGCGCATCCCCGCGTCGACGATCGGGTAGCCGGTTCTTCCCTCGCACCAGGCCGCGAAGCCCTCGGGATCGTCCTGCCACTGGAGACCGTCGTATTCCGGTCGGAAGTTCCGCGTCGTGACCTCGGGCCGGTTCGCCAGGACCGCGGCGTAGAACTCCCGCCAGACCAGCTCGTCGAGCCACTTCTCGACGCCTTCCCGATCCTGGGGATTCTCTTCGGCGTGGGCGAGGCCGGCGGCGAAGCAGCGCCGGGCCGAGATCACGCCGAAACGGAGATAGGCCGAGAGCCGCGCAGTGCCATCCACCGCCGGGACGTCCCGATCCGTCGCATAGCGACCGACGCGGCTCTCCAGAAACTGTGTCAGGCGGCGCCGGGCCGCGGCCTCACCGACCGCCGGACCGACGCGGGGCGACGTCGGCTCGACGAGCTTCGAGATCGCGTCCTCGACGGCACGACGCTCGACTCCGATCGGCCGCTTCGGAAGGCGGAGTCGCGGCGCGGGCCAGCGCGGCGCGGCCTCCCAGGCGGCCCACCAGGCACGGCGGTAGGGGGAGTAGATCGAGTGGGGGCCGCCCTTCTTCGTCAGGATCTCCCCGGGACCGAAGACCGTGTGATCGCGGATCGCGAGAACCTCCCGCCCGTCGGCTTCGAGGGCAGTCCGAACCGCCTCGTCCCGCCAACGCGCGCGAAGCGTATCCGCTTCGACGAAGCTGACGACCTGCACGCCGAGGCGCTTCGCCATCCGCGGCACCACCGTCTCGGGGTCGCCCTTCACCGTCGCGAGCGAGACGCCGCGCTTCTCGAGCGCCGCGCGGAGCGAAACGACGGAGTCGATCATGAACCGGTCGCGATTCCGCGTCAGCTTCGCGTCGAGCAGCACCGGATCGAGAACGAAGAGCGCGCCCCATTCTTCGACGCGATCGGCCAGGGCTTCGAGCGCGCCATGGTCTCGGAGCCGGAGATCGTTGCGGAACCAGTGGAGCCCGCGCATGGATCACCCGAGACCGTGAGCGGGCAGGATCACGTCGACGAGGTCCTCCGCCGATACGAAGGCGTCCTCGACCTCGTCGCCCCGCGTCCAGTCGCCGCAGACGCCGAGCCCGGCCTCCGCGTCGAAGAGCGTCTTCCCGTCGAGGGGATGCGCCGGCCGCGCGTAGAGCCAACGGTGGGTCCCGCGGTAGCGAACGGGCGGAAGCTCGACCCCGAGCGCCCGGGCGAACTCTTCCTCGAGGTGCGCACCGACGCTCGCCGATTCCCGCTCGACGTGGCGCTCGCTCCACTCGGCGTTCGAATGGACGACCCAACAGGACGCCTTCCCGCGCTCCGCCTTCGAGTCGTTTCGGGCCACCCAGGCGATCGACTCGCTCTCGACGAAAGCCCCGTCGAAGGCCACCGGAAGCGGTGCCTCGAAGGAGAGCATCGTCGCGTGGCACGGCCACATCCGGACGCCCGCGATCGCGGGTCCCAGGTTCGACGACGCGTCGATCAGCGGAAGCGCCTGCGCGGGCGGGACCGCGACGACCACGAGATCGAAGCCCTCGTACTCGAAGCCCGCGTCGCAGCGAAGCACCCAACGATTCTCGCGACGGCGCAGCGACGCGATCCGAACCCCGAAGGAGGCATCGATCTCGCCCAGGAGGTCCCGGACGACGGCGTTCATCTTCGGTGCACCGACGAAGCGGGGCTCGGCCTGCTCCTCGGCGACGACCCGCCCTTCGGCGAGCCGCACCACTTTCCCCGGCCAGAGCGCCGCCGCACCCGAGGCGACCCAGGTCTCCACCTGCGCACGGAAGCGCGGATCACGCGCGGTGAAGTACTGCGCGCCATGGTCGAACGCACCGAAGTCCGTGCGGCGCGTCGACATCCGACCGCCGGAGCCTCTCGCCTTGTCGAAGACCCGGATCTCGGCGCCCGCATCGTGGAGGCGGCGCGCTGCGCGCAGTCCTGCGAGTCCCGCACCGACGACGGCGACGCGTGTCATCGCGCACCCTCCCGATCCTGGCTTCGGCGCGCCTCGAGGACGAACGCTTCGAGGCGCTGATTGTGTTCGATCCGGTCGACCCCGGCGACGGGCGGACACCCGACGATGCCGCGGCCGCCGATCCAGAGTGCGACCCCGTCCGGCAGCGCGCGCCGCACGGTGCGCAGGATTGGCCCGACCTCCTCGGTCGGCGTCACGACGAATCCGAGGGCGAGCGCCTCCGCTCGAGCGTTCTTCGTCGCCTCCACGAGGTCGTCCACGGGGACGTCTGCCCCGACGAAGAGCGGTTGGGCGCCGAAGCTGCGCGCTGCGATCGCCGCCGCCAGGACGCCCAGATCGTGTCGCTCACCCTCCGGCGCAGCGAAGACGACCCTCGGACCGAGCGCGTCGACGGGCCCGTTCTCGACGGCCTCCACCAGGATGGATCGCAGGACGTTGGTGGCCCGATGCTCGGCGGCGACCGAGGTCAGGCCCTCGAGCCAGCGCTGTCCGATCTCGAAGGCGAGCGGCAACACCTCGTCGAAGGCGAAGCGCACCGGGTCGAGGGCGCGCGCGCGCTCCTCGAGGAGCACTCGCAGCTTTGGTGCATCCAGGGCGTCGACGGCAGCGATCATCTCGTCGAATCGCCCGGCCGGAACCGCCTCCCCATCGCCGAATCGTTCCCGGAGGGAATCCAGCTCCAACGTCGCGAGATCGCCGATCCTGTGACCGGCTTCCGTGGCCTTTCGTAGGAGGAGGAGACGTTCGACGTCGGTTTCGCTGTAGCGGCGGCTTCCCCCGTCGGTCCGCAGGGGCATCACGGCGCGATGGCGGGTCTCCCAGGCGCGCAGACGCTCGGGAGAGAGGCCGGTCATCCGGGTCACCACGCGCATGGGGTAGGTCGCGGTCGGGCTGTCACTCTCGGCGGACACGGCTTCTCCCAGCGCTCTGTACAGATTCGGTCACGTTGTTCCCCGTTGGGCCGTTACTATATCGGCTCAGTTCAATACTTGTACAGATTTTTTCTTTACAAACCGATGATCCTGGGAAACACTCACTCCGCGCCCAACGAACACGGAGCAGCCATGCCCGCCACCATCCCGTCCCCGACGACCCCGAGCGCCCTCCCCGCCGCCCCGGATGTCCTCCAGAGCTATCTCGACGACATCTACGACACGCCGGTCCTGGAAACCGGGACTCAGAAGGCGCTCTTCGAGGGGATGGAGCAGGCCGAAGCCGACCTTCGTGCGGCGCTGGCCCGGATCCCCGCGACGGCCACCGCGCTCCTCGAGCGCTGGAACGAGAAGCGGGCCCGCGGCCTCGTGACGGGCTCCCTCTCCCGCTTCCATCGGGACGGTCAGACGCGGGACGCGAACGGGCAGATCGACGCGGCGCTCACGAACGTCAGCAAGCGCGTGAAGGCGCTCGGGCGTGCCAAGGACGACGCGGCGCTGGGCCGAGCCCTGGACCGACTCGCCCAGGCGACCCTCGACGCCGAAATCGCGCTCCCTGTCTTGATGCAGATCCAGGACGAGCTCGGCACGAGCCGACGCCGGGACCTCTCCCGCGCGGATCGCAAGGTGCTCCGCGAGGCGGACGATGCCCGCGCCCAGCTGACGGATCTCAAGAACCGCTTCATCCGCCACAACCTCCGCCTGGTCATCCGCTCGGCGAAGGGCTTCCGGAACCGCGGCGTGCCCTTCCTCGACCTGATCCAGGAGGGCAACCTCGGACTGATCCGCGCCGTGGAGAAGTTCGACATCTCGCGCGGGTACAAGTTCTCGACCTACGCCGTGTGGTGGATCGAGCAGGCGCTGATCCGCGCGGTCGCGCAGCACTCGCGGACCGTCCGCGTGCCGAGCCCGGTCCTCGACCAGCAGCGCGCGCTCAAGCGACTCGAGGAAGCCCGCCGCGCCTTCTCGAGCGAAGAGCCGACGGTTTCGGAGCTCGCCGAGCGAATGGGCCTCGCACCCGAGGACGCCGCCGATCTCGAACGAAGCCTCGCCAGCGAGATCTCGACCCACGTCCCGGTCGCGGGCACCGACGACCTCTGGCTCGAGGACACCCTCGAAGCACCGGCGGACGAGGACCTCGATGCGGACCACGACGGCGCGGCCCTGCGACGGACCCTCGCCGAAGTCCTGCCCGCCCTCGACGATCGCGCGCGCGAGGTGATCGACGCGCGCTTCGGTCTCTCGGGCGAGCCCGCGGCGTCCCTGGCGCAGATCGGCGCGCGACTCGGGGTGAGCCGGGAGCGGGTGCGGCAGATCGAGCGCCGCGCCCTCGAGCAGCTTCGAGAGCACCCGGCTGCCGCGGCCCTCGGTGCCGAATTCGGCTGGAGCTAGCGCGTTGGCGGCGTCGGTTCTCCCCCAGCCCGAAGCCCAGCCGGTCGAGTGGCGCTTCCGCGTCTTCTTCGACGGCGCGTGCCCGCTGTGCAAGCGCGAGATCGACGTGGTTCGGCGCCTGGACGCAGGCGCCGGACGCGTCGACCTCGTGGATCTTTCGCTGCCCGGCTTCGACGCGACCGCGTACGGCCTGGAACAGGCCACGATCGAGGAGCGGATCCACGGGATGCTGCCGGACGGCACGATCGTGGAGGGAGTGGACGTGTTCATCCACCTCTACGAAGCCCTCGACCGCGGCTGGATCGTGCGGATCGCCCACGTCGGCCTGGTTCGCGCGGTACTCGACCGGCTCTACACCTGGTTCGCGCGGAATCGCCTGCGGCTGACCGGCCGCGCGCCGAAGACCTGTCCCGTCGAACCCGACGCCTAGCCGGTCAGTCCGTGGTCGCGGCGGAGACGATCGACGGGATCCGATCGAAGTCAGGGTGATCCGCCGCATGTCGCGGCTGGTGGGCCCAGATGATCTCTTTGTCCGCGACGGCGAAGACGCCCGGCATGCGCCAGATGTCCCCGCTACGCGGACCGTTCTCGTGGCCCTTGGCCCGCGCGCGTGAACGGGCGCCGAGAACCACTGCCGGCCCGAGCGCCTCGAGGAAGCTCGCGCGACGCACGCCGAAGCGCTCGTAGAATTCGAGATCGGGATCCGCGATGGCCCGGGCGTCGGGCCAGTAGCGGCGAAGGAAGGCGCGCCCTTCGGTGGCACTCCCCTGGAAGAAGAAGAGGACGTCCGGGTAGGCCTCGTCGGCCTCCGACGCCGCGCGAAGATCCGCCAGCGTCTCCCGGCAGAAGATGCAGCCGAAGTGACGCAGGAAGACGAGGAGCGACACCCGGTCACCGCTCGCCTCGAGCTGATCGCCCAGGGTCCCCGGCACGAGTCCGACGCCCGTGACCGGCGCCTCGAGACAGGCTGCATCGATCGGCCGTCCGGCCATGCTCTCCACTCCTCCGACGCGCCCCGGAGCGGCCGCGCGCGGCGAGACTCTAGCTCGCGGATTCGCTGGCCCGCCGCGTCGGCACGATTTACGGTCTGGGTCCCATGAGCACCACCTCGCACGACTCCACCCCTGACGCGATCGTGATCGGCTCCGGACCGAACGGTCTCGCGGCGGCGATCGAGCTCGCCCGAAACGGTGCGAGCGTGCGCGTCGTCGAGGCGGCCGACGAAGTGGGCGGCGGGACGCGCAGCGCCGAGCTGACCCTGCCCGGCTTCCTTCACGACGTGTGCTCCGCCGTACACCCCATGGGCATCCTGTCGCCGTACTACCGGCAGCTTCCACTCGACGAGCACGGCCTCGAATGGGTCCTCCCCCCGGCCTCGGTCGCGCATCCCCTCGACGACGCGGACGCGGTCATGATCTACCGCTCCCTCGACCGGACCGCGGACGAGCTCGGCCGCGACCGGAGGAACTACATCCGACTGATCGAGCCGCTGATGCGGGACGCGCACGGGCTGCTGGCCGACGCGATGGCCCCGCTCGGGATCCCGAAGCACCCGATCCAGATGGCGCGCTTCGGACTCCGGGCCGCGTTCTCGGCCAATCGGCTGGCACGATTGCTCTTCCGGGAGGAGCGGGCGCGCGCGCTGCTGGCGGGATGCGCGGGGCATTCGGTCCTCCCGCTGTCGCAGCCCTTGACCGCCGCGCTCGGGACCCTCTTCGCCCTGACCGCCCATGTCGAGAACTGGCCGGTCGCCCGCGGCGGCTCCCAATCGATCGGTCGCGCCCTCGCTTCCTACTTCACGAGCCTCGGCGGAGAGATCGAGCTCGGCCATCGCGTCGAGCGCCTCGATGCGCTCCCCGACGCGAAGGTCGTCCTCTTCGACACCTCCCCGTCCCAGCTCGCCTCGATCGGCGCGGACGATCTGCCGGCAGGCTACCGCCGTCGTCTCGAGCGCTACCGCTACGGCCCCGGTGCGTTCAAGGTCGACTGGGCCCTCGACGGACCGATTCCCTGGAAGGACCAGCGCTGCCTCGAAGCCTCGACGGTCCACGTGGGCGGCACCCTCGAAGAGATCTGCGCTTCGGAACGCGACATGTACGCGGGGCGCCTCAACGACAAGCCCTACCTGATCCTCTGCCAGCAGAGTCAGTTCGATGACCGCCGCGCGCCAGCGGGACAGCACACGGGCTACGCCTACTGCCACGTTCCCCACGGCTCGACCGTCGATCGTACGGAAGCGATCGAGCGCCAGATCGAACGCTTCGCCCCCGGCTTCAGGGACCGGATCCTCGCGCGGCACACGACGAACGCCGCCGAGTTCGAGGCCCACAACCCGAACTACGTGGGCGGCGCCATCACCGGCGGCGTGGCGGATGCATTCCAGCTCTTCAACAGCCCGGTCACCCGCCTCGATCCCTATTCGACGCCGAACCCGCGGCTCTTCATCTGCTCGGCCGCGACGCCCCCGGGCGGCGGCGTCCATGGCCTCGGCGGATACTTCGCCGCTCGGTCCGCGCTGAAGCGACTGGGCCGCGCGTGACGCCGCGCCGCTTCGAGGCGATCGCTTCGACGCTCGCTCTCGCACTCGCCCTGATCGCGCTCCCGGTCGCCGCGACCGAAGAATCCGACGACCGACCGACCCGGATCGAACCGTGGGCACCCGCCACACCGAATACGCTCACGGCGGCGGAACGCGCCGCGGGCTGGCGCCTTCTCTTCGACGGGCGGAGCGGAGCGGGATGGCAGGCCGCGGACGAAGCGACCTTTCCTGCGGACGGGTGGTCCACCGACGACGGCACGCTCTCGATCCGGAAGGCCGGTCTGGTCGAGTTCCGGGCGGGCGGAGATCTCTTCAGCCGGGAACGCTTCGGGGACTTCGTCCTCGACTTCGAGTTCCAGGTCGCCCGCGAGGGCAACAGCGGCGTCAAGTACCGCGCCGAGCCCCAGCGCGAGATGGGCTTCGTCCACGCCCTCGGGTGCGAGTTCCAGATCCTGGACGACGCCGGTCACCCGGACGCGAACCGCGGCCGCCCCGGAACCCGCCGGCTCGCCGGGCTCTACGACCTGCTGGCCCCGAACGCAGCGCCCTTTCGCGGCGTGGACGCCTGGAACCAGGGCCGGGTCCACCTCGAGGACGGACGACTCTCGCACTATCTGAACGGAATCCGCGTGGTCGACGTCCAACTGGACTCGCCCGAGTGGCGTGAAGCCCTCGCCGCCAGCAAGTTCGCGGCGCGAACGGGCTTCTGCGCGTCCCCCCGCGGACACATCGTCCTCCAGGATCACGGGGACTTGACGCGGTTCCGGAACGTGCGCATCCGTTCGCTGGATCCGTCACCCGACGATTCCTAGACTCCGACCTCCCGAGCGACGCCCGAAAAGGACCCGAACCCATGAAGCGCATCGCGCTCTTCCTTCTCACCAACCTGGCGGTGATCCTGGTGATCTCCGTGATCTTCTCGATCTTCGGGATCGGGAACGTGCTCGACGAGCAGGGGGTCGACCTCGACCTCCAGGCCCTGCTGATCTACTCGGCGGTCATCGGTTTCACGGGCTCCTTCATCTCGCTCGCGATGTCGAAGTTCATGGCCAAGCGCTCGACGGGCTGCCAGAACATCGAGGACAGCACGGACCCCGAGGCCCAGTGGATCGTCAGCCGGGTGCGCGCCCACGCGGAAGCCGCCGGGATCGGCATGCCCGAGGTCTGCGTCTTCCCCGCGAACGAGCCGAACGCCTTCGCGACGGGCATGCGCCGGGACAGCGCCCTGGTCGCCGTCTCGACCGGCCTCCTCCGCGGCATGAACCGCAACGAAGTGGACGCCGTGATCGGACACGAGGTCGCCCACATCGCGAACGGCGACATGGTCACCCTGACCCTGATCCAGGGCGTCGTGAACACCTTCGTCGTCTTCTTCTCGCGCATCGCCGGTCACCTCGTCGACCGGCTCGTCTTCAAGACCGAGCGCGGTCACGGCCCCGGCTACTGGATCGTCTCGCTCGTCGCGCAGATGCTGCTCGGCATCCTCGCCTCGATCATCGTCTGCTGGTTCTCCCGGCAGCGCGAGTTTCGCGCCGACGCCGGCGGTGCCCAGTACGCCGGCTCCGAGAACATGATCGGGGCCCTCGAACGCCTGAAGGGCGGAACCGCCGAGCTTCCGGACGGGATGGCGGCGATGGGAATCGGCGGCGGCGGCTTCGCGAAGCTCTTCTCGACCCATCCGCCCCTCGACGAACGGATCGCCGCGCTCCGGGCGAACCGCGGGTAGGCCCACGGCGCGTCCTCGCGCAGGGAGGGATCGATGGCCGCTCGCTACGAGGGCGACGCTTTCCGCGAACGGTTCGGGCCCTGGGCGGTGATCGCCGGCGGATCCGACGGAATCGGCGGCGCGTTCGCGCGCGAATCGGCCTCACGCGGTCTCGACGTCGCGTTGATCGCGCGACGTGCCGAGCCGCTCGATGCGCTCGCCCGATCCATCGAAGCGGACTTCGGGGTCGCGACCCGGACGATCCAGGCGGACCTCACGCGCGACGACATCGGCCAGACGGTCGCGGACGCGACCGTGGATCTCGACGTCGGTCTCTTCGTCTACAACGCCGGCTCCAATCCCGCGGCCGGTCACTTCCTCGACCAGGCGGTCGACGACGCGCTCTTCCTCGTCTCGCTCAGCTGCCGCGCGCCGGTCGTGCTCGGCCACCACTTCGGCGCGCGACTCCGCGCGCGCGGGCGCGGCGGTCTCGTCTTCATGTCCTCTCTCGCCTGCCTCTCCGGGAGCGGAAACCAGGCGACCTACTCCGCGACCAAGGCCTTCGACACGACCCTCGCCGAGGGTCTCTGGGCGGAGCTCTCCCCGGCCGGCATCGACGTACTCGGCGTGCTGGCCGGCGCCACGCGGACCGAGACCGTGATGCAGCAGGAGCCGGAGGCCTTCGCCGACGCGATGCCGCCGACCGAGGTCGCGCGCGGCGCCCTCGACCATCTCGGCAAGGGGCCCAACTGGGTCCCCGGTCCCACGAACCAGGCCGCGGCCAGGGGGATGTGGCCCGTGCCGCGGGTCGGCGTGATCAACGGGATGACGGCCGCCTCGGCGGGGCTCTTCGGGCTGCCGGTGTCACCCGTCGAAGGCATCGAGTTCGACGAGGGCGACTGAGCGCGGGGACTAGCGAGACGACGCGACTGGCCCATCATCGGGGCCTCGTTCACTGCGCCGAGGTCCGCATGCGTCTGGTCCGTCGTTCCCTTCCGCTCGTCGGTCTCGCCTGCCTGATTCCGGCGCTCTTCGGCTGCCCGTCCCCGCCCGGCGCACCGACCGAAACCGGACCGCCCGACATCGAGTGGCGCAGCCACGGCGGCACCCTCGCGGAGCAGCGATACAGCCCCCTCGACGAGATCGACGTGGAGAACGTCCACGAGCTCGGACTCGCCTGGAGCTTCGACCTGATGAGCGATCGCGGCGTCGAGTCGACGCCGCTGGTCGTCGAAGGTCGGATGTTCGTGACCGCCCCGTGGAGCATCCTGCACGCCCTCGACGCGAAGACGGGCGAGAAGCTCTGGAGCTTCGATCCCGAGGTCCCGCGCGGGATGGCCCGGGACATCTGCTGCGGAGTCGTGAACCGCGGCGCCGCCTGGTCGGACGGGCGCGTCTTCCTCGGAACCCTGGACGGGAGATTGATCGGAATCGATGCCGAGACCGGCGAAGCGCTCTGGGACGTCGACACCCGGGAGCCCGAGTGGGCGTACTCGATCACCGGCGCCCCCCGCGTGGTCGAAGGGCTCGTCGTGATCGGCAACGCCGGCGCGGACCTTGGCGCGCGCGGCTACGTCTCCGCCTATCACGCGGAGACCGGCGAGCTCGCCTGGCGGACCTACACCGTGCCGGGCGATCCGGCGGAGGGATTCGAGTCCGAGGCGATCGAGCGCGCCGCCGCGACCTGGACCGGCGAATGGTGGAAGGCCGGCGGCGGCGGGACCGTCTGGGACGCCCTCGCCTACGACCCGGAGCTCCGGCTGCTCTACGTCGGAACCGGCAACGGCGCGCCGCATGTCCGCTGGCTCCGCAGTCCCGGGGGCGGCGACAACCTCTACCTCTCCTCGATCCTCGCGCTCCGTCCCGAGACCGGCGAGCTCGTCTGGCACTACCAGACGACCCCCGGCGACACCTGGGACTACACCGCGACCCAGCACATCCTCCTCGCCGATCTCGAGATCGAGGGCCGAACGCGGAAGGTCCTGATGCAGGCGCCCAAGAACGGCTTCTTCTTCGTGATCGATCGAACGAACGGCGAGTACATCTCGGCGGAGAAGTTCACCGAAGCGACCTGGGCCTCCCACGTCGACGAACAGGGTCGTCCCGTCGAAACGGACACGGACTATCGCGAGGTCGCGAAGTTCGTCCGACCGAGCCCCTATGGCGCCCACAGCTGGCCGCCGATGAGCTTCCATCCGAAGACCGGCCTGGTCTACTTCCCGGTCCGCAACATGGGCGCCGTGTTCAAGATGAACCCGGATTGGCGCTACCGCCCAGGCACCTGGAACACCGGGATCGACATGGCGGTCTACGAGAACTTCGGTTCGAGCGAAGACGACGAACGCTGGGAGGCCTTCCTGCTCGCCTGGGATCCCGTCGCGCAGAAGGAAGTCTGGCGCGTGCCCCACATCACGGCCTTCAACGGCGGCACGCTGTCGACGGGCGACGATCTCCTCTTCGAGGGCGCGGCGGATGGCCGCTTCGTCGCGTACCGCGCCTCGACGGGCGAGAGGCTCTGGGAATCCCCCGTCGGCACGGGCGTGATGGCCGGGCCGATCACCTACCGGGTCGACGGTGAGCAGTACGTCGCGGTGGCCGCGGGATGGGGCGCGTCGTTCGCGATGAGCGGGGGCGAGGCGGCGCTGCTCGCGAAGGTCCGCGGCGGCGGACGCGTCCTCGCCTGGAAGCTCGGCGGCGAGGCCCAGGTCCCGCCGGGCCGGCCTCCGCTCGGTCCGGTGCCACCGCCGACCTATTCCCTCGAGTCGACTCGGGCGGAGCGTCGCCTCGGCGCCCTCCGCTATCAGGAGCACTGCTCCGCCTGCCACGGCCCGGGCGCCGTCGGCGGCGGCTCCGGCGTACCGGACCTGCGGTACATGAACGAGGCGACCCACACGCTCTTCCCGCGCATCCTCCTCGAAGGGCTGCTCCAGCCCGCCGGCATGCCGCGCTTCGACGACTTCCTCTCCGCGTCCGAAGTCCGCAGCATCCAGGCCTTCATCCTCGAGCAGGCGCGCCGCGCCTCGGCGATCGAGGTCCGGGCCGACTAGCACGCGTCCCCCGGAATCGGGGCCCCGCCCCCGCAGCCGTGGCGATCGTACCGCGCGCTCCGTGTCGTGAACGAAACGTCCGTGCGCCCCGGAGGCGAGTGGATCCCCTCGCTCCCACGCGGAGATGTGTCGGCTCTCGAAGCATCCGCATTTCCGCTTCAGCCCCGGCAGGTCGGGGTGTGACCGCTTGCCGCACGCGCCCGTCGGCACGCGAAGGAGATGCCCGTGGACTGGAATGCCCTCTTCGAAGAGCTGAGCGCGTCGCTCGGCGAGACGCTACCGATGCTCGCGGGAGCGATCGGACTCCTGTTGATCGGCTGGATGGTGGCCGTCGTCGTGCGTGCGGTCGTGCGCGGCGTGTTCAACCGCCTGGGACTGAACGAACGAATCGCGGCGACGACCGGAAACGAAGCGGACGTCGCGGGGGGCGTCGGGAAGGGGGCCTACTACCTCGTCCTCCTGATCACCCTCGTCGCGTTCTTCAACGTGCTCGAGATCGAGTACGCGTCCGCCTCGCTCCAGAGTCTCGTCGACCAGGTGCTGGGCTTCGTGCCGAAGGCGATCGCCGCCGGCGTCCTCCTCGGCGTGGCCTGGCTGCTCGCGGTCGTCCTCCGGACGGGCGTCACGCGCGCCCTCGCGGCGACCTCCCTCGACGAGAAGATCGCGACCGAAGCGGGAATGCGGCCCGTGTCCGAGAGCCTCGGGAACGTGCTCTACGGACTCGTCTTCCTGCTCTTCCTGCCCGGGATCCTCGGCGCGCTCGAGATGGAGGGGCTCCTCGCGCCCGTACAGGGCATGCTCGACGACATGCTCGGGCTGCTGCCCGACGTGTTCGGCGCCGGTGTGATCGCGCTCGTGGGTCTCTTCGTCGCACGGCTCGTTCGCGACCTCGTCACGAACCTGCTCGGGGCGACCGGAATCGATCGCCTCGGCCAGAGCGCCGGGCTGCAGGGCACGATGGCCCTCTCGGGACTGCTCGGCCTGATCGCCTACGTCTTCATCCTCGTCCCCGCGATCATCGCGGCCCTGAACGCGCTCGGAATCGAGGCGATCTCGGATCCCGCCACCCGGATGCTCGGCACCTTCATGGATGCGCTGCCGAACGTGTTCGCCGCCGTGATCATCCTCGGGGTCGCGTGGCTCGTCGCGGGCTTCCTCTCGACGCTCGCGAGCAACCTCGCAGGCGGCCTCGGCGTCGATCGCCTTCCGGAGCGCCTGGGGATTCCCGCGGCCGAGTCCGGGTCTGGCAGCCTGGCGAGCTGGGTCGGTCGCGGCGTGTCGTTCTTCGTGATGCTCTTCGCCCTGACCGAGGCCGCGAATCGCCTCGGCTTCGACCAGCTCTCGATGATCGTCGCGACCCTGATCGGCTTCGCGGGGCAGGTCCTGCTCGGCGGCATGATCATCGCGGCCGGCGTGTGGATCGCGAATCTCGTCCACGCCGCCATGCTCCGTCTCGCGGGCTCCGGCGGGTCACCGATGGCCGGCCTCGCACGCTACGCGATCCTGGGTCTCGTGGTCGCGATGGGGCTGCGTGCGATGGGGCTCGCCGACGACATCGTGAATCTCGCGTTCGGCCTGACCCTCGGCGCGATCGCCGTGGCTTTCGCGCTCTCCTTCGGCCTCGGAGGACGGGAAGCGGCGGGCGAGCACATGCAGCACTGGTTGCGACGACTGCGATCCGAGTAGCCTCCGATCGACATCGCCCGAATCGACGACGCGCGTTTCCCTTCGTGGGAGACGCGCGTCGTTCGTTTTCGGGACCGCAACGCGATTCCCCCATCCGATCCGCCGCGTTTCGCAAACGCCGATCGGCGTATCGGCGGATGACTATGTCGTCGATGGAACCGTCGGTCGCGTGTCGAATCTCAGCGAAGGGCATTGGTGATTCACATGATGCCTCCGCAACCCACGGCGGCTCTTCCGGAACGCAATCCCGTTCCGCGTCCGATTCGGACCGACCGAATCTCTCAAGGAGTATCCTGATGACCCGTTCCACCCTCTTGTTCCCCCTGCTCGGGGCGGCGGTGGCCGTCGGACTGACCGGCTGCGCTTCCACGTCCGCCCCCGAGAGCGAGATCGCCCGTCAGCTCGAGGAGAGCCAGGCGCGCGTCGCGAGCCTCGAACGCGAAGTCGACCAGCGGCAAGACCGCATCCAGTCGCTCGAGACGCAGATCTCGAACCAGACCCTGCCCCCCGTCTCGGCGGCCCCTCCGAGCACGCGCGTCTCGACGCCGTACAACCAGATCCCGGGCGGCGATCTCCTGCCGCCGGCGGAGCCGGGGCAGTGCTACGCGCGGGTCTTCGTCCCTCCGACCTACGAGACGCGAACCGAGGACGTCCTGAAGTCGGCGGCCTCGGAACGCCTCGAGCTGATCCCCGCCACCTACGAAACCGTCGAGGAGCAGGTCCTCGTCGAAGCGGCCTCCGAGCGGATCGAAGTGATCCCGGCGGTCTACGGCTGGGTCGAGGAGCAGGTCCTCGTGAAGGCCGCGTCCAGCCGCCTCGAGGAGGTGCCGGCGCAGTACGAGTGGCAGGAGGAGCAGATCCTCGTGAAGCCGGCGCACACGGTCTGGAAGAAGGGCGAAGGTCCGATCCAGAAGCTCGACGAGGCGACGGGCGAGATCATGTGTCTCGTCGAGGTCCCGGCCGAGTACAAGACGGTCCGCAAGAAGGTGCAGGTCGCCGGCCCGACGACGCGTGAGATCGCGATCCCGGCCGAGTACAAGACGGTCAAGCGACAGGTCGTGACGACGCCGGCGACGACGCGCACGGTCGAGGTTCCGGCGAAGTACAAGACCGTGAAGGTCCGCAAGGTCGTGACGTCCGCTTCCGAGCGCCGCATCCCCGTCGCCGCGGAGTACCAGACGGTCAGCAAGCGCGTGCAGGTCACCGAAGGTGAGATGGCCTGGCGCCAGATCCTCTGCAAGACCAACACGACGCCCGACATCGTGCGCAACATGCAGCGCGCGCTCGACGCGGCGGGACACAGCCCCGGCCCGATCGACGGCATCGTCGGTCGTGAGACGCTCGCGGCCCTTCGTGGCTACCAGACCGAAAAGGGTCTGGCGGAAGGCGGCATGACGCTCGCGACCCTCAAGTCGCTGGGCGTACAATAATACCGACCGGTCACGCTGAACGGGGACGGGCCTCGTCCCGAGACGGCCGGTCGATGCGGATCCGACCGACCGGGACGGGGCCCTTCTCCGATTCGCCTCGGAAGCGAGGCGTGAACAGGGAGTAGATCATGCTGGAGACGATTCTCAAGGAACACGGCGGCGCGCTGCTCGCGGCCGTGACTCAGGGCAGCGACCTCGACGCGAGCCAGGCCGAGAGCCTGATCCCGCCCGCGCTCGGGGGAATCGGCGATGCGATCGCGGGCGGCGATCTCGATCTGTCGAGCCTGCTCGCGGGAGGGGGCGACGGAGTCGCCGCACTCCTCGGAAAGCTCGACGTCGGCGCGATCGCCGGCCAGGCCGGACTCGACGAGGGACAGGCCCGCGACGGGCTGTCCTCGCTGATTCCGGTCGTGCTCTCGCTGCTCGGTGACAAGGCCGGCGGCGCGGACGGACTGATGTCCATGCTCGGCGGGCTCGGCGGCGGAAACGGAGGCGGGGCCGGCGCTTTGGCCGGGCTCGCCGGAAAATTGTTCGGAAAGTAGAGACGAAGGCGACGCGCCGGACGCGACGTCGCAAGGAGACGAATCGATGGCGAATCTCAAGATCACGGAAATCGAAGGAATCGGCCCGGTTCTCGGCGAGAAGTTCGAGGGTGCGGGCGTCAAGGACACCGACGGCCTGCTCGCGCAGGGCGGCACGAAGACGGGACGCAAGGCACTCGCCGAGGCCACGGGGCTCTCCGAGTCCCGGATCCTCACCTTCGTGAACATGGCGGACCTCTTCCGCATCAGCGGCGTCGCGGGCGAGTACGCGGAGCTGCTGGTCGCGTCCGGGGTGGACACGGTCAAGGAGCTCGCGACGCGGAACGCGGCGAACCTCGCCGACAAGCTCGCCGAGGTGAACGCGGAGAAGAACCTGACCCGGAAGGTCCCGACGCTCAGCCAGGTCGAGGGATGGATCAAGCAGGCGGGCGATCTGCCGGCGGCGATCTCGCACTGATCCCGACCGACTTCGACCGTCGGACCTGCATCCGACTCGAGACGGGGGCCTCTTCGGAGGCCCCCGTTCTTCGTAGGAGAGCCCGGTCCTCTGGTCGAGCCGGCGGGAAGGGGTAGGATCCGCCGACACGCCCAGGAGGATTCGATGCCCGTGACCGAAGGCCGCAAGGCCCCCGCATTCACCCTGAAGGACCAGAACGGCGATGCGCACAAGCTCGCGGACTACGCCGGCAAGAACGTGATCCTCTACTTCTATCCGCGGGACGACACGCCGGGCTGCACGAAGGAAGCCTGCGGCTTCCGTGACCTCAAGCGCCAGCTGACGCGGCGCGACACGGTCGTCCTCGGCTGCTCCCCGGACGGCGAGGAGAAACACAAGGCGTTCATCAAGAAGTTCAAGCTGAACTTCCCGCTCCTCTGCGACCCGGACAAGAAGGTCATGACGAAGTACGGCGCCTTCGGCGAGAAGATGATGTACGGCAAGAAGGTCCAGGGCGTCATTCGCAGCACGGTCTGGATCGGCCCCGACGGCAAGGTGCGCAAGCACTGGCCGAAAGTCGCGAAGGCCGCGGACCATCCGGCGAAGGTGCTCGAGGCGATGGACGAGGCGGACGCCTAGCGGCCCGCCCGATCCCTGCGACGAGCCGTCAGGGCTCGAGCGCGACCTTGATCGCGCCGCCCTTGCGGTCTCGCGTCCGTTCGAAGGCGGCCGGCGCCTGATCGAGGGGGAAGCGATCCGAGATCAGCGCGTCGGCGACCGCTTCGTCCGCCCCGAGCAGACGCGCCGCGGCGTCGACGTCCCGGATCGTGCCGGCGCGGCCGTACATCGCGGAGATCACGATGTCGAGCTCCTTCGCCGCGACGACGAGGCCCGGAATCTCGAACTTGTCCCACGAGGACGCGAGCATCCCGAGCGTACCCTTCGGCTTGAGCGCGTTGCAGGACGTCTCGATCGCGGCGGGGGTCCCCGCGCAATCGAGCACCACGTCGTAGTCGCCTCCGGACGCTTCGTCGATCACGTTGGCCCCGATCTGCTTCGCCGCGGCGGTCTGCGCCGGGTGTCGCGCGATGAGGTCGACGGGCGCTCCCGCGCCACGCGCCGCCACCGCCGCGCACAGGCCGATCGTCCCGCCACCGACGACCAGCACCCGCATCGAGCCGTCGATCCCGCTCCGGCGGATCCCGTGTACGGCGACCGCGAGGGGCTCGACGAGGAAGCCGGTCGAAGCGTCGACGCTCCGCGGGAGCGCAACGAGGCACCGCTCGGGCACGATCAGCTCCTCGGCCATCCCACCGTCTCGCCCGATCCCGTAGATCATGGCGTTGCCCTCGGTGCAGACCTGGGTGTCGCCGGCGAGGCAGTAGTCGCAGGCGCCACACGAGGCGAGCGGCTCGATCGCGACCGGCGTCCCGTCCTCGAGCTCCCCCGCGATCTCGTGTCCGGGCGTGCCGGTGATCAGGAAGCCGCTGTCGAGGATCGTCACGTCCGAGCCGCAGATCCCGCACGCGCGGACCTTCACGCGCACGCCGTCGCCCTCGGGCCGCGCGACCTCGCGAAGCACGACCTTCCCCTCTTCGAACCGGACTGCGAGCATCGGCGAACTCCTCCCGTCCCTCGGAGCGTAATCGACTTGCGGCGCCTTCGCGGCGGATGCCAACATCCTTGTAACCAGGAGGATCGAGCCCCCGCATGCCGATCGAAGCCGAGGCCGAGGCGACCGCCCCGAGCTGGGATGCCTACGAGATCGCGAGCCGCGCGGATCCCCATGCCGGCTGGCACGAGGTGCGCGAGCGCGATCCCCTCGTCCAGACCGCGGACGGGGTCTGGCTCGCCACGAGTCACGACCTCGTCGACCGGATCCTCAAGGACGCGCGCTTCGGAGCCGGCTCCGGCGTCGCCGCGTCGTTCGGCGCCCGGGAGGGACGCGCCGCCCGGGTGATGGCGACCTGGCTCATGTCCCGGGACGGAGCCCCGCACGACCGCGCCCGCGCCCTCGTCCGTCGCTCCTTCACGCCTCGCGCGATCCTTGCGATCACGTCGCGGATCCAACACGTCGTCGACGCGAGACTCGCCGACGTGAGGGAAGGCCTCGGCTCGGGCGTCGTCGATCTCGTCGAGCGCCTCGCCTTCGCCGTGCCTTCCGACGTGATGCGGGATCTCTTCGGGGTCGATCCCGAGACGTGGCGGGGCTTCGAGTTCCTCGTGCGCGATCTGCCGGACGAGCCCGGCGCGAGTCTCGCGATGATCGACGGGCTCGCGGAGGCGTTCCAAGAGAGACTGAAACATCCCGGTGGCGCGACGGGTCTGCTCGACGCGCTCGGTCGACCCGGCGACGACGACGCGCGACTGACCCCGGACGAGATCGTCGCGAACGCCGTCCTCCTCCTCACGGCGGGGATCGACACGACCGCAGGCCTGATCTCGAGCGCGATCCACCTCTTGCTCGATCGCCCCTCGATCCGGGCCCGGATCGCCGGGGAGCCCGGCTTCGCCGCGGCGGTCGTCGAGGAGACGCTCCGCTTCGAGTCACCCGCCCTCTCCTGCTCGCGATGTGCCCTCGTGGATCTGGAGATCGACGGGCGTCGGATCGAGGCGGGCGCGAACGTGCTCCTCGGCCTCGCGGCCGCGAACCGCGATCCGGCCCGCTTCCCCGATCCCGACACCTTCGATCCCGATCGCGACGGCACGGGGGGACTGGCCTTCGGCGGCGGTCGGCATCACTGTCTCGGCGCTCCCCTTGCCCGTCTGGAAGCCCGACTCGTCCTCGAAGCCCTCTTCGCTCCGGGGCACATCGCCCTCGCCCGCGTCGAAGGGCCGACCTGGCAGGTCCGCAACCCCACCGTCCGCGCCCTCGAGCGACTGCCGGTGCGGGGCGCAGGGAGCCACGCGTGAAGGTCGAAGCGCACAGCCTGATGGACCCGGCGATCCAGGCGGATCCCTACGCCTACTACCACGCGCTCCACGAGCAGGCCCCGGTCTACTGGATGCCGGATGCGGAGGCGTGGCTCGTGAGCCGCTACCGGGACGTGCAACACGTCCTGCGGCACCCGGAGATCTGGTCGAACGATCTGCTGGGCAAGGCCGGCTTCTCGATGTTCCAGCACGAGGAGGCGCGCGCCGTCCTCGAAGCGGACGGGTGGCCACGGGACACGCGCCTGCAGTCGGACCCGCCGATCCACCGCGACTATCGCGCCCTGGTGAACCCGGCCTTCACCGCGGGCCGCGTCCGAGCCCTCGCGCCCTTCGTCGAACGCGAGTGCGATGGGCTGCTCGACGAGATGGCCGCGACCGAGGAGTGCGAGTTCATCGAGCGGTTCGCCGCCTGGCTGCCGATCCGCGTCGTGACGCATCTGCTCGGCCTGCCCGCCGACGATGCCCGGCGGATCAAGCGCTGGAGCGATGCCTGGGTCGAGCCGCTCGGGGGCGCGCTCACCCTGGAGCGCGAGATCGAGGTGGCCCATCTCGGCGTCGAGCTCCAGCACTACCTGGCCGACTGGATGGAGCGCAAGGAGAAGGCGCCCAGCGACGACGTCCTCTCGACCCTCGCGACCGCGACGTTTCCGGATGGCACGCCGCTTCCGATGGCCGAGAAGATGGGACTCGCCGAGCATCTGATCGTCGGCGGACACGAAACGGTGACCAGCGCCCTCGCGTCGGGCCTCAAGCTCCTGATCGAGCACCCTGCCGTCGCGACGGCGCTTCGCGCGGACCCGGCGAGGATCCGGAATTTCGTCGAAGAGGTCCTCCGCCTCGAATCGCCCAGCCAGGGCTTCTTTCGTTATGCCGTCGAGGACGGGGAGGTCGCCGGCACGGCGATTCCGAAGGGCTCGATGGTCCACGTCCGCTTCGCGGCCGCGAACCGGGATCCGGAGATCTTCCCGGATCCGGACGTGCTCGACCTCGATCGACCGAACGCCGGAGCACACATGGCGTTCTCCCAGGGCGAGCACCACTGCGTCGGGGCACCGCTGGCCCGCCTCGAGCTGCAGACCGCATTCCGCGGCTTGCTCGAGCGCTTCGACGACTTCGAGCTCGCGACCGAGGAGCCGCTCCGGACCCTTCCAGGGCTCGCCCTGCGGATGCTCGAACGGCTGCCGGTCAGACCGCGACCGGCACGCTCCCACGACCCCGCCTGAAGCGCGCGCTCAGGCCGCGCCAAGACAGGAGAACCGATGCCCACCAGTGCCCTCCGTGCCACGCTCTCGACCGAGGCGACCCTCGCCCTGCTGGATCGGGCCGTCGCGCGCGCCCGGGAGCTCGACATCCGCGTCCACATCGCGGTCTACGACTCGACCGGCGAGGAGGTCGGCTTCTTCAGCTGCGAAGGCGCGCCCCGCCTCGCTGCGACGACCGCCCGCCACAAGGCCTTCACCGCCGTCCACACGGGGATGTCCACCCTCGAATGGAAGCAGTACGTCGACACGATCCCGGCCGACGAGCTCAAGATCATCGACAAGGTGGAGGGCTACATCGCCGCGGATGGCGGCTACCCGATTCGCGAGGGCGAGCTGGTCCTGGGCGGCATCGGCGTCTCCGGTGCCGACCAGGCCCGTGACGCAGACGTGGCCCGCGCGGCGATCGAAGCGCTCGACGCGCTCTAGAGCAGGATCGTCTTCTTCGCGGCCGGTCGCTCGCGGTAGCGGTCGCACCACTCGCGCAGCCGCGGGGCGTCCTCGAGGACGTCGACCTCGCGGAACCGCGCGAACTGCAGGATCGCCTGCAGGGTGCAGTCACCGACGGTCGGTCGGTCCCCGGCGAGGAAGGGGCGCCCATCCGCCATCTCGCTCTCGAGATGGGCCACGGCCTTTGCGCGGTTCCCGGCGAAGTACTCGGCGACGGGCGGGTTCGCCGGGAGCCCGAGCGGCGAGTTCGACGCGTGGATCTCCCGGGCGGTGTTGATCAGGACGCCGATGTCGGCGATCCGCTCGATCTGCCGTGCATAGGCCGCGCGGACCGGGTCGTCGCCCCACATCGAGGGGCTCGGGTACGTCGTCTCGAAGAATTCGATGATCGCCAGCGATTCGCAGAGGCAGGTCCCGTCCTCCAGCTCGAGAACCGGCAGCGTCCCGCGCGGATTCTTCGCGAGGAACGCCTCGCTCTTCTGCTCGGACTCGAGCAGGTTGACCGTCACTTCTTCGAGCGGGACCTCACAGCCGAGCTCCGCCTTCTCGGCCAGGTAGAGGCGCACCTTCGCGGGGTTGGGCGCGAAGGGAAACATGTGCAGCTTCATCGATTCTCTCCGCTCTTCGTCTCGATCGTGAGCCCCGCCGTTCCGGGGCCGGCTCTCTCGAGCTTGCGGGCCTCGACCCGCTGGCGGATCCGCTCCGCGGGCACGAAGAGCTCGCGCAGCATGTAGGCCTTCAGGTCGTCCGGATACGCCATCCGATCGAGGGCGCGCTCCATGCACCGGAGCCAGGCGTCGCGCTCCTCCTCGCCGACCGGCAGGTGCTGGTGGAAGATCGGGATCTTGATCGGTCCGTACTTCTCGGAGTAGAGCTTCGGCCCTCCGGTCCAGCCGGACAGGAAGCGGGCGAGCTTGTCGATCGACACCTCGAGATCCGACGGGTGCATCGAGCGGATCCTCGCCGCCTCGGGCAGCGTGTCCATCTCTTCGTAGAACACTTCGACGAGACGCCGGATCGCATCCACCCCACCGAGGGCCTGATGCGTCGCGTCTCCTTCACCGTAGTTGCGGTCGGCCAAGGACCGATCTCCTTCCACGGGCGCGATTCGGGAGGAGGCGAGCGGGCGCTCGGCGTCAGCTCGGAAGCGAGAGCGCCTCGCCGAGCTCGTGGATCTGCAGGTCCATCGACTTCGGCGGTCGCGCCGAGATCGCCTCGTTGAACTTCGCCATGTGAGGCGTCGCGAAGTGCTTCTGGAGCGCCTCCATCGACTCCCAGCGCTCGTTGATCCGGAGCACGTCGGGATCGTTCACCTCCTGCAGGAAGGTGTAGTCGTGGCAACCGTCTTCGGCGCGGCTGGCGGTCTCCATCTCGGCGAGGGCGTCCTTGAGCGCCTCGATGTCGGCGGCGCTGCTCTGGACGACGGCGGTGATGACGAGCATGATCGGATCCTCCGGTGGATTCGGGATTCGGGATTCGGAAAGGGTCTTCGGCGAGGAGCGTATCCGCCCGGGTGCGGGTAGACGGGCGCGTGGGGCGGGGCGAAGGAGCCTTGGACGCGCGACGCTCAGGCGGACGTCTTCTCCGCCCACTCGACGAAGCCCGCGAGCGTCCGCTCGAGCCGGACCCGAGTGAGCTCGTTGGTGAGGGCACCGCTCTCGTCGAAGTGCTCGTGGACACCACCCACCAGGAAGCCCGGGCTCACGAAGACCGGCGTGAGGGTTCCGGCGAGGATGGTCCCCAGCTGCGCGTGGGCCCGCGATCCTCCCGCCGGCGCGAGAGAGAGCGCCACGACCATCGACGGACGATCCTTGAGCGGCGAGTTGTAGGCGGGACGCGAGGCCCAGTCGATCAGGTTCTTGAGCGTCCCCGGGACGCCGTAGTTGTACTCCGGCGTGATGAAGAGCAGCCCGTCGGCGGCGCTCACCTGATCGAGGAGCGTCTGGACTGCCGGCGGCTTCTCGTCCCCGTCGAGGTCCTGGTCGTAGAGCGGGAGATCGCGGCCGTCGACGATCTCGACGGTCGTGCCTTCCGGAGCGAGCTCCGCAGCGGCGAGGGCGAGCTTCCTGCTGAACGAGGCAGCGCGCAGGCTGCCGATGAGGGCGAGGATCTTCAAAGGGGTCTCCGGTCGAGGCGCGGCGGGAGCGTAGCAGCGGCCTCCGACGCTATGCTCGAACCGTGCGTCGGCTTCTCGCCACGATTGCGTGCGTCTTCGTGCTCGTCCCGACGAGTGCGACCTGTTCAGTGGTCTGCGACGCCCTGGCCTCGGAAACGACGCCGATGGCCGACCACTGCGACGGGATGGCCGAGCACCCGGCCGGTCCGGACCCGGCGGATGCGCCCTGCGACACCTGTGGTCTGCACGCGGCATCGGACCGGGAAGGCCCTTTCGCCGCGGCGCGTCCGGGCGTCGACGAGCTCGTCGAGCGGGTGTGGCGACCGACGGCACCCGTCCTGCTCGCGCGAGCCTCGGAGGCGGCGCTTCGACGGACGCCGCCACGGTCGAACGACCCACCCCCACCCCGACTCGCTGTCACCCACGCCCCGCTCCTGATCTGAGATCCGGCGAACCTGCCGGCCGTCCTTCGCGGTCCGGTCCCTCGTTCGCCCACGCCTGCGCTCGCGCGGGCTCGATCTCACTGGAGCACCCCTATGTCTCGAGGTCCCACTCCCGCCCATCTGCGGTCCGCCTTCCTGCTCGTTCTCCTCCTCGCGAGTGCCGCACGGACGGTCGGCGCCACCCCGCCGATCGCCCAGACCGAGCACGACGGACTCCGCATCGTCGAGGCCGAGCTCACGATCGCGCGCGAATCGGTCGAGATCGCCGGGGTCACGTCGGAAGGCATGACGGTGAACGGGGCCATCCCGGGACCGACGCTCCGGTGGCGCGTCGGGGATCTCGCTCGCATCCGCGTGACGAACACGATGGACGTCCCGAGCTCGATCCACTGGCACGGGCTCCTGCTCCCGAACGTGCAGGACGGCGTCCCCGGCCTGACGACACCCGGCATCCGGCCCGGCGAAACCCACACGTTCGAGATTCCGATCCGTCATCCCGGCACCTACTGGTACCACTCCCATACGGCGCTCCAGGAGCAGCGCGGCGTCTACGGCGCGATCGTGATCGACGAGGACGAGGCACCGACTTCGAGGCCGCACGACCATCGACCTGCGACGGCACCCGACGTCGACCGGGACGTCGTCCTCGTGCTCTCCGACTGGACTCGACGCGATCCCAACGAGATCCTGCGCCTGCTGAAGCGAGGCAGCGAGTACTTCTCCGTCGAGAAGGGAACGGCGCAGAGTCTCTGGGGCGCCTTGCGCGCCGGCGAGCTCGGCAGCGTCCTGCGCAGGTCGCTTCGACGGATGCCCCCGATGGACCTCTCGGACGTCGCCTACGACGCGTTCCTGATCAACGGCGCTCCCGAGTCGACGATCGAGGCCCGGCCGGGCGAGCGACTCCGGATCCGGATCGTGAACGCGGCCGCGTCGACCTACTTCTATCTGGGGATCGGCGCCCGTCCCTTTCGAATCGTCGCCGCCGACGGCGTCGACGTGCGGCCCTTCGAGACCGATCGGCTCCTGATGGCGATCGCCGAGACCTACGACGTCGTGGTCGAGGTTCCCGCCGACGGCCGGATCGAGTTCCGGGCGACCGCCCAGGACGGATCCGGTTCGGCATCGGCCTGGATCGGCTCCGGTCCGGATCGACCCGCCGAGTCCGTACCGCGCCCCAACCTCTACGCGATGCGCCACGCCGGGCACGGCGCCGCACACGGGTCGTCGCACGCGAGCCCCACGCCGGACAGGGCGCCGCACGAAGAAGCCGAAGCTTCCCACCCCCCGGTTCACGAGGGACACGAGGGACACGAGATGCCCTCGGGACACCGCGGCGCTTCCGACGGAAGCCACTCGCCGGCCGTCGACGATTCGCACGCGAGTCACGCCGCACACGCCGAGGCGCACAATCCGCGGCCGCTCCCACCCTATGAGCGGCTGCAATCGCGCCACCCGAGCACCCTCCCCGAAGACGCGCCGTCCCGAACGATCCGACTCCGGCTCACCGGCAACATGGATCGCTACGTCTGGTCCTTCGACGGAAAGACCCTCGCCGAGTCGGATGTGATCCCCATCCGCCGCGGCGAGATCCTCCGAGTCGAGCTCGAGAACACGACGATGATGCACCACCCGCTGCATCTCCACGGGCACTTCTTCCGGGTCCTCGGCGCGAACGCCCTCCGTCGGGCCGATGCCCATGCGCCCCTCAAGCACACCGTCGACGTGGCCCCCATGCAGACGACGACGATCGAGTTCCTGGCCGACGCCGAGGCCGACTGGTTCTTCCACTGCCACGTCCTCTACCACATGAAGGCCGGCATGAGCCGCATCTTCCACTACGAAGGGGACGCGCCCGACCCCGCGCTCTCGGAAGAACGCGAGCAGCTCTTCAAGGACCCGATCTACGCGTGGGCGGAGGCGAGCGGGCTCTCCCAGTTCACCGAAGGCGAAGCCATCGCGAGCAATCGCCGACACGAGCTCGGCGTCGAGTGGGAGATCGGCTATCGAGGGGACGTCGACCACGAGGTACTGCCCCGCTACCGCTATCACGTGAACCGCTTCTACCGGTTCTTCGCCGGCGCGAGTTTCGAAGACGAGCGGGACGTCGGCGTCTTCGGGGCGGAATCGCTCCTTCCGCTCAACTTCGATGGCCGCGCCTGGATCGACACCCGCGGCCATGGGCGCTTCGCCCTCGCCAAGGAGCTCGACCTCACCTCGCGGCTCGGCTTCGTGGGCGACGTCGAGTTCGACACGGAGCAGGGATTCGAAGGCAGCACGGGCCTGCGATTCCGCGTCCACCGATACGCCGCGATCGCTGCGGAGTGGCACAGCGAGTTCGGCCTGGGCGCGGGACTCGAGTTGATCTGGTAGGCCGCTGGCCGTCCCGTTCGCGCGCGACGCCGACGCGCTCAGTCGCGACGCGCGAGCGGCTTCGCCTCGATGAACGCGTCGACCGCGACCCGCGCTTCCTCGTCGCGCATCTGGATCGGCGGACTCTTCATGTAGTAGGCGCACGCCGCATCGAGCGGCCCGCCCATCCCCCGGTCGAGGCCGAGCTTCGCGCAGCGGATCGCGTCGATCACGACGCCGGCGCTGTTCGGCGAGTCCTGGACCGAGAGCCGGAGCTCGAGCTCGATCGGCGCGTCCCCGAATCCTCGCCCTTCGGCGCGAATGAACGCGACCTTGTTGTCGCCCTGCCAGGGGACGTAGTCCGAGGGGCCGATGTGGATGTCGTCGGTCGCGAGGCGTTCGTCGAGCTGGCTCTGGACCGCTTCGGTCTTGGAGACTTTCTTCGAGGCGAGGCGCGTTCGTTCCATCATGTTGAGGAAGTCGGTATTGCCGCCCGTATTCAGCTGATAGGTCCGGTCGAGCTCGACGCCGCGGTCGGCGAGCAGGCGGGCGAGCACCCGGTGGACGATCGTGGCGCCCACCTGGCTCTTGATGTCGTCGCCCACGATCGGCAGGCCGGCCTCGCGGAAGCGATGGCTCCATTCGGGATCGGAGGCGATGAAGACGGGGACGCAGTTCACGAAGGCGACGCCCGCCGCCAGGCAGGCTTCGGCGAAGGCTCGAACCGCGGCCTCGGCCCCGACCGGGAGATAGGAGACGAGGATCTCGGCCCCCGAATCGGCGACGGCGCGGGCGAGATCGACGGGCGGCTCGTCCGTGATGCGAAAGGCCCGTTCCGCCGGGTGGTCCGCCATGTGCGCCGCGATGCCGTCGAAGACCGGGGCGGACTGCACGTACACCCCCGACCTGGGCAACGCGTCCTGGAAGACCCGGGTGCAGTTCGGCGCCGCGAGGATCGCTTCTTCGAGGGGACGACCGACCTTCCGCGCATCGACGTCGAAGGCCGCGACGAACGCGAGATCCTCCGCCCGGAAGCCGCCGATCGACGTGCGCATGAGTCCTGCCCGATCGTCGCTCTCGCGCTCGGCGTACCATGCGACGCCCTGCACGAGCGCGCTCGCACAGTTGCCGACGCCGGCGATCGCCACCCGGATGGGCTCCATCCTGACCTCCTCGTGCCGTCGCGACCCCGGTCGTGCGGCGGCCCACGAGGATCGCGCATCCCCGCCGGCCCGGGGCGGACCCTACCGCGCCCCCCCCGTCCGTCGATGGCCCGGAAATGACTCGGCCCCGAAGCATGGAACCTTCCGCGAACCGGGGCGTCGAAGAGACGCGCTCGGGATCACCCGTTCTCGGCGTCGACCCGTGCCACGTTCGACCTCCGCACCCAGACGTCGCGCCCGTTCGCGAGCCGGACACGCGCCCAGCCCTGGCGTTCCTCGAGGAAATCGACCTCGACGCCCGCCGGCAGGGGCTCGGGCAACGCCCGGGGTGCGAGCGCCGAGTCCGCCGAGCGCGCCTCGGTCTCCGCAGCGATCAGGACGGCGAGGGGCCGCGTCGACGCCCCACCGACGAAGGTCGAGCCCAACAGGAGCGCCCAGGCCACGCCGGCGAAGACCGCGGCGCCCCGCCAGGCGCCCGGTCGCTCGCGGACCGAGAAGACGGCTGCGATGGCCATCGCCAGGAAGGCGACCGCCGCCCCCCGGACCCGCCAGGCGCTCGGCAGCAGTCGGTCGTCGAAGAAGCCCCGGAAGCCCTCGGCGTCCTCCGGCCGCGGGACCCAGCCCGGTAGCCGCCCGCGCGCGTACTCGAGATTCTGGCGTGCAGTCGGGTCGTCGGGGTCGATCTGCAGCGCGCGGTGATAGGCGAGGACGGCCGTCCCGCGATCCTGGGCCTGCAGCGCTGCGTTGCCCAGGTTGACGAAGAGCGGCGCCGTTGCGACGCCGTCTTCCACGAGCGAGGCGAAGCCTCGTTGCGCCTGCGCAAAGCCCGCAAGGCGTGCGTCACGATCGGGCTCGGCCAGGGCCGCCCCGTAGGCCTCGCTCGCTTCCGCGAGACGGGCCTCGCGGTCGAGCGCCGACGCCGGCCCGACCATCAACAGTGCCAACGAGACGAGTCCGGCGATTCGCGCGGCCGAACGCTTCATGTGCCCCCGGGCGAGTCGCGGGGCCAAACCCTTCGTGCGCCCTCCGGCGGGTCGAGAGGCGAGATGCTTCATGCGCCCTTCCCCGACTCGAGGGTGTCCAGGAAGCGAAGCGCCCTCGCCTTCAAACTCGCGGGCAGCTCGGCCTGCTCGCCCCCCGGCGCGAAGCGAAGCGCGTCGCACTCGGCGAGGAGCGCATCGTGCTCCCCCGCCGCCGCCTCCGGCATCGCCGCCGCGAACTCGCGCAGCGCGCGTCCGAGCGCCCCCGCCTCGGTGGCCCCTTCGATCTCCCGACGCGCCGCCACGATCGCACCGGCCCGCGCCCGCTCAGCGGGATCCCGTCTCCTCCGCCGCGCATCCAGGACCGCGAATCCCAGCAGCGCGACCGACAGCGCGTAGATCGCGGGGACCTCGACGCCGGCCCCCGCGACGCGGCGGCCGCCGTCGAGGACCCGCGCGGGTTGCAGCTCGATCGCGAGGTTCGCGCCGCTCGCGGCGAAAGAGTCGCGGCGCTCCGGCGACGACGGCGTGCCGGCCGGGTCGCCGTCGGCCTCGCCGGACGCGGACGAAGTGACGAGAGCGCCGGCACCGCGGTCGACGTCGTCGGCGCCGATCACCTGAGCGGCCCCGACCGAGAGCGCGATGGGGCGCGTCGTCGTCGTCTCGAAGCGCCGCGTCTTGGCATCGAACCACGCGTACTCGAGTGCCGGAACTTCGCGCACGTTCGCGTCGAGGACGCGAAGGCTGACCTCGAACCGCTTGCCATCCTCGTCGACGAGTCCCGCCGGCGGCTCCTCCGGCAGTCGGAACCGGGCCGGGTCGAAGAAGCCCGGGGCATCGAAGGGCGGAAGCCCCGCGCTCGAGAGATCGCCGTCGCCCCGGAGCACGAACGAGAGCACGATCGGCTCCCCGAGCTGGACGACGCTGCGGTCCGCGCTGACTTCGAGGGTATAGCCGGAGCCGACGGCCCCGGCCCAGGTCGGCGGCCGGCCGATCCTCGGAACCTCGATCACTTCGAGGTCGACGGGACGGCCCTCCGACATCAGGCGTTCGCTCGAGGTCGCCTGCCGCTGGCCGAAGACATCGCGCCGGAAGCGGGTCCCCCGGCTGATCACGATCCGCGGCGGCGCGGCGCGGAGCGGCTCCGGAGAGAGCGCGATCATCGTCCGCTCCGCCCGGAGGACGAGCACGGTCCGACCGCCCACGGTCTCCTCGCGCAGGGCCGCCGGAAGCCGGAGACGTCCCTCCGCCGTCTCGATCTCGAGGGTGCTCTGGCTACTCCCCGGCGCATCCAGAAAGCGCAGGTTCGGCACATCGAAGAGGGGGACCGTCGCCGAGTACTCGATCAGATCCCGCTCGGCCTCGCGATCGATCCGCAGCTCGATCGCGACGGGCACCTTCTGTCCGACGAAGATGGGGCCTTCGGGAAGCGAGACCGACAGCCCGACCATCCCGGTCGTGGGCACGCCCTTCACGTCGAGGCGGGTCGGTCCCGTCGAACGGGTCGTCGCGCCCTGGCGCACGCGGAACGGCGGGAGGTCGATCCGTCCGGTGCGGTTCGCGATCAGCTCGTACTGGTAGACGAAGCGCACCTCCTTCGAGCGGGACATGCGGCCGTTCACGATCGAGATCGACGACGAGACGCTCGGCGAGACGCCGGCGAAGCGCAGCGTGCCGTCCTCGAGCGCCGGCGCGTCGATCTCCGGCGTGGGATCCTCTTCGAAGTCGAACGCGACGACCTGGAGGTTGATCGGGTCCCCGACGTAATGGGGCCCCCGTCCGACCTGGACCTGCGCCTCCTGAGCGAAGGCCCCGCCCGACGCGACGAGGGCGAACTGGAGCAGGCCGAAGCCGGCCGCGTACCGGCGTGCCCAACCCCCTCGCCTTCCCGTTCTCCGGTCGATCACCCGCCTCACCAGTCCCTGTCCACCGGCTGCGATCGCCGCTGCTGGCGCTCGCGCTCGCGATCCCGTCGCCGCTCGGCCTCTCGATCCCGCACGCCCTGGAGGAGCTGTCCGGGATCCTGCGGCCCCTCTTGCGACTCGGCCGCCTCATTCTCGCGCGAACCGTCGCCTTCGTCGCCTCCCTCGGGCTGCGGCTGTTGCTCGCCCCCCTCGGATTCCTCGGAATCGGACTCGTCCTGATCCTCGCCCTGCTGATCCTCGGGAGGCGGCGGCGGGGAGAGCAGCTTGAGCGCCTTCATGAGCTCTTCGATGGCCAGGGTCTGCGGCGGCGCCACGGCTTCGAAGTCCGGCGTCTCGGCCTCGAGTCCCTGCTTCGCGTCGCGCATGGCGAGCTGCGCGCTCGCCACGTGCTCCGCCGCCCGACGCGCCTTCGCCTGTGCCGCCTCGGCCTCCTCCGGAGCGACGCCCTCCGGTGCCTCGACCTGCGATCGTTCCAGCAGGACGTCGGCGATCGTGCCTGCCCGTTCTTCGAGGCCGCCCTGATCGTCGCCGAGCGCGCGGGCGCGGGCCGCGGTCTCCTCGGCATCGGCGTTCGCGGTGGCCAGCGTCGCCACTTCGTTCGTCTCGTCTGCCAGATCGACCTGATCCCGCGCGAGCTTCTGGAGATGCTCGATCAGGGAAAAAAAGAGCTCGCGCAAGCGTTCGAGCTGATCCCGCGCCGTGGCCGCGTGGGCGCCGCTCGCGACCCAGTCGAGCTCCCGCGCCGTGAAGCCGAGGCGCGCCGCCTCCATCTCGCCGTCCGCCGCCGCCAGCAGCGCACTCGCCGCGTCGAACCGGGCCTTCTCGTTCGCCGCCGGATCTTCGTCCTCGGCCGGCGGGGCCTGAGCGGCCGCCTGCTCCGCCGCCGCCAGCGCGGTCGCCCGCTCCTTCGCGAGCAGGATCTCCAGTCGATCGGCGCGCTCGAGATTCTTCGACTGCAGCTCCGTCGCCATCGGCGCGTACTCGTCGCGTACCTCCGCGATCGCCGCCTCTTCCGTCGAAGCCAGGTCGGCGATCCGCGACTGGTCCTCGAAGGTCACGCCGAGCAGGCGTGCGAGGTCGAAGAAAGACTCCCGTGCGTCGGCGAGCGCCCGACCCGCCCGCGCCTCGGAAGCGAACGCCTCGCGCAGCGCGTCCGCGCCGAGCTCGTTCGTGGCCGCTTCGAGGAACGTCGCCGCCTCGCCGACGAGGGGCGCCGCGACGACCAGGGCCTCTCGCAAGAGCTCGGGATCCGGCGCGCCCGGCTCGACCGGCGCCGCGGACTGTCCCTGCGCCGCAGACTGTCCCTGCGCCGCAGGCGCTGCCTTCGCGGCCTCCTCGGCCGCGACCTTCAGGCGACCCGCGAGCTCCCCGACGCGATCGGTCAGTCGACGTGCTTCCTCTTCGACCGCGCCGCGCGTCAGGAAGGCCGGCAGCGCAGGACCGGGCTCGCCGCTCGGCGACGGCCGATCCGCAGCGAGCAGCGCGCCCGTCTTCTGGAGCACTTCGCCGGTCTCCTGGATCAGCACGTCGATCTGCTGCACGGGATCCCGCAGCTGGTCCCGCGCGCGCTTCAGCTCACCGAGCGACGAGGCGCCGCGTCGATAGGCGCGCTCCGGCCGACGCAGGCGGAGCTGGCGACGGGTCCCGCCGATGCGCTCGATCGACGAATCCAGGTAGACGAGCACCCCTTCGAGCTGGGCTGCACGGAGGGCGTCCTCCGGCGACCGTACGTCCTCCACCATCCGCAGGATCGCTTCCCGCTCGCGAACCACTCGCTCCGCCAGCGCGTCGGCATCCGCGCGCAGCACGCGTTGCTCGGTCGCCGCGGCGTCGAAGGCGGGACGGAGCTGCGCGAGCGTCGCTTCCTCTTCCTCGCCCTCGCGGCCCGCGACGGCGCCCAACAGCTGCGCGGCGGTCCCGAGATGGCCCCGCTGGCGATCGATCAGGGCGTCGAGCGCCTGCTCGAGATCGCCCTCCTCCTGCCGCGCGAGCTCGTCGGCCAGCAGGAGCGCGCGACGCAGCACCACTTCGAGGTTGTGGCGCGGGTCTTCCTCGTCGGGGCGGAGCGCGACGGCTTCGCGGAACCAGTCCGCTGCTTCGTGCAGCGCGGCCAGGCTCGCCTCCGGCGCCTCCTCGGCGTCCGCGCGCGCGACCGCCGCCATGCCCAGGTTGTAGGTCGCGGCGAATCGGAGCTCGGGATCGTCCGGCGCGTCGCGTCGCGCATCACGAAGTCCCGCCGTCGCCGCCGCAGCGTCCCCCGCCGCGAGCGAGGCGTTCGCACGATTGAAGCGCTCGCGGGGGTCGACCTGCGGCGTCGGGGCGGGCGGCACGGGCGGCGCCGCCTCCGTCTCCTCGAGGGCCTCCCCCTGGATCGGATCGCCCTGGGCCGCAGTCTCGGGGGCATGCGCGGTCGTCACGAGGAACGCCGCGAACAGCGCCGCGATCGCCCCGCCCCGCGGCGGTCTTCCGCCGACGAGGAGCACGCCGGCGAGCAGCGCGACGAACGCGATGGCGACGAAGAGCTGATAGGCCTCGTCGCGGATCGTGCGGCCCCGCTCGTCGATCTGGCCCCGGGTGAGACCGGCGATGTGCGCATCGTAGATCGACGCGAGGTCGAGGACCCCGGTGCCCGCCGGGACGTAGGCGCCGTCGGTCGCGAGGGCGAGCTCCCGGAGAAGATCCCCGTTCAGGCGGCTGATCACGGGACGCCCTTCCGCGTCGCGCACCTGCACCCGCGCCCCGGTCTCGGGATCCCGCACGAAGATCGGGCTGCCGCCTTCGTCGCCGAAGCCGATGGCGATGATCTTGATACCGGCTTCCGCGGCGCGCCGGGCCGCGTCGAGGGCGAAGGAGTCGTGGTCCTCGCCGTCGGTGATCAGGATCAGGGCGCGCTGGGCGGGGCCCGGGTCGCCGAAGCCCGTGACCGCGCGGCCGATCGCCTCGGCGAGCTTCGTTCCGCCGCGCGGCACGCTGTGCGGGCCGGCGCCGTCGAGGGCCAGACGCAGGAAGCTCTTGTCCGGCGTCATCGGCGAGAGCACGCTCGCCCGCCCCGCGAACGCGATCAGCCCGACGTGGTCGTCCCGCAGATAGGCCAGCAGGTCCCGGACCTCCGCCTTCGCCCGCTCGAGGCGCGACGGCGCCGCATCGTCCGCGAGCATCGAACGCGAGACGTCGAGGGCGATCATGATCTCGGCACCGACCCGCGGCGTCGCGACGAAACGCTCGCCCATCTGGGGCTGGAGCAGCGCCGCCGCCATGGCGAAGCCGGACACGACGAGCAGCGCGAGGCGCGTCACCCGGCGCCAGCGCGCCGGCCGCGCCACCAGCGCCGACTGGAGCGCGCTCGACACCAGACGGTCGAGGGCGCCCGCGCCGCGGCGGTCGAGACCGACGACGACCAGGGCGACGAAGAGCCACGCCCCGACCACCCAGAGCAGCTCCGGCCGCGCCCAGTGGATCCCGAGACCGCTCATGCCGGCAGCCTCCGAAGCCAGCTGCCCGCGAGCAGGAGCGAGAGCGCCATCGCGACGAGGGCCACCGCGACGAAGGGCAGGTAGTGGTACTCGTACTCGAGGTAGCGGATCTCGCTGACCTCGCTTCGCTCGAGGCGGTCGATCTCGGCGAGGACCTCGCGGATCCCGTCGGCATCGGTGGCGTGGAAGTAGCGACCGCCGCTTCGCTGGGCGACCTCCTGGAGCGTGACCTCGTCGATCTCGACGCGGACGCGCTGGAGGACGGTCCGGCCGCCCGGCATCTGGACGGGCACCGGGGCGAGACCGGTATAGCCGGCGCCGACGGCGTAGACGCGGATCCCGAAGCGGGCCGCGAGGTCGGCGGCTTCCCGGGGCTCGATGTCCCCGGTGTTGTTCACGCCGTCGGTCAGCAGGATCACGATCTTCGACTTCGTCTCCTGCCGCCGCAGTCGCTCGACCGCGAGGGCGAGGCCTTCGCCGACCGCCGTGCCGTCCTCTTCGTGGGTGGTCGGCGTCTCGAGCTGATCGAGGATCGCCACGAGGTTGCCGTGGTCGAGGGTCAGCGGCGAGAGCCCGTCTGCATAGCGGGCGAACGAGACGAGACCGACGAGGTCGTCGGGCCGTCCGTCGCCGGCGTCCCCGCCCCCCAGCACGAAGTCCCGGAAGATCGTCTTCACCGCGTCCAGGCGACTCACGCTCCGGTCACCGCGCACGAAGTCCCGCGCCTGCATCGAGCCGGACCGATCGACCACCATCGCGATCGCGATGCCCTCCCGCTTCACCTCGCTCACCGCGTCGCCGGTTCGCGGCCCGGCCAGGGCGAGCGCCAGGCAAGCGGTCGACAACGCCAGCAACGCGGCGGGCAGCCACGTGAGCCGGGCGCGGAGCGACCGGCCACGGGTCTCGACCAGCGAGAGGCTCGACCACGTGACCGCCGCCGGCCGCGCGTTCGCGCGAATGAAGACGAGGGGCACGAAGATCAGGGCGAAGAGGAAGAGCGGATCGCTCCACTCGAAGCCCGCGCCGGCGAGATCGGTCATGCCGCACCCTCCGCCGCCGCAGACTTCGCCCCGAGCTGCGACCCGAGTACCTGGTCCCGGGTCTCTTCCAGGAAGCGCTCCGCGGAGGCGATCGACTCGTCGACGACGGTCGCGTCCGGGCGGTGGCCCGCGAACTTCACGAGGTCCGCCTGGGTCAGGAACTCACGGAGGAGCTGCTGGTGGGAGCGCGCGAGGTCCGGCGAGCGACCCATCTCGGTCAGGAACTCCTGGGTCGTCAGCTCCGGTGATCGCAAGCCGAAGCGGTCTTCGAGATAGGTCCGCACGATCTGCGAGAGCGCCACGTAGAAGGCGTCCATGCGAGCGGCGTCGGGTCGACCTCCGGACAGGAGCCCGTCGAGGGCCTGGCGGGCGACTTCGTAGGCACTTCGCTGGCGACGTCGGGCACGGGCAGCCGCGAGGGCCCGCCACGCGAAGGGTCCGGCGATCGCGAGGGCGACGCCCAGGGCGAGGGCCCAGAACCAGACCGGACCGAGCGGGCCGCGGCGGGGTCCGAGATCGGGGTGCGCCGGGCGGAGCTCGAGCGGCGCGTCTTCGGCGAGGACCGGGGCGATGTCGACGCGGAGCCGCTCGGTCAGGAGCTCGTAGGCGTCCTCCCCGTCCGGCGCGGGGTCGCGTCCGGGTCGGCGGTCGACGAATTCGACCCGCAGGGGCGGGACCGACTGGACGCCGGAGTGCTTCGGCTGGAGTCGATAGGTCTGTCGCGCGACCGTTCGCCCTTCGTCGTCGATCCGTTCGCTCGGAGCGAAGTCGACGATCTCGAAGCGCCCGAGGGCCTCGCCGAACTCCGGCATCAACAGCTCGACCGCGGGCTCGGAGACCACTTCGAGATCGAGGGTCAGCACGTCCCCGATCACCGGCTCCGCGGGCGAGAGTCGGAGCACACCGCGGACCGGGCCACGCTCGAAGGCCTGTTCGACGACGCTCTCCTCGGCCTGCCCGAAGGTCGGCGCGGTCACCGACAGCAACAGGAGAAGGAAGAGGAGGCCCCGAACACCCCGGATCATCGACGCCCCCGTCGCTCACGCATGCGAAAGAAGCGCACCAGGGGCTCGATCACGTCGCCGCTCGCGTCGACGTGGATGAAGTCGATGCCGAGGGAGGCAAAGCGCCGGTGGAGATCCGAGACGCGCGCCTGCGCCCGCTCCTCGACTTCGCGCCGGAACGAAGCGGCGCTCGTATCGACGACCCGGGTCTCGCCGGTCTCGGCGTCCTCGAGGGCGACGAGCCCGGCATCCGGCACTTCGAGCTCGTTCGGATCCGTCACGAGGACCGCGATCACGTCGTGCCTCCGATTCGCCGTGACCATCGCGTGCTCGAAGTCGTCGTCGAGGAAATCGCTCACGACGAAGCAGATCGTGCGACGCTTCGTGACCTGCATCAGGAACTCGAGGGCGTGGCCGACGTCGGTGGACTCGCGCGCCTTCCGCGGTCGCCTTCCCGTGGCGAAGCGATCCCACGCGGCGCGGAGACGCGCGACGAAGCCGGGCGTCTCGAGGCTCTCCGCCGCCCGCGCGTCTTCGTGGGCCAGGACCTCGCGCACGACGCGCAGCGCGTGCTTCTGCCCCTTGCGCGGCGGGATGTACTGCTCGATGTCGCCGTGGAAGAGCGCGAGGCCGACCTTGTCGTCGTTCCGGGTCGCCGAGAACGCGAGCAGCGCGCAGAGCTCCGCCGTCGCTTCGCGCTTGCTGCGTCCGCGCGAGCCGAAGTCCTGGGAGGCGGAGACGTCCGCCATCAGCATGAGCGTGAGCTGGCGCTCTTCGACGTAGCGCTTGACGTGGGCCTCGCCGGTTCGCGCCGTGACGTTCCAGTCGATCGACCGGACGTCGTCGCCGGGCACGTAGGGACGGACCTCGTCGAACTCCATGCCCCGGCCCTTGAAGACCGAGACGTACTCCCCCGCGAGCACGTCGGCCACCTGACGGCCGGTGCGGACCTGGATCTCGCGAACGCGCCCGAGGATCTCGCTGGTGAGCATCGAAGAAGAAAGGCCTGACGGCTCGTCAGGGGACGAGGACGCCCGCGAGGATCCGCTCGACGACGTCGACGCTCGTGCGGCCCTGGGCCTCGGCCTCGTAGGTGACGGTGATGCGGTGGCGCAGCACGTCGAGGGCGAAGTTCTTCACGTCATGGGGCGTGGCGTAGGTGCGACCCTGGAGGAAGGCCCCCGCCTTCGCGGCCTGGGTCAGGAAGAGCGAGGCGCGCGGGGAGGCCCCGGTCTCGATCATGCCCTCGAGATCGTCGATGCCCGCCGCCTTCGGATCGCGGGTCGCGTGAACGAGATCGACGACGTAGCCCTTCACCTTCTCGTCGACGAAGACCTGACTCGCGACCTTTCGCGCCGCGAGGAGCTGGGCCGGCGTCGCGACCTTCGACACGACGGGCTCGGGCTGCCCGCTCGCCATCCGGTCGACGATCTTCCTTTCTTCTTCCTTGGTCGGGTAGCCGACGACGACCTTCAGCATGAAGCGGTCGACCTGGGCTTCGGGGAGCGGGTAGGTCCCCTCCTGCTCGATCGGGTTCTGGGTCGCGAGCACGAGGAAGGGCTCGTCGAAGGTGTAGGTCGTGTCCCCGATCGTGACCTGCCGCTCCTGCATCGCCTCGAGGAGCGCGGCCTGGACCTTCGCCGGCGCACGATTGATCTCGTCGGCGAGGACCAGGTTCGAGAAGAGCGGCCCCTTCTTGACCGAGTAGCTGCCCTCGCGTGGGTTGAAGATCTCGGTCCCGATCACGTCCGCCGGCAGCATGTCCGGCGTGAACTGGATGCGCGAGAAGTCGGTGTCGATCGCCGTCGCGAGACTCCGGACGGTCAGCGTCTTGGCGAGGCCGGGGACGCCTTCGAGGAGCACGTGCCCCCCGGTGAGGAGCCCGACCACGAGGCGCTGGATCATCGCCTCCTGTCCGACCACGACCTTGGCGACCTCGGCCACCAGGTCGTTGCAGACCCGCACGTGTTCCTGGATCTGGGCCTCGCCGGCCGCAGGCCCCTGGCCCTCGTCGGGGGCTCCCGTCCCGTCGCTCATCTCGTCCTCCTCGGCGTCCGCGGTCCAGGGCCGCGTGATCGCGGCCGACACGCGGCTTCGACGCCGCCGAGCCCGTGAGGGTTCCCGGGCGCCGGCGGGGCGGGAGTATGGGCCGAGTGGGCGGCGATTCAAGCGGTCGACGTCGGATTCGAGGCGTTCCCGCCGAGGCCGGGCCGCCCACCGCGCGGGTCCGGGCAGGCGGGGGCTGCTACTCCGGCGACCAGAGCAGCCGGAAGCCCGCACCGACCCGGTAGTGGACGGGCTCGCGCTCGTAGCGTCCCGTGAAGCTGCTCGTCGGGGGGACCCGGGTGGACGGGCTGCCGTCCTCGAGCTCCCAGGTTCCGGTCTCCGCGAGGTCGGCCTTGCGATCGCCGAGGATGTGATAGACGCGGAAGGTCGTGAAGAAGCGCGCGAGCATCGGCCCGGCGCGTCCCGCGTCGATCCCCGCGTCGATCCCGGCGCCGAGGCTGTGGTAGCCCTTCTCGCGCTCCGCATCGATGAAGAGGACGCGGCACGGGTTGCAGTTGCCGGCGCCATCGAGGACTTCGCCCTCGCCTGCCCCGACGATCGCCTGGAGCGTGTCGCGCCGGTACATCCACTCGAGACTGGGGCGCACGTAGACCGCCCGGTCGAAGAGCTCGAACTCGACCTGAGACCCGATGCCCCCCGTCAGGACCCAGGGCTTGGCCTGGGCCTTGAGGGCGACCCCCTGGCTCTCGATCGAGATCGGAGCGGGGAAGAAGGGAGAGACGCTGGGCCGGCCCCCGGGATCACCGATGGACGTCACGGGGTCGTTGCTGTCCAGAACGTAGGCGAACTCGGCATGGACGATCAGACGCGGCTTCACCGGCGCATCGAAGAGCGGCGGACTCGCGAGCTCGACGCCCGCGCCCACGCTCCAAGGGAGTCCGGTGCTCTCCCCGTCCTGGAAGCCCTCGAACTCCGTGGTGGCTTGCCCGGCGCGCTCCTCGGGAAGCCCGGCGGTGAAGATCGAGAGTCCGGGCTGCCATTCACCGAGCAGCTCACCGAGCTTCGAAGCTTCCTCCGCCCGGACGCCGGGCGGGAAGAGCATCGCGCCTGCGACGAGAACGAGCATCGAGCCGGTTTGCGTGAATGTCCGGAGGGTCGATCGGGGCGAGCGCGGCTTCGCGGTTCGGAACATGGAAATGGGGTAGCACGCTGGGGATCTTTGCCCAGCGATGCTTCCGCCGAACCGGTTGACGGTCGCCGCCGGATACTGAACGATCGCGCCATGCCCAAATCCCCGGCAGGCCGACGATCCGGCTGCGTCGCGCTCACTACGGCTCTCCGTCTATCGCTCGAGGCCGTTCAGCCGCTCGTGGCCGTTCAGTCGCTCGTGGCCGTTCAGTCGCTCGTGGCCGTTCGACCGCTCGTGGCCGTTCAGTCGCTCGCGGCCACCGTCCTACTCGTTGCGAACCTGATCGCTTCCCCGGCGACGGCGCAGAATTCCGCCGAGGGCACGAACGATCCGTGGGCCGGGGTCGAGGAGATGGTCGTCACCTCGAGTGGCGTGATCGATGCGCTGACGTCGGCGACGGTCTCCGTCACCGCTTTCGATTCTTCCGACCTCGAAGCGATGGGCGCAGCCGACATGTCGGACGTCGCCGCCTTCACGCCGAACCTCGAGATCCGAACCGCAGGCTCGACCTCGGCGACCTTCTTCATCCGCGGCGTCGGTCTGAACGCCTTCGACTCCAACGCCTCGGGCTCCGTCGCGATCTACGAAGACGACGTGCCGAAGAACCTCCCGGCGATCCAGCTGAAGCAGCTCTTCGACGTCGAAGCGGTCTCGATCCTGAAGGGACCCCAGGGATCCGGTGCGGGGCGGAACGCCTCGGCCGGCGCGATCAAGGTCTACACGCGCAAGCCGACGGGGGAGTTCGGTGGATTCCTCCGATTCGACTACGGCAACTTCAACTCCATCGACGTCGAAGGCGCCCTCGAAGCGCCGATCGTCGCGGACGTCCTCGCGGCCCGGGCCGCGTTTTCCCTGAAGCGCCGAAACGGCCTCGTCACGAATCGCTGCGCCGGGCTCACGCAGGAAGAAATCGACGTCGGGGGAGCCTGTGGCAACAGCCTCGCCGTGGATCTCCGGCCCGGCCTCGGGAGCAAGCTCAACGACATCGACGTGTGGGCGGGCCGCTTCACCGCGGTCTACGAGCCGCCCGACGTGGACATGCAGTGGACCTTCTCGTTCCACGGCAGTCGCCGCGACCAGCTCGGAACCGTCGGCGAACACATCGGCGCCCGGAACACGTTCGGCGGGAGCGATCGACTCAACTACGTCCAGCCCGAGATCGGGCAGGAGCTCCAGCGGATCCTCGCGCCGCTCCCGCAGCCGAGCAACGCCGAATGTCGAAGGCAGTTTCCCGGAGATCCGGCGGCGCAGGCCGCCTGCCGTGCCCTGGGCCCGCAGTCGAGGGCGCTGGCCAGCTCTCTCCTCGCGCAGAACCTCGCGGACCGTCCCCTCGACCGCCGTCCCTTCGAGGGGGCCTACAACAACCCGGGCTACGAGCGGCAGACGAGCTGGGGCGCCTACGTGAAGGGCGAGTGGACGCTCGACGCGGTGAAGATCGACTCCATCACCGGCTTCGAGCGTGACGATCGCGAGCGCCTGATCGATGCCGACTATTCGCCGAACACCGCATTCGAGTTCCTGATCGAGGACGATCTCTGGCAGTTCACCCAGGACGTGCAGGCCTCCGGCGAGCTCGACGAGATGCCGCTCTCGTGGAGCACGGGCGTCTTCTATCTGGAGGAGCGCCTCGACTACTACCAGTTCACGTTCACGCGAACGCCCTTCGAGCCGAGCGTCGCCGACTACGTCCAGGACACGCGCAGCTTCGGCGTCTTCGCGGACTTCGAGTGGGACATCCTGACCGACCTCACCCTCGAAGCCGGCGGACGGTACAACTGGGAGTACAAGCGCTTCGCCGCCCGCATCTTCGCGGAGACCGCACCCGGCGTGCTCACCTCGAGCTGCCGGATCTCGCTCGACGGCGAGATTCCGCCCTGTCAGCGCACGCTGACCGTCGATCATCCGACGGGCACGATCAAGCTGAACTACGACATCGACGAGCTCCGGAACGTCTACGTGAAGTACTCCCACGGCTGGAAGGGCGCGCAGTTCAACGCGCGCGACGCGCGGAAGGCCGGCTCCGTGACGGACGTGGCCGACCCCGAGGTGATCGACGCGTTCGAAGTCGGCTTCAAGGGGAGCTGGTTCGAGGATCGACTGCGGCTCACCAGCGCGTTCTTCTGGTACACGTACGACAACTACCAGGTGTTCACGTTCTCGAACAACGCCGGCGAGCCCCCGCAGCGGATCGTGATCAACGCCGACGACGCCGAGCTCTACGGCGCCGAGGTCGAGACCACGCTCGAACCGATCGACGGCCTGATCGCGGAGCTTCGCTTCAGCTGGCTCGAGAGTCGGTTCCTCGACTTCACCGACGCCCTGGGGCGACAGGACGGCAGCGTCGCGACCCGCATCCAGCGGATCGTCACCGACTTCAACAACAACCCGCTCCCGAACGCGCCTCGGTTCAAGGTCTCCGGCAACGTCAGCTACCCCTTTCCCGTCGCGAACGGCATGACGATCACCCCCCGCTACGAGTTCACGTGGTCGGACGACGTCTACTTCGACCCGAGCGGCGGCCGGGGCGCACCGGACGCCACGGGTGAGATCTTCATGCCGGAGCTCGCGATCGGTCAGGAAGCCCTGATCCTGCACAACCTCCGGGTCACGCTCACCAACGAGTCGGGCACCGTCGAGGTCTCGGGCTGGATCCGCAACCTGACCAACGAGGTCTACAAGCAGCTCGCCTTCGACGCCTCCGCGGGCCCTGGCCTGGTCGGCAACCTCGTCGGCGACCCGCGAACCTACGGCCTGAGCGCAAAAGTCTCGTTCTGAGCCTGAGCCGCCGGCTGCGGGTGGGTGGGCGGCTACTCGACGGCGTAGCCGAGGGCGCGGAGCTGATTCGCTTCCATCTCGTCGATCTCGACTTCGAGCGGCCCCCCGCCCCAGGGTGAGCCCTCGGTCGCGAGGTATTCGTCCGCGAGGTCGCGGAGGTCGTCGGCGACGTCCGGGAGCTCTTCGATCACGTTGCGCCGCTCGAGCGGATCGTCGCTGGCATCGAAGAGGGACTCGATCTCGGGATCGTTCGGGTCTCCCGTGCCGCGCTGGAGGACGTAGCGGTAGGGACCGAGGGTGATCGCGATGGCGGGACGCGAAGGGTGCGTCTCGCGTCCCCAACCGCGATCGAGATGGGCCACCCCGACGATGTCGTCCTCGGCCGCCCCTCGACCCGAGGCCGCCGCGAAGATCTCCGGTGCGAGCGAACGTCCGTCCGTGTCGGGGAGCGGGGGCAGCCCGAGCAGATCGAGGACGGTCGGGAAGATGTCGACGTTCCGGGTGCGCTGCTCGACGACGAGCCCCGGATCGAGGCGGAAGGGAAAGCCGAGGATGAAGGGGACTTCGGTCGACTCCCGGAAGACTTCCCGGGCGTGGCCTTCGAGGCCCCGCTCGCTGAACGCCTCGCCGTGATCCGAAGCCATCACCACGAGCGTGTTCTCGAGCAGCCCCTCATCGACGAGATGCGTCAGCAGCTGACCGATGATCCCGTCGGTGCGGTGGATCGAGTTGTCGTAGATGTCGGAGTAGGTCGTGCCGAAGAGCGCGCTCGACGGATCGTAGAGGTACTGATGGATGTCCATCAGATGCACGTAGAGGAACCAGCGCTCCTTGCCGTGGATCCGCAGGAACTCGACGGCGGCTTCGAGCGCATCGAGATCCGTTCCCTCGAGCTTGATGTGCGGATTCTCGACCCTGAGGTGACGAGGACGGCCCTTCGGCAGCGGGCGTTCGTAGACCTCGAAGCCCTGGGAGAATCCGAAATTCGGCGCGACCCAGCCGTTCCGCCAGATGCCCGCTGTGCGGAAGCCGGCCTCCCGGAAGATCTCCGCCGGCATCACCGCCTCTTCCGGGGTGCCGTGGGGGGAGCGCAGCACGCCGGTCCGCTGGGGGTACACCCCGGTCCAGAGCGAGGCCATCGAACACTTCGTCCAGGAGGACTGGGCGAGCTGTCGCGCGAACCGCACGCCCGTCTCGGCCATGTAGTCGAAGGTCGGCGACGTCTCGCGGTCGTAGCCGTAGCTGTGGAGCCGGTGCGAACGGAGCGTGTCCGTCAGGATGAAGAGGACGTTGACGTCGTCTCGTCGCTTGAGGGACTCGATGTCGTAGATCGTCCCGCGCGGACGCGAGTCGGCGTTCCCCATCTCGATCTGCAGAACGCCGGCGAAGTAGAGGATCACGGCCAGGGCGATCAGCCCGGCCGCGGAAGCGAGGAACGCGCGCACGATCTTCATGACGGGAGGGTCTAGCGCACCCCGGTTGCCGGAGCGATGCGACGCCATGGGCCCGCACGGGGTGGTACGCTCGGCGAGTCATGACTCCGACCCTCCGCGCCCTCCTCGTCTGTCTGTTCCTCGCGATCCTCATGGCTTGCGATGCCGGCCCCCGGATCGAAGACGTCCGGACCCTGCATGCAGAAGGCCGCTTCGAGGACAGTCTCGAGCCCCTGCGAACGCTGCTCGAAGCATCCCCGGACGATCCGGAAGTGAACCTGCTCTACGGCCGGGCGCTGAATCGGACGACCAGCTCACCCATCGCGGTCTGGTCCCTGAAGAAGGCCGCCGAGGATCCGGCGTGGCATACGCGCGCCTACCTCGAGCTCACCGCCGCCAGCATGCAGAACGGCGACGCGCCCGGCACGATCGAGAACGCGACGGTCGTGCTCGAGGCCGTACCGGACTCCGCCATCGCGCTCAGTCTCCGGGGCATGGCCTATCTGAACGAGGGACAGGCGGAAGAAGCACTCGCGGACTTCGACGCGCTTCTCGTGCACCACCCCGACGACGCGTCGGCCCTCGCTTCTCGCGCCGCGGCGCTGATCGTGCTCGGTCGGGTCGACGAGGCGGCCGAGGCCATCGCCGCCATCGATGGGGGGAGCGATGGGCAGGCGACGCCGTCCGTCTCCAGCGGCATGGTCTGCGCGACCCGCGCCACCCTCGAAGCGGAACGCGGCAAGCCCGAGGCCGCCAGGGCGTCCTTCGACGCCTGCCTCGAGGCGTTCCCCCTCGACGACGCGGTGATCACCCAATCGATCACGTTCTACGACGCCATCGGCGAGGGCGGCCGGGCGACGTCGATCCTGGAAGCGGCGCTGGAAGCCGCGCCGGGTACGGCGCGCTACCGCACCGAGCTCGCGGATCGCGCCGTCGCGGTGGGCGACGACGAACGGGCCGAGGCGATCCTCCTCGAAGGAACGGAGCAGGCGGCCCCCCGCACGCGGATCGCGGCCTGGACGGACCTGACGAACCACTACGTCGCCCGGGACGAGCTCGACAAGGCGATCGAAGCCTACCGACAGGCCATCGCCACGACACCGCAACCGAGCCAGCTCGCCATTCTGACCCTGGCCGACCTGCAAGCGCGGGCAGAACGCCACGAAGAGGCCCTCGCCACCGCGGCCCAGCTCGAGCGCGACTCGTACCGCGGGCTGATCGAGGCGCGAATCCACCTGAACGAGCAGCGACCGAAGGAGGCCCTCGCCCGGCTCGACGAGGTTTTCCCCGCGTGGCCCAACAACGCCGGCGCGCGCTACTACGCCGCGCGAGCGGCGGAGCAGCTCGGCGACTTCGAGCGGGCGATCGAGGAGTACCGCCAATCGATCCGCTCGGGTCCCGAGCAGACGGAAGCGGCCCTGCGACTCTCCAAGCTCTACTTCCACGCCGGCTCGTTCCAGAACGCCTGGAACAGCGCCGCCCAGCACTTCCGACGGCATCGCGAAGACGCCGAGGGCATCCGGATGATGCTACGCGCCGCGAGCAGCGCCGAGAACGACAGTGTCCGCACCCTGCTCGAACGCCTCTCGGGCGGTCCGCTGTGGCCGACGGCCGTGGCGATGCGCGCCGAGCGCCTGGATTCCACCGAGGGCGCCGAGACCGCCCTCGACTCTCTCGACGCGGTCGAGGGATTCGACTTCACGGCCGCGCGCAGCGCGGAAGCGCTCCGGGTGCGTGTCCGCCTGCTCCTCGACCTCGGCCGGAAGGACCAGGCCCTCGCCGAGAGCGCCGCGGCCCTGGAGGCCAGCCCCGACGCCGGCGCGATCCACGAGATTCGTGGATTCGTGCTCGATGCGACCGGGGCGGCGGCCTCCGAAGTCCAGGCCCATCTCGAGCGGGCGGTCGCGCTCGCACCCGACGCCTGGCGACCGCTTCACTCGCTCGGCGCCCACCTCGAGCGGGCGGGGGCCCTCGAAGAGGCCCTCGGGCTCTTCCGGCGCGCGGCCGAGGCCGCCCCGGTCGAAGGGGAGCCCGGCCGCGGCATCGCACGCGTCCTCGCACGAATGGGTCGCGCAGAGGAGGCCGAGAAGGCCTGGGAGAGTCACCTTCGCGAGCAGCCCTGGGATTCGACGGCTGCGCTCGAGCTGGCCCGAATTCGACTGGCGAGCGGACGGACGGACATCCGGACCGTCGAGCTCGCGGAGCGGGCCGTGCTGTTTCGGGGGGGAATCGACGCTCTCGCGACTCTGGTGGCCGCGCATCGATCCCGCGGGGAGAAAGCTCGTGCAGAGGCCCTTCTCGCCGCCGAGAAGGAGAATCGCGCGCTCCCGCCGACGCGAATCACGCCGATCGAGGGCGTCGGAGCCTGAGCGTCCGGAACCGAAGTCACACCCGCGGGCAGTCCGTAACACCTGAATTTCAGGCTTTTTTTTTGATCGACTCGGAGTCCGCATGTGTTTAGAATGCCTGTGTGTCTTGACGGACAGTTCGTCACCCGAACCGTCCAGGAGCGCACATACGACGGGGGGATCCGCTCCCGTCGGATCCGTCTCGAAGGATCGGCCCGGCACGATGGGTCGAACGAAGCCCAGGCAGGCACGAGGCGGATGAGTTTATCGAGCGCCAGCTCGGGACATCGAAGGAAGTTGAGGAGCAGAGAATGATGAAGCGAAGATTCGTCCAGGGCCTCGTGGGCCTGGCCGCTCTGTCCGTGGTGGCCGTGGCCGCTACGACTGCGAGCGCCGCCCCCCGAAACATGATCGGAAGCATCCTGGTGGAGAACCCCTCCGCGGGGTTCGAGTTGATTCCGGGCGTCTACGGTCGCAAGGAAGGCGCTGGTGCGGCGGTCGAATACCCGCCGACCGACGGTGTTCAGGCGGTCAGCGTCGCGGGCGCGACCACGGGCACCACCGTGGGCCGCACGGTCACCGTCCCGAGCGGCGTGCTCAACCGCAATGGCCTCAACTTCCGTGACTTCCCGGCCTTCGGCAACGTCGGCCAGACGACCAAGTCCTTCATGAGCGTGCAGGGCGTCGCGACCTTCGCCGAGGGCGCCGGCGCCCTCGCCGAGTGCCCCGGCCCGGGCTGCAACACCGCCGGTACGGCGATCACCTGGTGCCCGCCGGTCGCGCACAACCCCGGCAACCCCGCCCCGGGCACGGCGTCCTCGCAGGTCGGCGACTGGGACTGCCCCTTCTGGCTGGACGCCATCCTCCAGGGCGACCGCGGCATCCGGATGTCGATCAGCAACGCCTCGGGACGGAACAACTTCGGCGGAACGCTGAGCCTGCTCCGCAACTTCGCCCAGAACGTCTGGCGCGTTCCGGCCCAGCCGTCGACGCCGAACGCGGCCGACGCGCAGGCGACGCGCTCCTACATGGACATCAACAGCCTCGCGTGGACGGGTGGTCGCCCGAACTTCGAGTTCACGACCCTCCCCGGCAACAACGGCCCGCGCGTCTTCGCGCGGCTCAACGCGAACGGCGCGGTCATCGAGACGTTCGGCTGCACCAACGGCATCGGCACGGTCGGGCAGAGCTTCATGCAGTTCAGCCCCTTCGTCGGTCCCGGCAGCAACTGCGGCACGGACCCCGATCCGAACCAGCCCGGTCAGGGCTGGGGCTTCAAGATGACGACGGGGACGATCTCCGGCTCGGACCCCTACCCGTACACGCTGGTCGTGACGACGGTCGGTGGCGATCCCTTCGAGCCGAACTTCGGCACCCGCCCGGCGTCGCAGGGCTTCTTCTTCAGCCGCGCCGGTGACGACTCGATCACGACCGGCCCCAACCCGGCCGGCACGGGCTCGAACCGGAACATCGTGATGCTCGGAGGCGGGATCGCCGTCGATCCCGACAGTGGCAACTCGTTCTTCCGGATCACCCGGCTCAACATGAACCTCTCGGTTCCCGAGCCGGCGACCGGAATGGCGCTCGTTGCGGGGCTCGGTGGCCTGGCCTTCGTCGCGCGGCGACGCAGCCGGCGCTGAGCGCCACGCATCGCGACGTCGGGTGACCGACGCCGCAGTTCCTTCGCGGAGGGGCGGACGATCCGAGGATCGTCCGCCCTTCCCATTTTTCGGATTCCGAAGTCGCAACCGCTCGGCAGAACGCCCGCATTTCGCCACACTTCGAAGGCGCGAACGCCGACCGGGCGCAGCCCATCGACCTCCAGGAGGCCAGGACCATGAACGCAAGAACGACCGCCGGAATCGCGACCGGACTGCTGGCTGCGTTCGCGCTCGGATGGTTCGCCCACGGCGCCCAGGCACCGACCGAGGGTGCCGCCGCTTCGAAGAGCACGACGGCGTCCCACGAGGCGCCCTTCGCCCTGGAAGAGATCCTCGAGATCGATGCGCCGCGCGAACGTACGCGTGCGCTGCTCGAGCTGCTCGACGAGACCGACCCCGCCGTCGCACTCGCGCTGCACGAGAAGATGCGCGAGCTGCGGAAGGCCGGCGCCGTCGACGAGATCGCCGAGATCCTCGTCGCGAGCTGGTGGGCGGAGGCAGCCCCGGACGTCGCCTTCGCGCATCCGATCAATCCGCAGTGGGGCGACCGACACCCCTGGGTTCGCACCGTGATCCAGCACTGGGGCCCGAAGGACCCCGAGGCGGCGGCCTACGCCGTCCAGGCCATGTCCTCGGCCGAGGCCGACGGACGAACCGCCGCGGCCCGAGCGGTCGTCGACGCCTGGCTCGAGCTCGACGAGCTGCCCGATCCCGGTCCGCTCTTCGGCGTCGTCCAGGACCTCGAGCCGATGGTGCGAGGCGGCGCGCTGCTCCACATCGCTCGCTCGCTGATCGAGGATCGCGGCGTCGAGGCCGCCCTCGAGTACGTACGAAGCGTCGACGCGTCGAGCGGCCTCCAGGGCGACATCCGCAAGGAGTTCTTCGCGCGCACCGGCGTCGCCCTGCTCGAGTTCGACACGGCCGCGGCCAGAGCCTGGGCCGCCGAGAACGTGGACACGCCGGAGGGGCCCGCCATCCACAAGCACATCGCCTACTACTGGGCCCTCTCCGAAGGCCGGACGGCCCTCGAATGGGCCCTCGCGCTGCCGGACATGCCGGCGAAGGCGACCATCCTGAAGCGCGCGTGGATCAGCTTCTCCCGCAAGCACAAGGATGACGCCTATGCGTGGATCATGGAGCATCCGCCGCATCCCCTCATGAAGGGGACGTATCACCGATTCATCCTCGAGCTCGGCAAGACCGACCCGGAAGCGAGCCTCGCTCTCGCCGATCGGGCCGAGGACCCCGCGCTCCGCCACGAGATGCGGGCGGCGGCGGGACAGGGATGGATGACCGTCGACCCGCAGGCCGCGACCGCCTGGCTCGCCGAAGCGGGCCTTCCCCCGGCGCTCGCGGCCAAGGTCCGTTCCGCAGGTCGTTCCGGAAGCGCACCTCGTCGAGGCTGACTCCCGGCGCGTCGACGCGGACGCGTCAGTCGTCGGCCGTCCGGACGAGCCCCTTGTCGCGGGCCGTTCGGATCGCCTCGCGCCCGGGCGCACATGCGTCATCGAGCGTGCGCCGTCCTTCCGCCTCCAGCGCCGGACGCCGCGCGGGCGGACGGCCACGAACGAGGGCCGCCGCGGCGTCGATCCATCGATCGCCCGAGGGCAGCTCGAAGAACGCGGCCACGAATGCGAGCGTCTCCGCGGGTCGATCGACGAGGGCCTCGAAGGAGATCTCGGCGAAACGCTCCCGCCCGATCTCGGCCGCAGCCTGCGCCCCCCGTTCGACCTGATCGCTCCAGTAGCGGCCGAAGACTTCGGGCGGCAGCCGGGTCGCGAGCGCCTCCGAGATCCAGTCCCCGGGTTCCGGCGGCGCGGCGAAGTCGACGCCGCCCTCCGTCGAGAAACGGCGCCCGCTCGGGAGGAGAACGTCGTAGAGCATCGCGACGGGCAAGCGGTAGATCCCGTGCTCCCGCATCGAGAGCGCGGTCTCGGGGCCGTCGCGGTGGATGTGGAGGAAGCGGGCCGAGGGAAAGCTCGCGGCCAGCGCCGCCGCGTAGTCGACCGAAGAGCCCGAGCGCTCGATCCAGGCGCGAGTGCCCTGGCGCTCACAGAGCCAGACGAAGAGCGCGCGGTAGTGATCGGCCGCGGAGGCCCTCGGGCGTGACCGCGCCCAGGCGATCAGCGCGTCGAAGAGCGCGTCGGGCTCGTCCGTCAGCCGTGGCGCCATCGCCACGCAGAGCCACGGAAGCGCATCCTCGGGCCCGTAGCGCGCCCCGGCCGCGCCGAAGGGATAGACGACCTCCTCCGCAGTGTGACCCCGTCGCAAGGCGGCCGTGACGACGGTCTGCTCGGCGGCCAGGAGCGTCGCGAGGTCCGCGCCTTCGAGCGTCGGCGCGAAGCGCCGGGTCACGTCGAGACCATTGAAGAACTCGAAGACCGAGGTGACCTCGGGGTGCAGATCGAGCATCCGGGACAGGAGCGTCGAGCCACATCGCCCGGAGCCCACGACGAATCGATCCATGCGTGGGTCTCCTCCGACGGTCGGGGCTCACGCGCACCCGCCGCGAGCGATCTATCGTATCCGCTGATGGCCGGATCAATCGACGCGAAACCGTGGCCCGAGATCGCCGGGGCGATCGAGCGCGCCGCGGAGATCGTGGCGCAGATCGACGCCCCGGACACCCCGCGCTTCGAGGCAGAAGCCGAACGCTATGTGGCGCGCTTCCTGGCGGCGGGGCTCGTGAGCTGCGTGCTCCACAACGATCCGGAGCACCCCGTCTTCGGTCGGATGATGGACTACACGATGCCCTGGGGCCTCGATCATCCCGATTGTCTCTACCTCTACGCCCCGCTCGCCGGTGACGGCGTCTACCGCGTGCGCGGCCCTCGCGGAAGCGCGAACCATTTCGACGTCCAGGTGAACGCCGGCCACTTCGCCCTCGGAAGCGTCGCGGCGACGGAGACGGTCGCGTCCGCAGACGCCCGCGCGCTCGAACTCGGCGACGGGGACGTGCTCGACCTCCAGATCGGAGGGCGCGCGGGCGAAACCGGAGCGGCGCACTGGCTGCCTTCGCGGGAGGACGCGGGCTTCCTGCTCGTCCGTCAGTACTTCGGGGACTGGGAGCACGAGCGACCCGCCGATCTCTTCATCGAACGCGAGGACGCGACCTGGCCGATCCCGCCACCCACGCCGGAGCGTGTCCGCGCCCAGCTCGCGCTCCTCGAGACCTGGCTCGTGAAGGGGGCGGAACAGTGGGCGCAGATGAGCGCCGGCTTCCTCTCGCTCCCGGAGAACTCGGTGATCACCCACGCCGCGGACCGCGCGGCGAAGAACGCGGGCGCGGCCGACCAGTCGTACTGCATGGGCAACTTCGCCTGCGGGGCCGACGAGGCCGTGATCGTCTCGTTCGTGCCCCCGGCCTCCCATCATTGGGTCTTCGCGATGGGCAATCGCTATTGGGAGCAGATCGAGTTCGCGTCCCGTCAGAGCTCGCTCAACCACGCCCAGGCACAGGTCGACGACGACGGCGTCTTTCGTGCCGTGATCGCGCACTCGGATCCCGGCGTCCCGAACTGGCTCGACCCGGCCAGCGACACCCGAGGTACGGTCGCGATGCGCTTCCTCGGGGCGGACGAGGCGCCGACGCCGGCCTTCGAACGCGTGCCGTTCGCAGGCCTCCGCGAACACTTGCCGGCGTCGACGCCCCGGGTCACGCCCGAGGCGCGCGCGGAAGCGCTGCGTCGGCGCTACCGCGCCGTCGTGACGCGCTATCGACGCTAGAAGGAGGAGAGCATGGCCAAGACGGGAGATGGAGAGAGTCTCGGCACGGCGGAGGGCGCGGTCCTCGGGCGCGCGAGCCACACGCTCCACGCGGAAGACCCGGTTTTGCGGGACACCTGGGCCCTCGAGCTCCTCGGCGAAGCGTCGCGGGGGGTCGCCCAGGACCCGGAGAACGACGCGAAGGTCCTCGCCGGCTCGGGCATCGACTTCCGGCTGATCCTGGCCGTCGGGATCGGCTCGCTTCGCTATGCGGAGGACGAGGTCGAGCGATGCGTCGAAGCGGGGGTCGACCAGTACGTGATCCTGGGGGCGGGGTTCGACACGTTCGCGCTTCGTCGCGACGACCTGGCGGACCGCGTCCGCGTCTTCGAGGTCGACTTCCCGGACGTGCAGGCCCTCAAGCGGCGCCGAATCGAGGCCGCCGGGAAGACGCCCGCCCAGGTCCCCACGTTCGTCCCGATCGACTTCGAATCGACGAAGGTCTCCGAGGCGCTCCCCGCGGCAGGCTTCGATTCCTTACGCCCGTCCGTCTGGTCGTGGATGAACACGATCCCCTACGTTTCCGTCGAGGCGACCGAAGCCACCCTCGCGGACGTCCGGACGCTGATGGCGCCGGGAAGCCGCCTCTGCCTGAACTACCAGGGCAAGGTCCCGCTCACCCCCGAGCAGGCGGACTATCTCGGCCGGATCGGGATGACCACCGAGGAAGGTGGCGAGCCCTGGGTCAGCAGCTGGCTGCCCGAGCGCTTCGAGGAACTCGTCGCCGAGCGCGGCTTCCGGCTCGTCGAACACGCGACCGAGGCGGACCTGAACGCCCGCTACTACGCCGACCGGACCGACGGCATGCACGCCGGCGTCCCGTCGCGACTGGTCACCCTCGAGGCAGCCTGAGCCCACCCGGCGAGCGCCCGCAGCCGGCGGATCAGAACAGCGAGAAGACCTCTTCGAAGGCCTCGAACTGGCCACCGCTCGCCGACGATGGCACGAGCACCGGTGTCTTCAGGCCGGCTGCGTACCACGCTTCGAGCCCCTCGAGAACCCGGCTCGCGGGTCCGTAGAGGGTGCAGTCGGAGAGCCATTCGTCGGTCATGAGCGAGGTCAGCCGGTCCTGCTCCCCCGCTTCGATGGCGGCTTCGATCGCCTCCATCTCCTCGACGTAGCCCGCCTCCTTCCAGTAGTTCCGGTAGTTCGGGTAGTTCACGTACATGATCAGGGTGCGACGGTTGATCGCCGCGGCGGCCTCGAGATCGTCCGAGACGCAGGTCGGGATCATGTTTCCGACGAAGAAGTCGTCGCTCGAGCGCCGCGCCTCGGGGATCACCGAGAGCGACTTCGGCGTATGTCGCCGGGAGACGTTCGCGTACACGACGCCGTCTGCGATCTCCGCGGAGAGCGACACCATCTTCGTGCGCAGCCCTGCGATCACGATCGGCGGGAGGTCGCCCACCCGCTTCGCGCCGTGCAGACCCGAGACGAACTCCCGGATGTCGCCGAGGGGCTTGCCTCCCTTGATCCCGAGGCGCCCGTTCATCGCATCGTGACTCACGCCGATCCCGAATCGGAAGCGCCCGCCGGACAGCTCGTGGATCATCGAGATCGTCTGCGCATAATCTCTCACGTGGCGCGTGTAGATGTTCGCGATCGACGTGCCGAACGGAATCCGTTCCGTCACGTGGGCCAGGGAATGCGACAGCCCGACGCCATCCCCGAAGCTCGCGCAGTAGATCCCGGCATAGCCACGGCGCTCGATCTCCTTGGCGAGGTCGAGGGTCTTCTGGCGACGGCCGGGCACGGCCGCGAGGGCCAGGGCGGGAAGCGGAAGGGAGGGGGTGCTCAAGGTTCTTCTCTCTCGGATGGCGCCGCAGCCGAGGCGCGGGTTCGTCCCTGCTGCGCGGGGCGAGCCGACTCTACCCGAGACCCGACTCGCCGGCCGCTGACCCGGGGCCTTCTCCCGAAACCGCCAGGCAGACCGGATCGTGCGCATCGGCCCGTCCCAGCGTCCAGTCGGCATCGAGGGGGACGAGCGCGTCCAGCCGGATCCACTCCCAGCGCAGCTCGCGCCGAGCGATCCGCCAGCAGCCCGCGCGCCGCTCGAAGCGATCGAGGTATCGAATCCCCATCACGCTGTCGGCGACGTCCCGGCCGTTCTCGGCGATCACGTGGTGGCAGACCGCGTAGGTCTCCGCGGAGGCCACGTCGCCGTCGATCTCGATCAGCGCCTGTCCGAGCTTGTGCATCGTCGTCCGGAACCTCGCCCAGACCTCCCGTTCGACGAACTCGAGGAAGCCCTCGAGATCTCCCTTGTACACGCCGTGGTCGTCGAAGGCGTCCGCGTGATAGGTGCTGCGGATCAGGTCGGGATCCCGGCGATCGACGCCCCGGCAATAGCGGAAGAGCGCCGCCTGGATCTCCGCATGCTCCGCCATCTCGGAGCTCCCGACCGGCACGGCGACCGTCGTACGGGGCGCGAGCGCGGGGTCGCTGCCGTCCCTCCGACCGCGCGCAAAGCCTTCGTACTCCGTCTGGGAGCCGATCTCGACGGATCGCTCCCATTCGAAGGTCATCCTGCGATCCGCGATCTTCCACCCATCGCCGCGATCCTCGAGGGTGTCCAGGTACCGGACACCCATGATCATGTCCGTCGGCAGGTCGCTGTCTCCCTGGACGTGGTGCGCGATCGCGTAGGTCTCCGCCCAGGCGCGCCCCTCCTCGACCACGATCAGCTGGTTGCCGAGCTTGTGCATCGTGCAGGTGAACGCGTCCATGACCGTCGGCTTCACCCAGGCGACGAAGCCGGCCGCATCCCCCTGGTAGCCGCCGTGGTCGTCGTAGGCATCCGGATGGTACGCACTGGCGACGAGTTCCACGTCGCAGCGATCGACCCCGCGCGCGTAGCGCGCGAGGGTGTCCGAGCAGGCCCGCTTGATCGCGAGCGTGTCGAGGGATTCGGGAGCTCCGGTCCTCTGCGGCTGGCCGAAGACGGGATCCGCTCGCGAGTTCCGACCGCGAGCGTAGGTGTCCGGGAGGGGAATCGCGCCGCAAGGGTCGGTGCGCGCCCAATCCCAGGCGCAGACGCGCCGAGCGATCCGCCACTCTTCGTCGCGGCGCTCGAACGCGTCCACGTACCGAAGTCCGTACACGAGGTCGTGGAGCGCCCCGTCTTCCCCCCGGCGAAGGTGATGCGCTTCGGCGTAGGACTCGGCGACCGCACGGTCGGGACACGAGGGATCGAAGTCGACCGCGATCTGACCGCTGAAATGAAAGGTCTTCTCGAAGAAGCGCCAGACCGAAGGCTCGAGGGACTCGAGGAACCCTTCGACCGACCCCTCGAAATAGCCGTGATCGTCCTGGGCATCCGGGTGATAGGCGCTCGCGACGAGTGCCACGTCCCGCCGGTCGATCCCGCGCCAGTAGCGCGCGAGCGTGTCGCGAATCGCCGATTCGTCGGCGAGGAGGTCGACACGCGCCGTCATCGAGTGCTCGGGAGACGAGGAAGGCGCGTGGCGAGTCCCGAGTCCGTGTGCGTCCCCTTCACCTACCGACCCTCTCCGTCGAAGTGTCGAACGAATGCCGCGAGCGCCTCCCGGCCGGGGCTCGCTTCGAGCAGACCTTTGGCCTGTGCGTCGAGAAAGCGCAGGTGCCCTCCGGCGATCAGGAGCCAGGTCCGCCGATCGAAGGCGACGCGAACGTCTGCATTCTCGGGGCGCCCCGCGCGCCATTCGATCACGCCCCGGCGGATGATCAGGGTGTGCTCCTCCGCCGTATCGCGAATCGTGAATCCACCGACGAGCTCGACTTCGGCACTGGACACCGGGTCGAGCTTCGTCCCCATCGCGCGAAACATCACCGAGTCGGGATTCGCCGCGAGGAAGTGCGGATTCGCGACGTCGATCGGGAGGGACTCGAGATCCGCCTTGCCCTCCATGACGAGCGCCTCCGTCAGCAGGTAGTGACGGAGATTCGACGTGTTCGCGTCGTAGGCGACCGTACGGAGGATCCGGGCAAGCATCTCCTTCGCCTTCGCGTCTCCTGGATCCGTCACGACCAGCATCCGGACGAGCTCGGCCGCCCATCCGCGTTCACCGCGTTCGAAGGCCTTCTCCGCGGCGCGACGCACCTTGCGCCGGCTGCCGATCAGCTCGAGGGTCCGCTCCGCGCGGGCCTTCGGCGGGATCGCGATCAGGTCGACGACGTCCCCATTCCACCAGCCGCCGGCCTTCGTGTACATCTGCTTGGCGATCCAGTCGAACTCGTGATAGCGCTCGGCCAGATTCGGATCGTCGGCGAGGTGGGGCGGAAGATTCGCTTCCATCTCGGTGGCGGCCTCCGCGTGGTCGAGCCGTCGATTGACCGCTCGAATCGCCTGGTCCTGCATGTACTGGACGAGGTCGCGGAAATTCGTGAGGAATCGGGCGACCTCCTCGCGCCCCGAGATCACCCGCAGATGGCCGGGAACGAGGTGCTCGATCGGAAAGGTCCGGTATCGATCGAGGGTCTCGAGCGCCTCCCACGACTGGCGGCCGAACTCGAAACGTGGCGTCGCGATCGCGGGAAGCATCGGGTAGGCGGCATCCCCCACGAACATCACCTTCTCTTCGGGGAGCCACATCGAGAGACCGTCGTCGAGGTCGGTGTTTCCCCAGAAGAGGTGGATGCGAACGCCCCCGATCTCGAGGTCGAGCGTGTCCTCGACGACGACCGTCGGCCGCTGATAGGTCGCACCGCCCGATCCGACGGCGGGACCGATCCCCGAGCCGACGCTTCCGGTCTCGTCTTTGGGAAGCAGGTAGCCCATCTGGTAGTAGGCCCGCATGAGACCCCGCGGAACGGCGCTCTCCCGGAGGTAGCGCTCGAAATTCCTGCCCGCGTAGATCGGAACGTCGCCGCGCTGGTCGGGCGGAACGAACGCGTCGATCCCGCCCGTATGGTCGCCGTGGCCGTGGGAGTACACCACGCCGACGATCGGCGCGTCGGTCACTTCCCGAAGCGCCGCGAGGGCGCGCTGCGCGCGGGGGACCTCGCCGCCGGTGTCGAAGACGAGCACCCCCTCCTCGGTCACGACGTATCCGATGTTCCCGATGTCGTAGCCGACGGCCGCGTAGACGTGCTCGCTCACCTTCACGAGTCGGGCATCGTCGTTCGCGTCGGAGTACGCGGCGAACTCGGGGTGCACGTGGGGAACGGGTTCGGGAATTTCCGCGCGCACCGCCACCGGAAGCAGGATGTGCACGAGCATGGGAACGATCGGGATCAGATGACGCATCGGAATCGCGGCCCTCCTCGGTCCCATGCGGGACCGATCCCAAGGACGATAGATCGTTCCGGCACGGTCATCGTCTCGTTTCGAGCCCGCGATCAGGCAGGGCCGGGAGCCCGGGCATCCGGGGGAGCGGCGGAGGGGTTCTCCGGAATCGCCGCCCCGCTCGTGTCGACCGGGTCGAATCGCCGGGGAAGCGGTTCTCCCGGCTCGGGCGGCCGGTCGCCTGGATCCCGCTCGCCAGTGAACCGCCGCCGCTGCTCGCGGAAATAGGGCTCGTTCGGCGCGAGCGCGATCGCCGCATCGATCGTGAAGAGTGATGCCTCGAGGTCGCCGCGCTGGAAGAGCGCTTCGGCGAGGGTGTCGAGCACGCTCGGGTTCAGGCCCGCCGTGTCGCCCACCGCTCGCTCCGCGAGCGCCACGGCGAGATCGAGGCTCTCGGGCGAAGCCTCCCCCGAGATCGAGATCAGCCAGGCTGCGGCGTTGTCGTAGCCCGGGCGGTAGTAGTCGAAGGGAAGGTCTGCGACCCGGAGCGCGTGCCGCTCGAGGGCCGGGAGGTCGTGGCGAGCGAGCGGCCAGGCGCCCACGAATCCCATCACCGCCAGGATCGCTGCGCTCACCGCACCGACCCGGGTCGAGGCCGTCGGCCGCAGCTCCGCCTCGCCGGGCCGGCCGAGGAGCCAGGTCGCCACATAGCCTCCCGCGAAGCCACCGAGGTGCGCGCCGCCCGCGACGAGGTGGGCGAGGAGCTGGTCGACCACCGCGAACTGGAAGAGCAGCAGGCCGATGAAGATCCGCCGTGGGATCCGCCAGTAGGTCGGCATCCAGAACGCGTAGTGGAGCTCGAGGGCCAGCATCGCGCCGGCGAGCCCGGAAACGAGCCCGGAAGCGCCCAGCACCCGTCCGTGCCCGAAGACGAAGATCCCGGCGATCGTGCCGAAGCCGGCGAAGGCGAGCACGATCGCGGTCCGCCAGCCGCCCAGCGGCCGCTCGACCAGATGACCGAGGACGAGCATCCCCGCCATGTTGAACGCCATGTGGATCGGTAGACCGCGGAGCATCGGCAGGAGCGGGCGCAGGAAATCGGGCGTCGCGGTCACGTCGTGCAGGAAGTGCATCGTGATGGCGCGCCAGTACTCGCCACGCACGACGAGCTCCGGAACGAAGATCCCCACCTGGTCGAAGAGCCGGTCGGCGATCTGCAATCCCGCGCCGATCACGCAGAGCAGCACCGTCGCCCAGATCACCCAGGCGGGCCCCTCGTGGTCGCCCAGGCGCTCGACCGCAGCGATCGACGCGAGGATCACCTCGCCGCCCGGCCGTGCCCGGATCGCCTCGAAGAGCCGGTCGCGCTCGGCTCTCGGGTCCGCCGAGACGAGATCCCGCTGGCGAAGCGTGATCAGGTCGTCTGCGGTCCCGATCAGCAGGACGCGCTCGCTGGCGTAGACGTGCCCGATCGCCTCGTACGCGTGGATCGTGCCGCCCGTCCCGTCGAAGTCGACGCGCCGAACGCCCTCCGCGCCGAGCACGAGCGCCCCGCCGTCCGAGAGCTCGATCCGCGCGCCGCCTTCCGACGCGGGGACCTCGACGTGGGAATCCTTCGCGTCCGAATCAGGCGGCATGGGCCGAGGGTAGCTTCAACGTCGCCTCCGAGCGCCGCACGCCAAGAAAGCGCACCGCACGCCGAAAGAAAGAAGGGCGCGGCCCCGTGGACCGCGCCCTTCGTCATCGCTCAGCGTCGTTCGCGGCCCACTCGGCGTGGGCCCGCGACCGAAGGACTAGTCTTCCTTCACCGCGACCGCGACCGTCGGGAAGACCCGGCTGTAGTAGAGCACCACCGCCAGGAACGCGCCGATGAAGCCGGCGGCGATCCCGAACTGGATCAGGCCGAAGGGCGCCGTCATGTCGCCCTTCACGACCGAGGGCCAGACGAGCAAGTTGCGCTCGAGCCAGAGGCCGAAGAGCAGCAGACCGGCGATCGGACCCGCGATCCACGGGGTCTTCTTCGGGCGCTGCCCGAGGAGGACGAAGAAGGGCAGGACCCAGTTGCAGGCCCAGGTCGCCATCGCCATCCAGCCGTAGCCGGTCTGGAAGCGCGCCCAGGAGAAGTCCCAGTTCGTCCAGCTCTTCGCGAACGCCGCCGCGGAGTAGCCCTTGTCGATCAGGAACTGGTCGCCGAGGCGATCCCGCAGGTAGTAGGTCTCTTCCGGCAGGTTGCCGTAGTAGATGACCAGGTACTGCGCCCAGAAGAGGTAGAACCAGAAGATCGAGAACGCGAACATCATCTTGCCGATGTCGTGCATCCGGCTCTCGGTGATCTCGCCCTCGAAGCCGGGCAGGTCCTTCGAGAGGAGGCCCGACACGGCGCACGCGGCGACGGCGGAGAGGATTCCGCCCCAGCACACGAAGTTGCCGAAGAGGTTCGAGAACCACGCCTGCTCCATCGACATGACCTGATCGAAGGCGAAGAAGGCGAAGCCGATGCCGTAGACGAGGCCGATGAAGGGGGCGATGAAGGCGGTCTTCTTCTTCGACGCCTCACGCTCCTCTTCGTCTCCCTTCCAGCCGGCGGTCCAGCTCTCCGCCATGCGCTTGGCGAAGCCTTCGCCGTTCTCCGCGAGGTTGCGCAGGTTCGGGCGGGACGAGGCCTTGAGCATCGCGACCGAGAGGAAGGACATGATCGCCAGCAGACCCAGGTCCGTGCCGTAGAAGCGACCCTTCGACAGCCAGCCTTCCTTGCCGTGCATGGCGCCGTTCGCCTGCCAGTCGAAGATGTACTCGCCGCCGAAGTAGCCGACGCATCCGAGCACGAAGGCGACCGGAATGAAGGCGGCGAGGCTCTCCGCGAAGCGGCGATAGGGCCCCGGCCAGTGCGCGCCGACGATCGAGTAGATCGCGGTCAGCACGAGGCCGCCACAGGACAACATCGTGAAGAAGATGAAGTTGGCATGGAAGGACAGCCAGGCCGTCTGCGGATCCGACGCAACGCCCCCGATCAGGGAGACGATGCCGACCACGACGGCGGCGAGGCAGGCCTGGAAGAGCGGCTTGGGAAGAGCGCCCGGATTGGCGCGCTCGGCTGCGGTTGCAACAGCGCTCACGATCAACCTCCCTGACCGTTGAGGTCGCGGATGTAGTTCACGACGTCCCAGCGTGCTTCCGGCGGAATCCGGCGGTAGCTCGGCATGCGGCCGCGGCCGAGGGAGATCGTGGTGTAGATGTGGCCATCAGTGAGGCCCGGCGCGAGGCTGAAGCCCAGCGGCGAACCGGGACCGATCGGCAGCACGCCCTGGATCGGACCGTTCGGCGCCGCGATCGGACCGTTGCCACCGCCGGTCGGGCCGTGACAGGTCGCGCAGTTGACGTCGAAGTACTCCTTGCCGCGCGCGAGGGACTCGAAGGTCGCCGCGTTCGGGTTCGGGACCGCGTCCTGCTCGGAGAGCGACATCGAAGCGAGGTCCGGCACGCTGCCCCAGCCGATCGGGACCGTCCCGTCGGGCGGGCTCAGATTCGTGATCTGGATCTGGTGGTCGTACTGGTTCAGCTCGAACGCCTGGACGGCCGGCTGCCACTTCATCTGCTCGAACCATTCCTTCGAGACCTGCTCCCAGCACCCGACCTGCGTCAGGAAGAAGAAGCACATCACGCCCATCATCACACGACGTTCCGTCGTGTGGCTGCCGCGGATGGGCTGCGAAAGGGAGTGGGTCGCGGTCGCACTACGCATGGAGCGCCTGCGGCTACGCGTGGAGCGGCTGCGGCTACGCATGAGGCGCCTGCGGCTACGCATGAAGAGAAACCTCCTTCGCACCGTTGCCGCGCATGACGGCTTCGACCTCGGCCACGTCCCGCTCCGCGCATTCGACGACGACGCCGAACTCCTCGGCGGAGAAGCGGGGGCTGTAGTGCTTGTCGAGCGGGCGGGGATAGAGACCGCCGAGCGCGAAGAGCGCCAGCACGGTCAGGACGCCGCCGAAGAGAATCGTCAGCTCGAAGCCGATGATCCACATGGGCGGGATCGCCGCGAAGTTCTTGCCCGCGATCTTGATCGGCCAGTCCATCGACATCCAGATCTGGATGCCGAAGCCGGTCACGACGCCGACCAGGCCGCCGAGCAGGGTGAAGATCCGCACCTTGGAGGGCGTCGGGTCTTCCGCTTCTTCGAGCTCGTCGAAGGGAGCCGGCGAGTAGGTCGTCAGCTCGTCGAAGCCGCGGGCCTTGAGGCTCCGCACGGCGTTCGACGTATCCGACACCAGGTCATAGACGCTCACGAGAGTCGGCATCTCAGTGGTGCTCCTTCGCGTGGATGTCGAGTTCCTTGACCTCGGCGATGGCGATGATCGGGAACATCTTCAGGAACAGGAGGAAGAACATGCTGAACCAGCAGAAGCTGCCCGTGAGGACGATCAGCTCGGTGGTGCTGGGGATGTAGAGACCCCAGGCCGCCGGCACGTACTCGCGGGAGAGCGAGGTGATGATGATCACGTACCGCTCGAACCACATGCCCAGGTTGATGAAGAAGCAGAGGATGAACAGGAAGGGCAGGTTCGTCCGGAGCTTCTTGATCCACAGGAGCTGGGGCATGACGACGTTGAAGATGATCATGCACCAGGTCGAGAACCAGTAGGGACCGAAGGCGCGCAGCCAGAACGAGGTCTGCTCGAACTCGACGCCCGAGTACCAGGCGATGAAGTATTCGGCGCCGTAGGCGTAGCCGCAGATCAGACTCGTGAAGAGGATGAACCGCGACATGTTCTCGAAGTGGTAGTCGGTGATGTACCGCTCGAGCTTGAAGATCCGGCGGACCGGGATCATCACGTTGATCACCATGGCGAAGCCGCCGAAGATCGCGCCCGCGACGAAGTAGGGCGCGAAGATCGTGGCGTGCCAGCCCGGGACGATCGACATGGCGAAGTCCCAGGAAACGATCGAGTGGACCGAGAGGACCAGCGGGGTCGCGATGCCGGACAGGTGAAGGACGGTCCGATTGTGCGCCTTCCACTGCTTGCCCGTGCCCTGCCAGCCACCGGCGAGAACCGTGTAGACCGCCTTCTTCCATCCGACGGCGCGGTCGCGGGCGATCGCGATGTCGGGGATCAATCCGACCAGAAAGAACAAGAGCGAGATCGTCAGGTAGGTGTTGACCGCGAACACGTCCCAGAGGAGCGGGCTCTTGAAGTTGACCCAGAGGTAGCGCTGGTTCGGGTAGGGCAGGAGGAAGTAGAACTTCCAGAGGCGCCCGATGTGGATCAGCGGGAAGAGCGCCGCGGTGAGGACGGCGAAGACCGTCATCGCCTCGGCGCCGCGGTTGATCGCGTTCCGCCACTTCGCCCGGAAGAGGAAGAGGATCGCCGAGATCAGCGTGCCGGCGTGGCCGATGCCGATCCAGAAGACGAACGTGATGATGTAGACGCCCCAGAAGACCGGCGCCTGGTAGCCGGCGATTCCGAGACCCACGTAGGTCTGGTAGGCCAGCGTGCCGGCAGCCAACCCGACTCCGGAGACGGCGAAGATCAGGGCGATCAGCCAGGGCCAGTGAAAGCCCTTCGTGACCGCCATGATGTCGACGTTGGTCTGTGAATCCCTGGGTGCAGCCGGGGCCGTCATCGAGTCGGCGACTGCAGACGCGGGAGGCGGTGCCATATCAGTGGCCTCCGTTCTCGTCCCGTCGGACCTGCGCGAGGTAGGTCACGGCGGAGCGGGTGTTGAGGATCTGGAGCGCGTGGTACGCCCGGTCTTCGCTTTGCTTCACGAGCTGTACGGCCGCGCTCTGATCGTCACGCACGTTGCCGAACGTGATGGCCTGGCTTGCGCAGGTCTGCTGGCACGCCGTGAGGACTTCACCGTCCCCGATCGGGCGCCCCTCGTCCTTGGCGGGCTGGCGCGCGGTCTCGATCCGCTGGACACAGAACGAGCACTTCTCCATGACGCCCTGGCCGCGGACGGTGACGTCCGGATTGAGCATCAGGCCGAGAAGGCCGGGCCAGTTCTTGTTGCCGTAGTCGAAGTAGTTGAAGCGACGGACCTTGTAGGTGCAGTTGTTGCCGCAGTACCGGGTGCCGACACAGCGGTTGTACACCATGCCGTTGATTCCCTCGTCGGTGTGGTAGGTCGCGATGACCGGGCAGACCGCCTCGCAGGGTGCCGCGCCACAGTGCTGGCAGAGCATCGGCAGGTGCCGCACCTCGTTCTCACCGAGCTTCTCGCCGTCGGGCGTGGGCCGGCGCTCGGCACCGTCGTTGAAGTCGACCTCACCGTCGCCGACGTAGCGCTCGATCCGGAGCCAGGTCATCTCGCGATGCTTGATGGCCATCTCTTCGCCCACGATCGAGACGTTGTTCTCGATGTAGCAGGCGGCGATGCAGGCGCCGCAACCGGTGCACTTGTCGTTGTCGATCGTCATGCCCCAGCGGTAGGGCTGGTCGGGATCGGCGTCGTAGCCGCGTTCGAACTCGAAGGGCGGGCCTTCGAAGTGGTGACCACCGCCGTCACCGTGATCGCCGCCGTCTTCGCCGTGGTCGCCTTCGGCACTCGCGGCCGCCGCGAAGTGCGCCATACCGCCGCCCTTCGCGAGGTCGTAGAGGCTGACCTCCGGCGCGAGACCGCGTCCCCGCTGGTTGTCGGTCCACTGCGAGAGGGCCAGGCGTCGGAAGCGTCCCGTCTTGGCGACGTTCGCCGTCGTCGACAGGTAGGCCTGGCCGCCGGCCTCGTCGCTCGCCGCCGGGAGCAGATCGGCGACGTTCACGCCGCGCTGCATCGCGTCCTTCGCGGTCGCGCCCTCGTGGGAGGCGTCGCCCGCATGGGAGGCGTAGTGGCCGACCGTGTGGCCCTGGCCGATCGGGATCGCGACGACGTCGTCGCGGATACCGCCGCGCGGGTAGACCGAGAGCTCCACCGAGCCGCTGGGGGTCTCGACCGAGATCACGTCACCGAACACGACGCCGAGCTCGTCGGCCTTGCTCTGCGAGATCTCGGCCCAGCTGTTCCAGGAAAGCTTGGTGACCGGGTCCGGGATCTCCTGCATCCACGGCAGGGCCGCGCCGGCGCCGTCGCCGTAATAGGAGTGCGGGAACGCGACCAGCGTGTAGCTGCCGGAACCGGCGAGCTTCGGGGCAGAGGGGCGGACGTTGCCCGCGCTTCCGGCGACCGACACGGTGCGCTTCGGGGTCGCGCCGAACTCGCCGCCCCGGGCGAGGGCCTGGCGCCAGCTGCTGCCGGACCAGTTCGACTCGAGCACGCTCTTGAAGCTGCCCTCGGGCAGCTGCGAGGCGACGCCGCCGCCCATGGCGCGACCGATCGCGAGGATCGAGTCGCCGAGCTGTCGCGTGTCGTGGAGCGGGCGCAGCGTCGGCTGCACGATCCCGCGGACACCCGGTCGCGGGCTCGAGTCGCCCCAGCTCTCGACCGCCGCGTTGTCGGGCATGAGCAGACCGGCCACCTCGGTGGTCTCGTCGATCAGCTGCGCGAAGGAGACGACGAGGTCCACCTTCGACAGCGCTTCCTTGAAGCCGATCGAAGCGGGAAGCGAGAAGACCGGGTTCAGGTCGTGGATGAGGAGGCAGTCGACGTTGCCCGCGTTCATCTGCTCGACCAGGCCGATGATGTCGGCCAGGCTCGCGCGCTTCGGCGCATCCTCGGCGGGGTAGGTCAGCTGCGAGCCGACGGCACCGAGGACCGAGTTGAGCAGGAGAACCGCCGCCGCGTTGCCCGCGCCGGCCGAGGTCGACGCCGCGACGCCCGGCGGAAGCGCGACCGCGTGGCTCGCGCTCGCGAGCTTCTCGACCATCTCGTCGAAGACGCCCTGGCTGATGCCCGCCGCCGAGACCGCGCCACCGATGTCGGCGCCGCTCACCGCAGCGACCGAAGCCCCCTTCTTCCTGGCGACGGCCTTCGCGAGCGCGAGGGCGAGAACACCTTCGCTGCCCGGCGCCGCGGCGACCCAGTGGTCCGCGTTCGAGGCCGTCAGATTCTGCCGCGGCGAGATCGCGATCAGACGAGCACCGCCGTCCTTGTGCGTGTTGACGTCCCGGGCCTTCGTCCACTGCGCTTCGAGCTCGACGGTCGTGTCGAGGAAGTCGGCGCCGAAGTCCACGACGAGGTCGGCCTCGGAGAGGTCGAAGATCGGCGCGGCGGAGGCCCCGAAGACCTGCTCGCTCGCTTCGACCAGCGCCTGGGTTCCGAAGTTGTCGTAGGTGAGATGTCCCGCGAGACCCGCAGCGGCCGCGAACTGATCGATCACACCGGTGAGCGAGGGACCGACCGGACCGCCGAGGATCCAGGTCTTGCCGGCAGAGCCGCCGAGCTTCGCCGCGACCTTGGCCGTCGCGTCTTCCCAACTGATCGGCTGGGCGGAGCCGTCGCTTCCGCGGGTCATCGGGCCTTCGATCCGGTCCGGGTGATAGGCGCGAGAGAAGCCCGCCTGACCGCGGGCACAGAGCGCGCCGCGGTTGATCGGATGGTCGGGGTTGCCTTCCACCTTGATCGGGCGGCCTTCACGGGTCTTGACGTGAAGACCGCAGCCGACGGGGCACTCCTGGCAGGTGGAGGCGTAGTCGGTGGCGATCCCGGGCGTGATCGCCTCGGGCTGGATCACATAGGGGACCAGCTTATCCGGGGGGTCACAGGCAATCGTAGCTGCAGCGCCGGTTGATAGACCGACGACCTTCAGGAAGTCACGACGATCGAGCTCGGACATGGGATTCCTCGAGACCTCTCGTTAGTAGTGGCACTTCAGGCAGTCCTGGGACGCCTGCTGGTTGTTCTGTCGATGGCAGTTGATGCACCAGCCCATCTCGAGCTTCGCGACCGGCACCAGGTATCCGATGTGCGAGTCCTCGACGAGCGGGAGCTTGTCGTAGGAAGCGACGTCGCCGTGACAGTTCTGACAGTCGACGCCCGCCTGGATGTGGCGGTTGTGCCGGAACTGCACGTGTTCGGGGAGGCGATGGATCTGCACCCACTCGACCGGCTTCTTCTGCTTCCAGTGCTCCTTGAGGATCCGGATGCCCTCGATCTGGTCGTACTCGGCCGGGAACTGCGAATGGCAGCCCATGCAGAGCTCGACGGAGGGAACGCCGGCGGCCTGGGACTTGTCGGTCCCGGCATGGCAGTAGAGGCACTCGATCTGGAACTCGCCCGCGTGGTGCTTGTGGCTGAACGGGATCGGCTGCATCGGCCCTTCGGCCGTCGGGTCCCAGGCGTCGACTGCGGACTGACAGGCGGAGGCGGAGGGCCACTGCTTGTCGTACTCCGCCGGGATCTCGATCTCGAGGCTCGGATCGTCTTCCTTGCGAGACCGGAGAAGGTGGGCCTCGCAGACGCTGGTGGCGATCAGCACGTCACCGCCACCGGCAGCGTTGGCCGCGCCGTCGGTGGGCGTCGGCCAGCCGGACCAGAACACGAACACGGCCGCAGCGAGGGCCGAGAGCGCACCGATCACGAGCGAGCGCCGTCGCGCTGCTCCGGTCTGCTCGTTCGACGAGTGTGTATCAGACATATGGAGTAGGGGCCTTCTGAGATCCGTCGTTGCGGGGGTCGTTTCGAGTCGCGTCGAGTCGGCCGAGAGAATCGGTCGGGCGACGCAGCCCCGCGTGCAACAAACGGTTTCCTAGGAGTGCTCAGGGTTGTCCGGACACGCACCGAGGCCGCCCGCTCCTCCCCGACCGGTGGCCCCGATCGGGCGCGGCGGGAGACGGAAGAGGCGGTGGAACATGACCGAACTGCAGTCGAAACGCGGACTTTTCAGAGAACGCGCCCGTGGTTACAACGGGCGGAAATCAGCGTCAAGCGGTCGCGGCGGAGTATCCGTGGCACCCCTGGAAGGAGCGCGCAGCGAATGGTTGCAGGCGCAGTCCGGAGTGCCGTCCGGGGAGATCCCCCGTCCGACGAAGCCCCCGATCGCGCGCTCGACCGACCGCGCTCGCAACCGGAGTTTGGGCGAACGCGTTCGCACGATGCGGCCAGGTCGGCGGGCGTCGAATCCCGGCGCGCGAACGGCAAGCCGGACCGACCCGCGGTCCTCGACCGGCGGGGCGATCCCCCACCCGATCCGATAGGCTCGGTCGCCCCACCGAGGCCTGCGAACGGCCTCTCCCCGCCCACCCGGAGTTCCCCATGATCGACTTCGAGCCCAGCGAAGAGCAGGCCCTCATCATCGAGACCGTCCGCCAGTTCGCCGAGAACGAGATCCGCCCCCGGTGTCGCGAGGCCGACGAGCGCGGTACCCCTGATACGGCCGTCCTCGACGCCGCCCACGAGCTCGGTCTCGTCGCCAACGCCCTGCCCGAATCCGTCGGCGGCGGCGGCGAGCGCTCCGCGCTGACCGGCGCGCTGATCGCCGAGGAGCTCGGCTGGGGCGACATGGCGACGGCCCTGGCAATCCTCTCGCCCGGCCTCTCGGGCCTCCCGATCGCCGATTTCGGGTCCGAATCCCTGCAGAACGAGCTCCTGCCTTCGCTGGTCGGGGATCGATTCGTCCCGGGATCCCTCGCCATCGTCGAGCCCCGCTTCGATTTCGATGTTTTTCACCCCCACACGACGGCGAAGGCGGACGGCGGCGAGATCGTCCTGGACGGCGTGAAGTGCCAGGTCCCCTGGCTCGAGGGAACGAGTCAAGTCGTCGTGATTGCAGGGGAAAACGACTCCCTCGCGGCCTTCGTCGTACCGCTCGACGCGGCGGGCCTGTCGGCCGAGGCCGAGATGAACATGGGCCTGAACGGCCTCCCGACCGCCGAGCTCACCCTCGCCGGCGTCCGCGTTCCGGAGAGCGCTCGCCTGGCCGCTGACGACGCGGCGATCCGGGGCCTGATCGATCGCGGCCGGATTGCCGTCGCCGCCGCCGCGCTCGGAACGGCACGCGCGGCCTTCGAGGTCTCCCGGGACTACGCGAAGCAGCGCGAGACCTTCGGACAGCCGATCGCCACCCGGCAGGCGATCGCCTTCATGCTCGCGGACATGGCGATCGAGATCGACGGCGCCCGCCTGCTGATCTGGGAAGCGGCCGACGCCCTCGATCGAGGCGAGCCCTCGGGCCGCCTCGCCCGCCTCGCGCAGGATCAGATGATGCGGATCGGTCTTCGCGTCGCCGATGGCGCGGTCCAGGTCTTCGGCGGTCACGGCTACATCCGCGACTACCTCCCGGAGCTCCACCTCCGCAACCTCGCTGGCCTCGCCAGCTTCGAAACCCTCGCCCTGGTCTAATACTCGCCTGCGGGCGCTCGGCGAAGTTTCTCGCCGTGCTGTCTCGCGACATGGAGTCCGAAATGCCGATCGACTTCGAACTCAGCGCCGGCTCGCAGATCTCCCTCGAGCACTACAACAAGATCGCGCGAGAGCAGATGCGCCCGATCTCCCGAAAATACGACCTCGAGGAGCACACGCTCCCGACCGAGTGGGTCGACTACTGGTGGAGCGAGGGGCGCAAGGGGCCGCAGGACAAGGGCGCCTTCCAGAACGACGGCTTCGTGACCGTCTGCCTGCAGGCGGAAGAGCTCTGCTGGGGCGACGCCGGGCTCTACCTGCGGATGCCGACGCCGGCCCTCGGCGGCTCCGCCGTCTCCGCCGCCGGAACCAAGGAGCAGCGCAGCAAGTTCATGAACGCGTTCCGCGAGGAGGGGGGGCATCCGATCTGGGGCGCGATGGCCATCACCGAGCCGAACGCCGGCTCCGACTCCGCCGCGATCGAGACGACCGCCGACTACGACGAGGCGACCGGGGAGTACGTCCTCAACGGCACCAAGATCTTCTGCACGGCGGGCGAAGGCGCCGCGACCGTCGACGGCGGCTTCGTCGTCGTCTGGGCCACGATCGACAAGAGCGCTGGCCGTGGCGGCATCAAGTCCTTCGTCGTGCCGGCGAACACCCCGGGCATGGAGCTGATCGGCTGTGAGAAGAAGCTCGGCATCCGGGCCTCGGACACCGCCACGCTCCGCTTCGAGGACTGCCGCGTCCCGGCAGAGAACCTGCTCGGCTCGAGCGAGGTCAAGAAGAAGGATCCGAAGAAGTCGGGCGCCAACCCCAAAGACAAGGGCTTCAAGGGCGCGATGGCGACCTTCGACGCGAGCCGCCCGATCGTCGCCGCGATGGCGACGGGCATCGGCCGCGCCGCCCTCGACTTCCTCAAGGAAGAGCTCGAACGACAGGGTGTCGAGATCCGCTACGACGCACCGCCGCGGGAGCTGACCGCGATCGAGCGGGACGTGATCGAGATGGAGGCGGAGCTCCGCGCGGCCCGACTGCTCACCTGGCGCGCCGCGTGGATGATGAACTCCGGCAAGCCCAACAACCTCGAGGCCTCGATGGCCAAGGCGAAGGCCGGCCTCGCGGTCACGAAGATCACCCAGAAGGCGGTCCAACTCCTCGGCCCGGTCGGCTACTCGAAGAAGCTGCTGGTCGAGAAGTGGATGCGCGACGCGAAGATCAACGACATCTACGAGGGCACCCAGCAGATCAACCAGCTGATCGTGGCCCGCCGCATCCTCGACTATCCGTCCGCGATGTTGCGATAGAGTGGCTTCGTCACGCCGAGACGCGTGGCGACGTCCATCGCGACGGCCTCTCCTGCGGACACGAATGCCGTCCGCGGCCATGCGTCGCGCGTGGACGACGACCGGGCCGAACGCCCGCTAGGATTCCCCCATGCCGATCGACGACCAACTCCTCGACATCCTCTGCTGCCCCGAGACGCGCCAGCCCGTGGCCCGCGCCGAGGCCGCGGTCCTCGCGCCGCTCAACGCCGAGATCGAAGCGGGGCGCCTGCGCAACCGCGGCGGCGCGAAGGTCGAGACGGTGATCGAGGAAGGCCTGCTGCGCGAAGACGGCCGCGTCCTCTACATCGTCGACGACAGCATCCCGATCATGCTCATCGGCGAAAGTATCGAACTCGGCTGACGCGCGCGTTCGCAGGCCGTGCCAGGCGGCCGGGTCGGCGGGCGGCTGGATCCTCACTTTCCCTCGGCGCGCCGGCGGACCGCATGATGCACTGGAGGCCGTGCATCGCGCCTCGCGGTTTTATTGCGGTCCAGGCGCCCGCCGCCCCGGCCGCTCGGGACGATGTGCGTAGAGGCGCACGTGGTGCGCTCGCACGATTTCGATCGGACGCCGCGCCGCGCAGCCCCGCCTAACAAGCACGGCAGTCGCAACCGACCCGAGCGAGCTCGGACGTGGCCCCTCGAGCACCCCGCCCGAGGCTCGGCCGGCGCGCGCTCAGACCGCAAAAAAACCGCGAGGCCTGGTGCACCACGCCCGAACGATCACGCCCCCCGCCGACAGGCCGAGAGAAAGTGAGGATCGGAGCGCGCGCCGGCCCAGCCCCGGCACGGCATCCGAAAGGCCGCGTTCGAGACGAGCGACTATTGGGCGAACTCGCGCCGCTTCAGCTCCTTGACGTAGTCGGAGAGCTCTTCGTCGGAGGCGACGACGCGCGAGACGTCCTCTTCGAAGCGGAGGGCGTCCTCCCGCATCTTCTGGAGATCGAAGGGGACCTCGAGGTACTGCGAGACCTTGCGCAGGAGCGCGAGGGCACCGCGCGGGTTCGGGGTCGCGGTGATGTAGTGGGGGAGTCCGGCCCAGAGGGAGAGCACTTCGACGCCCTCTTCGATCAGCGCGTTCGCGAGCACACCGACGATCCCGGTCGGCCCCTCGTAGCTGGTCGGCTCGACCTCGAAGCGCTCGAGGAGCGAGGCGTCGCTGGCGAAGCCCGAGACCGTGACGGGCTGGGAGTAGACGACGTCGGCGAGATACGCGCCCAGCAGGAGACAGCGCTGGACGCCCATGTCGACGGCGAGCTCGACGATCGACTCGCAGTAGCTGCGCCAGCGCATGTGCGGTTCGACGCCGAGGCCGGTGATCAGCTCGAGTCCGTCTTCGGTCACGCCGTAGCGGAACTCGCTCGACGGCCAGGAGATCGGGCCGGAGTGTCCGGTCGCGTAGTGAACCTGCGGACGTCGGACCGTGAAGTCGTAGTAGTCGTCGGGGTCGATGTCCGCGAGGGGCACGCCGCGAAGATGGGCATCGACGAAACGGACCGCCGACGAAGCCGACTCGCACGCGTCGTTCCAACCTTCGAACGCCATCATCAGCGTCGGCTCGCCGAGGACCGGCTGGACATGCATGCGCAACGAACTCATGGGGAGAAGTTGGCACGATCCCGCCACTCTCCACAAGCGAAAAACACGCGTCACTCGTGCGTCGTTCTCATCGCGTCGTGGACGATTGATCCGCAATGAGCACTTGACAGAGACGAACCGTTGCGATCGGTCCTAACGATCGAATCGATAGCCGCGTCCGCGGACGGAGACGATGTGTTCCGGCTCACTCGGGTCGCGTTCGAGATACTTTCGGAGACGGACGACGAAGCTGTCGATCACACGCGTCTTGGTGTCGGGGCGCAATCCCCAGACCTGCTCGAGCAGCTCACCCCGCGTGACCGTCTCGCCTTCGCGGTCCACGAGCGCGCGCAACAACCCGGCTTCGCGGGTGGTGAGCGTGACCGTCTCGTCGGGCGTTTCGATCGCGAAGCGGTCGAAGTGGATCACGCTCTTGCCGACCTGGACCTCGGCGCTCGGATCCGTGCGCTCGAACGCCCCGTCCCAACGTCGGCGTCGGAGGAGACCGCGGACCCGCGCGAGCAGCTCCTCGAGTCGGAAGGGCTTCGTCAGGTAGTCGTCCGCTCCTTCCTCGAGGCCGCGGACGACGTCGGCGCCGTCGTCTTTCGCGGTCAGCATCAGGATCGCGACGTAGTTGCCCGACGCACGGGTCCGGCGCGCGACCTCGAAGCCGGAGAGCTCGGGCAGCATCAGGTCGAGGATCACGAGGTCGAGACGCGGGGCTTCGCCATCGGAGATCCGCTCGACGGCGGTCCGCCCGTCCGTCGCGACCTCGACCGAATAGCCCTCCTCCTCGAGGTTGAAGCGCAACCCGTCGGCGATGTGCGCCTCGTCCTCGACGACGAGGATCCGTGCCGCGAGACCCTTCGACTCCGGCCCCGCGGCCATCAGGCGGGCCTCAGGGTCACGACGAAACGGCTCCCGCGCCCTGCCCCTTCCGAGAGCGCGACGATCCCGCCGCCGTGCTTGCGAAGCAGCGTGCGAACGACGAAGAGACCCAGGCCCAGCCCCGAGACCTGTCGTTGGACGTCGCGGCCCGCCCGGTAGAACCGGTTGAAGATCCGGCCGAGCTCCTGCTTCGGGATGCCGATCCCCTGGTCGGAGATCTCGACGCGCACGCGGCCGTCCGGGACTTCGATGATCCCGACGCGGATGCAGATCGGGTCGTCCGAGTACTTCACCGCATTCTCGAGCAGGTTGCGGAAGATGACGCCCAGCTCGGCTTCGTCACCGCGCACCCGAAGCGTCCGGGACGGGTCCAGGCGAACGGCGTCGGCATCGAGATCGTGTCGTTCCCGGAGCTCCCGCACGTTCGCTCCGAGGACTTCGCGCAGATCGACGCTCGGGCGATCGGCCGTCTTGACCGCCCCTTCCTCCGCCCGGGCGGCCGCCAGCACCTGGGTCACCGTGTACTCGAGGCGATCGAGGTCCTCGCCCATTCGTCCCAGGAACTCCGCCCGCTTCTCCGGCTTCAGCTCGTGCCGATCGAGGGTCTCGAGCCCGAGCCGGAAGGACGCGAGGGGCGTCTTCAACTCGTGCGTGACGGCGTCGATGAACGCGCGCTGGGACTGGTTGAGTCGCATCTCGAGGACGAGCTTCACGCTCAACCAGACCAGGCCCGCGAAGACCATCAGGAAGAAGAGCGTGCCGAAACCGAAGAGCACGAGGTCGAAGGTCGACATGCCCGTCTCGGCGCCGGGCTCGTCCCGCCAGACGAGGATCTGCCAGCCCACGCCGAGGGCGAGCACCAGGACCATCGAGACGATCCCGATCGTGAGCGGGCCTCCGATCGATCGGCGGGGCATGACACCTCCAGGGGCGAGGCGATCCCCGGGAACGCAGGGGGAATCGCTCGTCCGGGAGTCTATCGCGGATCGTCGGCGAGCTGCGCGTAGACCGCCGCGTCCTCCCATGCCCCACGCACGAAGAAGTCCCGCCGCCGCACCCCTTCCCGCACGAATCCAAGGGACTCGATCAGGGCGATCGACCCGGCGTTGGCGGGGAAGATCCGCGCGAAGACCCGGCGGGCCGCCAAGGGACCGAACGCGAAGTCCCTCAGGGCCTCGACCGCTTCGCGCCCGAAGCCCCGCCTCCAATAGCCACGATTCAGCACGTAGCCGGTCTCGAGCTCGCCGCTTCCGGGCAGCCCGCCGCGCAAGCCGCACCCCCCGATCAACGAGTCGCCGTCACGGAGCACGATCGCCCAGTCGAGGGAGCCGGTCTCGACGTGCGTCTCCGGCGAAGTCGCAGCGGCGAGGGCCATGCCGTCGACGCACGTCTCGAGAAAGCCGCGGGTCTCCTCTTCGGTGTTCGGACCGAAGCTCGTGTAGCGCGTGACTTCGGGATCGCTCCCGTAGGCGTGGACCGCGTCGAAGTCGGTCGGCGCGAAGGGGCGGAGGATCAGGCGATCGGTCTCGAGGCGGAGCATGTCGCGTCTCCCGGAAGGGCGCGGGGCGCGCGGGCCGGGAGTCTGGCACGCCCCCGCGAAAACCGCTTTCCTGCCCCCGCCGCGCGTCCCCTGCGCACCCGAAGGAGTCCGTCTTGAGCGACGCCCAACCGATCACCGGCCTGCGTCCCGGTGAACTCGCCCCCCACGCCTTCGTCTGCGGCGACCCCGCCCGGGTCGAGCGCATCTCCGCCGACTGGGACGACAAGCGCGTCGTGGCGCAGGTGCGCGAGTACATGGTCGTGACCGGATCGAAGGATGGGATCCCGCTCTCGGTCGCCTCGCACGGCATCGGGGCCCCTGGCACCGCCGTCCTGCTCGAAGAGATGATCAAGCTCGGCGTGAAGACGATCGTCCGGATCGGGAACTCCGGCGGCCTCGACCCGGCCCTCGAGGTCGGCGACCTCGCGATCACGACCGGCTGCGTGCGCGACGACGGCACGAGCAAGACCTACGTCGTGCCGGAGTATCCGGCGGTCGCGAGCTGGGACGTCGTCGGCGCGCTCGTCGCGGCGGCGAGCGCGACGAACGCGCGCGTGCGCACCGGCGTGACCTGGTCCCTCGACGCGTTCTACGCGCGCAACGCCGTCGCGGGTCCGGACGACACGCTCCTCAGCATGAGCGTCGACGGCTACTGGCCGTCCCCTCTCGGCGCACGCATCCGCGACATGCAGCAGGCCCGCATCCTCAACTGCGAAATGGAGGCCGGGATCCTGCTGACCCTCGCGGGACTCTTCGGGATCCGCGCGGGCGCGATCTGCGTCGTCTCGGACAAAGCCCCCTGGCCCGGCCCCTCGGAGATCGACCTCGACGCGAACATGGGTCAGTGCATCGAGATCGCGACGAACGCGATGCTGGCCCTCGCTCGGATGGACGCCTGACGTCGGCGTCGCCGCCTACTCGAGCGCCAGCTCCGCCGGGATCGGCATGATGTTCCAGGTCAGGATCGAGCGCGGGTCGTTCCGCTCGTAGATCACTTCCTTGACGAGCCGGCGGCCGTTCCAGACGTAGCGCCGGATCTCGCCCTGGTTGTCTCCGGCGACGTAGAGCTCCTGCTGGCCGTCCTCGTCGAGGTCGAGCGCGATCGTCGCGTGCTCGAAGCTCGAGGAGCGGCGATCGATCGCCTTCTTGCGCCAGGGCTTCGTCGGGTCGTCACCGGGCCGCAGCCACCAGACGCCCTTCGCGAAGAGGGCCGCCACGATCTCCTTCTTCCCGTCGCCATCGAGGTCCGCGGGCGTCAGGAAGCGTCCCAGTCGATCGTCGAGCTCGGCGATCACGACGCCCTGGTCCGCCGGCGTATCGGCCTCGTAGCGCCAGACCTCGGTCCGGTGGCTCATGCGCTTCGTCTCCGGATCGACCTGCCCCTCGACGATCACGTAGAGCTCGTCCTTGCCGTTGCCGTCGATGTCGTGGACGAGGATCTCCTTCGCGTGGCGATCGCCGAGATCCGCCACGACGACGCGGCCCTCGCCCTTGCTCGGGACGTAGCGCACGACCTGGCCCGACTGGTGCGAGCCGTCGAGCTTGTTCGGCTCGGAGGGCGTGGCGTAGATCTCCATCGCCCCGTCGCCGTCGACGTCCCCGAGCTCCACCTCGTGCACGAAGGTGTCCTTCTCGACGTCGAGCTCCTCGACCGCGTAGCCGTCGGCGGTCGGCCGCACGACCGCGACGACGCCCTGGTCGTGGGTCGCGACGGCCATCACGTTCGTGCCGTTGCCGTCGATGTCGCCGACCTCGATGTCGCGCATGCGCGAGAACTGTCCGCCGAAGTCCTTCTCCCAGATCGTCTCGGAGTAGAAGGCCCCGTCCGGCTGCTTCGTCCAGAGCTTGAGCAGCGCCTTCTCGCCGGCGCCGGTCAGGAGCTTCGTCTCGCCGGCGGGGGTCTCGTAGGCCATCGCCTTGTGGAAGACGTTGCTCGCCTCGTCGGTCATCCGGGTGACGACCCACTCGCCGCCCTTGCGGACGATGAACTCGAGCTCCGCGGGGAGCGGATCGGAAGAGCCTTCCGGGAACGCGGAGAGCGCGAGCACGAGACCGTTCTGGATGTCCGCGGGCGTCTCCGGGCGGGTCGACTTCTTCTTCTCGGGCGCCGGGGTCGGCGCCGCGGCGGCCTGGGCGGGCTCGGTCTTCTGGGAGGCGCCGGGCGCGCCGTCGT